>VBDZ01000115.1 GCA_005881215.1 Chloroflexota bacterium | reverse complement strand
AACCGGCGGTAACACCATCGGCAGCACCGTCAGCGCTCGGAGGACGGCGCGGCCCGGAAAGGCGATTCGGGCAAACATCCAGGCCAGGGGCACGCCGAGCACAACGGCAATCGCGGTCGCGGACAGCGATGCCAGCAGCGATAGGCGCAACGCCGTGACGGCCTCCGACGATGTCAGCAACTGCCAGGCTGATCCCCATGGCGTTCGAACCAGCAGACCGGCCAGCGGCAACACGAAGAATGCGGCGCCGACCGCAGCCAACAGGATGAATAGAGGCGGTGCCGCGGTCCCGCCGCGCCTACGCCGGGAGGAAGCCATAATGCGCCAGCGTCCGCTGCCCATTCGCGTGGATGTACCCGATGAAGGCCTTGGCCAGCCCAACGTCCTGGCTGTCCTTGAGGACCACAATCGGATAGTCGGCGATCACGTTCAGCGAATCGGGGATATCGACGCCCTGCAGTTGCACACCGGCAGCCTTGACATCGGTCAGATAGACGATCCCGGCATCCGCCTCCCCCAGCGCGACTTTGGTGAGCACGGCCTTCACGTCGGTCTCCTGGCTCGCCGGCGTCACCGTGACGTTGGCCTTCTTCAGGGCTTCGGCTGCGTAGTGACCACAGGGCACTGCCGGGGCGCAGAGCACCACGACGAGTCCCGCGCGGCTCAGGTCGGCCAGCCCCGTGACATGCTTGGGGTTGCCCGCCGGGACGACAATCTGCAGCTTGTTGCGAGCGAAGATTGAGGGCGAGCCCGCGGTCAGGCCGCCATTGACCAGCTTTTGCATGTTCGCCTGGTCAGCGGAGGCGAAGACATCGCCAATCGCGCCTTGCTGGATCTGCGCTACCAGCGTCGCAGAGCCGGCGAACGCGAAGTGGATCATCGTGCCGGGATACGCTTTCTGGAAATCCGCGCTGATACTGCCGAAGGCGGCCGTCAGCGACGAGGCCGCAAAGACCGTGATCGATCCTTTAGGCCCGGAGCTGGTTGGAGAGGTCGGCTGACTCGTTTCGCCGCAACCAGCCACGAGTAGCGCGGCTGCTGCAACGGCGCTCAGGAACCTCGTCCGCATGGCCGGCTAGCCGGTCGGGAGCTCGACGATCACGTTTGTGGCCTTGACCACGGCGACCGCCCGCACGCCAGGCGCGAGGCCAAGCTCGTCGGCCGCCTCACGCGAAATCAAGGACACGAGTCGATGCGACCCAGCCTGGATCTCGACCTGGGCCATCACTCGGTCTTTGACAACGCGGGTCACGATGCCCGGGAAATGATTGCGCGCGGAACGCGCCGAGATCGTTTCCGCTTTGGGCTCGGGTGGTGACGCAGCCATGAAGCGCGCAAGCTGCCTGCCGTCGACAACCCGCTGCCCGCCGGATGTTCTGACGGTAGTCAGGCGACCGCTGTCCGCAAGTCGGCGGACGCTATCGACGCTGACGCCGAGGAGTTCCGCGACCTCGCCGATCTTGTAGGCGGCCATATCTGATCCCACAAACTCTAGCAGTTGCGGTTTTTCGCTGCTGAAATACTGGTAATTGCGCTAGTTACAACGGGTGCCTCTGACCATGTAGATTGCTCGGATGGTTCGCATCGGTTCAATCGTATTGCGGGTGGACGATCTCAAAAGGCAGACCGATTTCTGGACCGCGGCGCTCGACTACGAGCCCCGAAAGGGCGACAGCGAGGATTTCGTTCTGCTACATCCGAGGGACGGGGTCGGTCCGAACGTCTCGCTCGACAGAGTTAACTCCACGGTGCAAGTGCCGCCTCGCATCCATCTCGACCTGTACACCGAGGATCAGGCGGGAGAGGTGAAGCGCTTGATAAGGCTGGGCGCCACCGAGGTCCATTGGGATAAGCGACCGCCGGACGCGGACTACATCATCCTCGCCGACCCAGAGGGCAACCGCTTCTGCGTCGTCGACATCAGCCAGTCTCATTGACGGCTAGAATCCTTCCCGGGATGGCCAAAGACGAGCTCCAGACTCTGCGAGCCGAGAACGCCGAGTTGCGTCGCCTGTTGGACAAGCACCAGTGGGCCGGGTTGACCCCAGTCAAATCCATCGGGGCGTGTCCGGAGTGCTCGGGTTCGAAACCTCCCGATGGTCGCGGGCATCGTCCCGGCTGCGCGTTAGCGTTAGCCTTGGCGGCTACAGCACGCGAAGGACTCTAGAGACACGTTCGCCTGCGCCCTCGGCCGCTGAACTTTCGCCACTTGGTCGCGTATCCGCAGCGGCACACAGACCTGCAGTAGTCGCAACCGAAGTCGACCGGGGCGTCCACCACGTCGCCGGCTAGTTAGCCGGCGCGCGGCGGGATTCGTGCGCCGCGACCGCTTCGAGGACTTCGTCCTGCGCCGGCGGGTGGTCGAGCGCTCCCAGCGCCGACAAGGCCTCGCGAGCTGCCATTTGCTCGGCGGCCCGCTTGGTTCGGCCACTCCCGGTTCCCCGGATCCCATCACCGAACGTCACCAGCGCGGTGTACTCGCGGCGATGTCCCGGGCCGGAGGCGCCCACAATCTCGTACTGCGGCGTCGTCAGGAAGCGCTCCTGGGTGACTTCTTGCAGCCGACCCTTGTAGTTGTCGTCCGGCCAGGCCTGCACGTCGATCAGGCTGCGGCTGAACAGCCGGTAGGCGGCGCGGTAGCCCTGGTCGAGGAAGATCGCCCCGATCACGGCCTCGAAGGTATTGGCCAGGATCGACTGCAGCGAGCGTGCCCCGGTCTTGTGGGCACCCTTGCCCAGCAGGAGGTAGTCGCCAAGACTGAGCCGGGAAGCCAGACGGGCCAGGCTCTTGGTGTTGACCACCGAGGCCCGCAACCGGGTCAGCTCCCCCTCGTCCGACGTCTGGTAGGTGTGGTAGAGATGCTCGGCGGCGATCAGTTCGAGGACCGCGTCGCCGAGATACTCCAGCCGTTCGTTGTCCGCCGCCCCGCTCTCGGGATGCTCGTTGTTATAGGAGCGATGGGTCAGCGCCTGCCGAAGCAGGGCGACGTCGTGAAATCGAACACGAAGCGTCCGCTGGAGTTTCTGTAAAGGCTCGTCGGCCGGAGGGACCTTCGGCTCAGGTGGTGATGCCGAGCTTCTCCTGGACGTAGTCCCAGGCGGCTCCGACGGTTTGAATCTTTTCCGCGTCTTCGTCAGGTATCTCCATCCCGTATTCTTCCTCGAACGCCATGATCAATTCGACCAGGTCGAGGGAATCCGCATTCAGGTCGTCGACGAACGAGGCGTCTGGCGTGACTTGCTCGGGCTCCACTCCGAGCTGTTCGGCGATGATGCCCTTGAACTTCTCGTAACTACTGCCGTCCATCCGACTCCCCTTTTGGCTATTGCGAGTGCGGTCAAATTCTAGTCGAAGCTCCCGCAAATCGTCCTAAATTGGCAGCCCGCCGTCAATGCCCAAAACCTGGCCGGTGATATAGGCGGCGTCCCGGGACGCGAGGAAGACGATCGCCGGTGCCACGTCCGCCGGCGTGCCGATCCGCGGAATGGCCGCCGCCTGGCGAGCCCGTTCCAGTAGCTCAGCCGGAAGCCCGCTGGTGAGCTCGGTCTCGATGAAGCCCGGAGCGACGGCATTCACCGTGATGTTCCGCGAACCGACCTCTTTGGCCAGCGCCTTGGTCAGACCGATCAAGCCGGCTTTGGAGGCGCTGTAATTCGCCTGCCCGGCATTCCCCACCACCCCCGCGAGGGACGAGACATTCACGATCCGGCCGTACTTCTGCTTGAGCATGGGTCGCAGGGCCGCTTTGCTCGCCAGGAACGCGGCCCGCAGGTTGGTCTGGATCACGATGTCCCAATCGGCTTCACTCATCCGCATCACCAGGGTGTCGCGGGTGAGACCGGCGTTGTTGACCAGTACGTCGAGCCGTCCCCAGCGCTTCACCGCGGCCTCGACCGCGATCCCGGGCGCGGCGCTGTCGGCAAAGTCGGCCTGGACGGCCATCGCCTCCCTCCCTTGGTGCGACAGCTCCTCGACCAGGGCGTCGGCCTCCGGCTTGCGGCTCTTGTAGGTGATCGCGACGGTGGCTCCCGCCTGACCGAAAAGCGCGGCGGCGGCCCGGCCGATGCCGCGGCTTCCGCCGGTCACGAGCACGACCTGATCCTTGAAGCCGTCAGCCGACATGGATGGTCTCCAAAACGGTCTTCATGCTGGCGAGATCTTCGATATTGTGAACCACTGCCGCCGGTAGAATCTTTTTGACCAGCCCGGTGAGGGTCCGTCGAGGCCCAATTTCAACGTAGGCATCGACCCCCAGCTGCTGCAGGCGGTGCACCGACTGGGTCCACCGCACCGGCCCGGTGAGCTGGCCGACCATCAGCCGGCGGGCCTCGTCCGCCTCGAGGTGCACCTGGGCGTCGGCATTGAAGACCTGCCGGCGGCGCAGCGCGCCAAGCGGGATCTTCGCCCACGCGGCCCCAAACACGTCGGCGGCACGAGCCATCAGTGGCGAATGGAATGCCCCGCTGACAGGTAGCCGCACCAATCGCTTTGCCCCAGCGGTCTCTAGTTTGGCACTAACCCTACCCAGCCCGACCTCGCTCCCCGAGATAACCACCTGGCCGGGGGCGTTGTAATTGGCGACGACCACTTCTCCCCCGCTGGCCGCACAGGCCTCCTCAACCACGCCGTCCGGGAGGCCGAGCACGGCGATCATGCCGGTCGCCTTCGGTGCGGCCGCGGCCATCGCTGTTCCCCTCGCCCGGACGGCAGTAAGCGCGTCGAGGCGGTCGAGTGCCTCGGCGGCGACCAGGCCGGCGAACTCGCCAAGGCTGTGGCCGGCGATGGCCACCGGTTCGACCCCATCAGCCGCCAGGTGCCGCAGCAGGGCGAGACTATGAAAAACAATGGCGGGCTGGGCATTCTCCGTCGCCTGGAGCTCGGCTTCCGGGCC
>VBDZ01000114.1 GCA_005881215.1 Chloroflexota bacterium | reverse complement strand
CAGCATGCGAGCGCTCGACGCAAGCTCGGGTCGCGACGAAGAGGCGTTTGCCTCGCTATCCGCCGAGGCGAGCGCGCTGGAACTGGTTGCGCAGCTTCCAGATGCCGTCGACGTAACTCCGGCTGCTGGGGTAGATGCCGTAGCGGCGCACCCCGCCGAGGCCCTGGTAGTAGGCGGCCAGCGTCAGCTTTGGGTCGTGCAATTGATCCAGGTAGGTGCGAAGCAGCGCCGCACCCAGCTCCGCGTTGTCGACCGGGTTGTTCAGGTTCACCCGGCGGTGCAGCAGGGCGGGTCCGGCCCAGGCGGCGGTGTAGGGCTCGACCTGCATCAGCCCGACCGCGCCGGTCCGCGAACGCGCCGCCTGGTTCCAGCCGCTCTCCCAATAGGAAACGGCGAGCACGAAATTCGGGTTCAGTCGGTGGTGGTGGGCGGCCCGGGTCAAGATCGCGCGGGCCTGGGCCGGCGAGAGCCTGGTGGCGGCATAGGCGGGCTGGCTGGCGAGGGCAACGGTCAGTCCGGCGGTAACCACGGCGGCCACGAGGAGACGGGGAAATTTGGGCATGTGACGGCAACGTGATCAGGAGGGCGCGGCTTGCTGCTCCCGCCGAAAAGAGTTGTTAAGACCAGCCGGTCCTTGACTTTGGGTGAGGGCCAGCATCAAATATGAGCAGCCCGGAGGGGGATGGAAATTTTGCACGGGCGAAGGAAGGCGCAAGCATGCCGGCGATGACGAAAGAGGAGCAGATCCGTGCCGACACGGACCGGCTGCACCAGATGGGCTATGCCCAGCAGCTGTTCCGCGACATGGGTGGCTTCAGCAACTTCGCGATCTCGTTCACCATCATCTCGGTTCTTACTGGTGGTCTCACCCTCTACAGCTATGGCTTGAACCACGGTGGGCCGCAGCAGATGGGCATCGGATGGCTGGTGGTCGGTGTCATGGTGCTCGTGGTCGCGGCCGCGATGGCCCAGTTGGCCTCGGCGCTCCCGACGGCGGGCGCCCTCTACTACCAGGCGGCCAAGCTCGGCAACAAACACTGGGGCTGGATCACCGGCTGGTTCAACCTGGCCGGCCAGATCACGATCAGCACCGGGATCATTTACGGCAACGCGATCTTTGCCGCAGCGTTGCTGAACTCGCTCTTCAATTACCCGGCGGACGTCACGACAACGGCCGGCAAGATCGGCGTCATTAGCATCTTTGCCATCCTGCTCGCCGTCCAGGCCACGATCAACCACGTCGGGGTCCGGCTGGCGGCGCGGGCCGCGGACATCAGCGTCTGGTGGCACATCGGGGTGATCGCCGTCCTTCTCGTCGCCGTCGGCATCCTCCACCCGCTGCACCCGATCAGCTACGTGTTCACCCAGTCCTATAACCAATCAGGGTTTGGCTCACCGATCTACGCCTTCCTCGTTGGCATGCTGCTTGCGCAGTGGACCTTCACCGGATACGACGCCTCGGCGCACGTGACCGAGGAAACGGTCAATCCGGCGCGGCGCGCGCCATGGGGAATCGTGAACTCGGTCTTCTGGTCGCTGATCTTCGGCTACCTGATGTTGCTCGCCTTGACGCTCGCGATTCCGGACCTGGCCAAAACGGCGGCCAGCACCAACCCGGTGCTGGACATCGTGAAGAATGCGTTGGGCTCCACCGGCGGCGTGCTGCTCTTCGCTGGATTTGTGATCGCCCAGGCCTTCTGCGGCCTGAGCTCAATCACCTCGAACTCGCGGATGCTCTTCGCCTTCAGCCGCGACGGAGCGCTTCCCGGGTCCAAGTGGCTCCACGTGGTCAGCAAGAAGTACCGGACGCCGGCCCGCTGCATCTGGGTGGCGGCGATCATCGCCTTCATCCCGGCGCTGGCGCAATTCCCGGTCCCAGCGGTCTACTCGATCGTCGTATCGATTTCTGTGATCGGGCTTTACGTCTCGTACGTCATCCCGGTCCTGCTCGCCCTGATCTATCCCAACCGGTGGAAGCCGGGGCCGTGGAACCTCGGCCGCTGGTGGCCAATCGTCGCCTGGGTTGCGATCATCTGGGTGGCGTTCATCAGTGTCGTGCTGATGCTGCCGGAATACAGCGCGAAGTACACCGGCGACGTCATCGGCTGGCTGACGGCAACCGGCACCTGGGCCGGCCCGGCCGTGGCGATCTTCCTCATCGTTGGCGGCCTCTACTACTTGCTCTGGGGCAAGAACCACTACAACGGACCGATCATCATGGGATCGGAAGACGACATGCGCAAGTTAGAGGCGGACGTCGAAAAGGGTTCCATCTACCACGAACCGACGATGACCGAGCCCGTACCGACACTCACGCCGCAACGCGTTTAACGGCTTGGCGAATTCAGCAAAGGAGCGAGCCAACCGGCTCGCTCCTCTTCGATTGATGGAGGGAAGATGGGACGGCTCGACGGTAAGGTCGCGCTGATCACCGGCGCGGGGAGCGGCATGGGTCGCGAGGCAACCCATGCCTTTACGCGGGAAGGCGCCCAGGTGCTCGCCGTGGACGTCAACGACAAGGCGGTCCATGACACCGTTGCCAGCACCCAGGGCAAGGCGGTAGCGGCGACCGCCGACGTCACCAGAGAAGCCGACGTGGCGGTCTGCGTCAAAACCGCCGTCGATCGCTTCGGCAAGCTGGACGTGCTCTACAACAATGCCGGCATCTTCGACGAGGCCGACGAATCAGTGCTGACCACGACCGACGCCATCTGGGACCGGACCATGGCGATCAACGTCAAGGGCTTGGCCTTCTGCTGCAAGCACGGCATCCCGGAGTTGATCAAGGCCGGCGGCGGTTCGGTGATCAATATCGCGTCCTTCGTGGCGCTGGTGGGCTGCACCGTCCCGCAGGACGCCTACACCGCCAGCAAGGGCGCGGTGATCGCGCTGACCAAGTCGCTCGCGGTGCAGTTCGGACCGAAAGGCATTCGCTCGAACGCGATCTGTCCCGGCCCGATCGAGACGCCGCTGATGCGTGACCTGCTCAAAGATGAGAACAAAAAACGCGTCCGGCTGCACCGGATCCCCATGGGACGGTTTGGCCACGCCGACGACATCGTGTCGCTCGCGATCTACCTGGCGTCGGACGAGTCGAGCTGGACCAACGGCGCCGCCCTGGTGGTTGACGGCGGCATCACGTCGAACTACTTCTGATGGTCACCCTGGCGACCCCCGCCCAACTACTGATCGGCGGGAAGTGGCGCCACGGTCAGGAGGAGAAGAGCTTCGACATCGTCGAGCCCGCCACCTCCGAGGTGATGGCGCGGGCGGCGGTCGCCTCGCCGGGCGATGTCGACGCCGCGGTCACCGCGGCGCGAGCTGCCTTCGACCGCGGTGCCTGGAGCGACGCGCCGGCGAGTGCTCGGGCGAAGGTGATCTACAAGATCGCCGAATTGATTCGATCGCACGTCGATCGACTCGCCACCCTCGAAGCTCGCAACGCCGGGAAGCCGATCCGTGACGCCCGGGACGAGGTGCTGGGCGCGGCGCAGTGCTTCGAGTACTACGCCGGGGCGGCGACCCGGATCTACGGCGAGACCATCCCGGTGACCGCCCCCGGGCTGGACTTCACGCTGCGCGAGCCGGTGGGGGTGGTGGCGCTCATCGTGCCCTGGAACTTTCCCTTGACGATCGCCTCCTGGAAAGTCGCACCGGCGCTGGCCGCCGGAAACACCGCGATTCTCAAGCCGGCGAGCTACACGCCGCTGACGGCCCTCGAACTGGGGCGGCTGGCGCTCGAAGCCGGGTTACCGGAAGGCGTGCTCAACGTCATCACCGGCCCGGGTGGAACCACCGGTAACGCACTGGCAGGTCACCCCGGCGTCGACAAGATCGCCTTCACCGGCGAGACGCTGACCGGCGTCAGCATCCTGCAGCAGGCCGCACCCAACATCACGCGGGTTTCGCTCGAGCTGGGCGGGAAGTCGCCCAACATCGTCTTCGAGGATGCCGACCTGGAGACGGCGGTGCCGGCCGCGGTCAACAGCGTGTTCGGCAATGCCGGCCAGGATTGCTGTGCCCGCAGCCGCGCCTTCATACACCGCTCGATCGCCGAGGAGTTCGATCAGCGGGTGGCGGCCGGCAGCAGGCAACTCAAGGTCGGCGATCCGCTCGATGCCGGCACCGAGATCGGTCCGCTGATCTCGATGACGCAGCGCGACCGGGTGCGGGGCTACATCGAGGTCGGGCAGCAGGAGGGCGCCCGGCTGCTCGCGGGTGGGTCGACCCCCGGAGGAGCGCTGGCGCGGGGCAGCTTCTTGGAGCCGACCGTCTTCGACCGCGCCGACAACCGGATGCGGATCGCCCGGGAAGAGATCTTCGGCCCGGTATTGACCATCATCCCGTTCGCCGACGAGGCGGAAGTCCTGCGACTGGTCAACGACAGCCCCTACGGGCTCTCCTCGGACCGGCGTGCTCAGCATCAACAGCAGTCGTAGTGTTCATCAGGAAGCTCCGTTCGGCGGTTACAAGCGCTCCGGCATCGGTCGCGAGCTGGGTATGGCGGCGCTCCAGCTCTACACGGAAGTCAAGAACGTGTTCATCAGTCTCGAATGAGCAGGAGGGATTCGTCATGGCGCGCACAGTGACCCCGGCGCGAGGACGATCGACGACGACGCGAGCCGACCGCACCAATGGACAGTCGCGCCGGCAGGAGAAGACCGCCAAGCT
>VBDZ01000125.1 GCA_005881215.1 Chloroflexota bacterium | reverse complement strand
GCGGCTACTGTGCTCACCCCTGCCCGACCTGCCGACCCGGTGGCCGGTCGCCGCAACCATCGGCGCGAAATGCGCGAACAGCTGCACCACCAGGCGGCGCCCGCGCCGTCCTGGTTGCAGTAGTACCCCCCACCCTGACCCTCCCCCACAAGGGGGGAGGGAGCTCTAGGCCGTAGCCAACTTTTTGCGCGAGCCGCGCGGCGTCGCCACGGGTATGCCGGCAACGCAGAGGGGGCACGCTTCCGGCACATAGGAAGGGAAGTCCACCGTGAGGCAGGCGAAGAATGGAACCTCGATGCCAGTCCGACCAGCCGTGCGATCGGCCAGCACCCCGACCCCGATGACGTCGCCACCAGCGCACGTGATGCAGGCTGTGGTCGCGAGCAGCGAGCCGCCTGTCGTCACCACGTCGTCGACCACGAGCACCCGGACGCCTGGGACGATCTCGAATCCACGGCGTAAGACGCGGCCGGTCCCCTCGCCCCGCTCCACGTAAACAGCGTCCACCCCGAGCTGGCGAGCCACCTCGTACGCGAGGATGATGCCGCCGGTGGTCGGACCCGCGACCAGCTCCGGCGCAAGCGGCTGGAAGCGCGCGGCGATCATGGCCGCGAGCGCAGTCGTTGCCCGGGGATCCTCGAGGATCCGGAATTTCTCCAGGTAATCGGCGCCGTGCCGGCCGCTGGTGTAGACAAAGTGACCGCGCAGGAGCGCCCCCGCCGACTCGAATGCCTGCCAGGCGATCCCCTGGCGATCGACCTCAGGCATGCGCCATCGCCCGGACACCACGAATGGGCAGGGCGCGCAAATTGTTGAACCGATGCTGATGCATGTACTGCGCAATCCCATCGAGAACTTCGCGCGTCGATTCGGGTCGGAGGTAATTCACCGTGCCCAGCTGCACGGCGACCGCACCGGCCAGGAGGAACTCCAGCGCGTCGGATGGGGTCGTGATCCCGCCGATGCCGATGACCGGGATGCTCAATTCAGCCGCCAGCTGCCAGACCGCCTGCAAGGCCATCGGCTTGATGGCTGGGCCACTCACGCCCCCGCTGCCTCGTGAAAGCATCGGCCGCCGCCGCCGCACGTCGATCGCCATGCCGACATAGGTGTTGATGGCAGAGACGGCATCGGCGCCGGCGGCCTCGACCGCGCGGCCAACGGCCACGATGTCCGTGACGTTTGGGGTCAACTTGACGATCAGCGGAAGCTCGGTCGCGCGTCGAACGGCCATCGTCAACTCCGCCGCCAGCCGCGGATCGAGCCCGAACTGCAGTCCGTTCACGACGTTGGGGCAGGAGATGTTCAGCTCGAGGCCGGCAACGCCGGCCACCCCATCCAATCGACGGGCCACCTCGACGTAGTCCTGGATCGCATCGCCCGCAACGTTGACGATGACCGGGACCTCCCAGCTCGCCCAGATCGGCGCATACTCGCGCGCCACGTGCTCGACCCCGGGATTCTGGAGCCCGATCGCGTTGAGCATGCCGGAGGGAGTCTCGGCGATCCTGGTCGGGGCATTTCCGGCGCGCGGCCGCGGTGTCGTGCCTTTGGTCACGATCGCGCCCAGCGCGGAGCGGTCGACCAGCGGCGCGTCGAAGCCGTAGCCGAACGTGCCCGAGGCAACCATAACCGGACCGCGCAGCCGCAAACCGTGGCCGAGGCCGACACCGATGTCGAGCTGGTCAGCCATGAAACGCATCCGTCATGTGGTCCCAATCGATCCGGTCGGCGCGCAGGCACGGTCCATCCTGGCAGGTCAGCAGATACCCGCCGGCGCGACCCGGCGCGGCGCATCCCAGACAGGTCCCGATCCCACAGCCCATCGGGGTTTCGAGCGCGACCTGAATGGATGAGAGCGGAATGTCCAACCGTCGAGCCGCACGCATCAGGGCTTGGAGCATCGGGGTTGGGCCGCAACCGAAGATGTCCAGACCCCCAACCTGGTCCAGCAAAAGATCGACAACGGATCCGTGATGGCCGGCGCTGCCGTCATCGGTGGCGACCTTCACCTCGGCACCCGCGAATCGATCCGATCGCATCAGCTGCGCGACCGAGCGCGCGCCCAGCAGGACGGTGACACGACGGCCGCGCGCGACCAGCGCCCGCACCACACCGGGAAAGACCGCGACACCCAGGCCGCCCGCGACCACGATCGCCGGATCCCTCCCATCGAGCTCGAATCCGCGGCCGAGCGGGCCCAGCAGATCCACGTCATGCCCCTCCGGTAGATTCGCCAACCAGGCGCTGCCCGCCCCCACCACATTAAAGATGAAGCCAAGCCGGCCACTGATCGGATCCGCCCAGGCGGCGCTGTACGGCCGCCGGAGAATCGTGTGCGGCGCGCCAACCGCCAGCTGAAAGAACTGGCCTGGCTGCACGGCGGACGCCGATGGTGGGTGGTGCACCACCAGCTCGGTGGCGCCGCTCATCGGGGTTGAGCGCTCAACAACCTCTGCCTGTGCCGCCGCGACGATCACGTCAGCGACGCCTCCGCCACCACGGCGGCGCCAAGGTACTCACCCAGGACCGCGACCTTCGACCGATGCTCCCGACGCCAGGCGCGCAGCGCTTGAACCAGCGCCCCCGCCGTGTCCAGCGAGGTGAGGCAAGGGATGCGTCGCTCGACGGAGGCGCGCCGGATCTCGTAGCCGTCGCGCAGCGGAACGCCGGTGCCGATGTCCGCCACCGGGCTTTCCAGCGACACCGTGTTCACGACCAGCTGCACCTGCCCCGAATGGATGACGTCCACAACATTGGGATGGCCGTCGCGAAGCTTCTGCACGGTGATGCTCGGAATTCCGAATTCGTCGAGCAGCGCCGCCGTGCCGCTGGTCGCATAGAGCGTGATGCCGAGGCCGTGGAGCGCCCGCAGGATCGGCAGGGCTTCAGGCTTGTCCGCGTCGGCGATCGAGCAGAGGGCCGCGCCATCCGGGGGCAGCTCCTGCATGGTCGAGAGAAAGGCTTTGTACTGCGCCGTGGCCAGGTCGGCGGCGATCCCCATCGCTTCCCCGGTCGACTTCATTTCCGGACCCAGGACCGCGTCGACCGCCGGCAGCTTCGCCATCGAAAAGACGGGAGCCTTCACCGCATAGAGCGGCCGGCTCGGTTGAAGCCCGGCGCTGAATCCCTGGTCCGCGAGCGAACGGCCGAGCGCGGCATTCGTGGCGAGCCGGACCATCGGCACGCCGGTCACCTTGCTGAGGAACGGCACCGTCCGGCTGGCTCGGGGATTGACCTCCAGGACGTGCGGGATCCCATCGCGGATGACGAACTGGATGTTGATCAGCCCAACGGCGTTGACCAGGCGGGCGATCAAGGTGGTCGAATCGACGACGCGAGCCGTCTCATCCGCGGTCAGCGTGATGGGCGGATAGACCGCAAACGAGTCGCCCGAGTGAATCCCGGCCCGTTCGATGTGCTCGAGGATGCCGGGAATCAGAACCGCATCCCCATCGCAGACCGCATCGACATCGAGCTCGCGCCCCAGCAGGTACTTGTCGACCAGGATCGGCCCCCGGATGCCGAGATCGATGGCGGCTTCCACGTAGCGCCGCAGGTCTTCCGGCGAACGGACGATCTCCATGCCGCGCCCCCCGAGGACATACGAGGGTCGCACCAGCACCGGGTAGCCGACCCGGGCGGCAATCTGGACCGCGTCGGCGACGCTGGTCGCGGAACCGCCGGGAGACTGTGGGATCCCGTGCTCGCGGAGCAGCCGCTCACAACGGCGGCGATCTTCGGCGAGATCGATGGTATCGACCGACGATCCCAGGATGCGGACCCCGCCCGCGGCGAGGGCGTCCGCCAGGTTCAGCCCGGTCTGGCCGCCGAACTGGACCACCACCCCGAGCACGGGATCCCGGCGGAGGACGTTGCGCACGCCTTCCAGATCGAGCGGTTCGAAATAGAGGCGGGTCGAGGCGTCGAAGTCGGTGCTGACGGTTTCCGGATTGCTATTGATGAGCACGCTGTCGAAGCCGGCCTGCTGCAGGGCGGCCGAGGCGTGCACGCTGCAGTAGTCGAACTCGATGCCCTGGCCGATGCGGATCGGGCCGGAGCCAATGACGGCGACGGCGCGGTTGCCGCGGCGAATGATCTCGTCCTCGTCTTCGTAGGTGGCGTAGTAATAGGGGGTCACGGCCTCGAACTCGGCGGCGCAGGTATCGACCTGGCGGAAGGTCGGCTCGATGGCGGCCACTGGCGCCCGCCCGCCACTCAATTCGGCGATCCGTCCATCGTCGAGCCCCGCTCGCTTCGCGCGGCGCAGGATATCGGGGGAGGGGGTTCGCGAGAGCTCGGCCTCCAGCCCGGTGATGAAGGCGAGGCGGTCGACGAACCATGCCGCGTAGCCGGTGGCGACGACCACCTCGTCCTGTGGCATCCCATCGCGTAACGCCTGCATCGCCGCCATCAGTCGGCGGTCGTTGGCCTGATGCAGGAGGTCGGGGCGGCCGCGCAATTGCGAGGCATCGGGCAGGCGCTGTTCGAGGGCTCGCAGTGCCTTGCTCAGGGCGGCCTCGAAGGTCCGCTCGATCGCCATTACCTCGCCGGTCGACTTCATCTGGGTGCCCAGGGTGCGATCAGCGGCAGGGAACTTGTCGAATGGCCAGCGGGGAATCTTTACCACGCAGTAATCGAGCGCCGGCTCGAACGCCGCGCTGGTCTTGCCGGTGACCGCGTTCGAAATCTCGTGCAGCCCACGCCCCGCCGCGATCTTTGCGGCGACCCGGGCGATGGGATAACCCGTCGCCTTCGATGCCAGCGCCGAGGAGCGACTCACCCGCGGGTTCACCTCGATCACGTAGTAGCGATCCGAGGCGGGATCCAATGCGAACTGGACGTTGCACCCGCCCTCGATCCGCAGCGCCCGAATGATCCGCAACGCCGCGGAGCGGAGCATCTGATACTGCCGGTCCGAGAGGGTCTGGCTCGGCGCGACGACGATGCTGTCACCGGTGTGGACCCCCATGGGGTCGATGTTTTCCATGTTGCAAATGGCGACGCAGGTGTCATTGGCGTCCCGCATCACCTCGTACTCGATCTCTTTCCAGCCAGTCAGGGCGCGCTCCACCAGGACCTGGCGAATGGGACTCGCCGCCAGTCCCTCGCGGACCACGGCTTCGAGCTCCAGTGGGCTTCCCGCCATCCCGCCGCCGGTGCCGCCCAGGGTGTAGGCGGGTCGCACCACGAGCGGAAACCCGATCGAGGCCGCGAATTCCTGGGCGTCCTCAACCATTGAGACCGTCCGGCTGTCCGGTACCGGCTCACCGATTCGCAGCAGCGCCGACTTGAACGCCTCGCGGTCCTCGGCCTCCCGGATCGCGTCGAGCGGCGTCCCGAGCATCCGCACCTCGCAACGTTCGAGAACACCGGCGTCGGCCAGCGCCACCGCCAGGTTGAGGCCGGTCTGTCCGCCCAGGGTGGGCAGCAGTCCATCGGGTCGCTCGCGTTCGATGATCGCCGTGACCGCCTCGACCGTAAGCGGCTCGATATACACCCGATCCGCGATCCCTTCATCCGTCATGATGGTCGCCGGGTTCGAGTTGACCAGGATGGTTCGCACGCCTTCCTCGCGAAGCGCCTTGCAGGCCTGGGTCCCCGCGTAATCGAACTCGGCCGCCTGCCCGATCACGATTGGGCCGGATCCGATGACGAGCACGCTGGTGGGACGGCGCGTCGGCCGGCGCACCGCGATCGGCGCGGGATCCCGACCCGCGATCAGGTCGAGGAAATCATCGAAGATCGCCTGGTTGTCCTGCGGACCCGGTGCGCCTTCCGGGTGGAACTGCACGGAACGGACAGGCAGGTGGTCGTGAACCAGGCCTTCGACCGAGCCGTCGTGGAGGTTGCGGTGACTCACGCGGAAGCCGCTGCCGGCGGGCAGGCTCTCCGCGTCAACTTCGAACTCGTGGTTCTGCGACGTCATGGTGACCCTGCCGGTTCGCAGGTCGAGCACCGGGTGGTTGCCGCCATGGTGACCAAACGGAAGTCGGCGCGTGAGGGCCCCGGCTGCCTGGCCGACCAGTTGATGACCGAGACAGATACCGAGCACCGGTAGGCGTGCGATCAACTGCCGGGTCGCCGCAACGGCGGATTGGAGCTGCGCCGGATCGCCCGGGCCGTTCGAGAGCACGACGGCGTGGGGGCGGCGCTCGAGAATCGTTTCGAGGCTGCTGTCGTGGGGCAGGACGTCGACCTCCACCCCGCGCGCGCGGAGCGATCGCAGAATGTTGCGCTTCACGCCGTAGTCGACCACCGTGATTCGGAGCCCGGGCCATTGACGGAATGGCCGCCCGGCCAACGCCGGATCCATGATCTCCAAGCTGTCGACGAATCCTTCGGACACCTGGCGGACCAGGTCTTGTTCCTCGAGCGGCGTGACGAACTGCACCTGCTCGTGCAACATCGGGAGTTCCTCGCGCGGCCCGATGATGGCTCGCTGAGCACCAGTGCCTCGCAGGTGCCGGGCAAGCCGCCGGGTGTCACAGTCGGTGATGATCGGTATGCCGTAGCCGTCCAGCCATTCCGCCAGCGGCTGGTGCGTCCGCCAGTGCTGTTGGAACGCACTGAGCTGGCGGGTGATCAACGCCCGCGCCCATGGTCGCGCCGACTCCTGAAAATCTGCCGTGGCGCCGTAATTCCCGACGAGGGGATAGGTCATCACCACCATCTGGCCGGCGTACGAGGGGTCGGAGAGCACCTCCTGGTAACCGGTCATGCAGGTGTTGATCACGATCTCGCCGCTCGCCTGCGTCGCCTGTCCGCCCTGCTGACCAAGCAGGGTGAATCCGTCTTCGAGGACGAGCGCCAGCCCGTCAGACACGCTGCAGCATCCGCTCGACGATGACCTGGCCGCGACACACCGTCATCACGATCCGCCCGCGGACCCGACGGCCGTCAAACGGCGTGTTCTTGCCCCGGCTCTTGAATGAGCTCGAGTCGACCGTCCACTCACGGTCGGGATCGATCAGGATCCACTCGTCCTCGACCGATTGGCCGATGATCTCCCGCGGCCGCTGGACGCAGGCGCGGTAGAGAACAGCCGGATCGAGTCCGAGTCCGATCAAGACCGCCAGCGCCGTCTCGAAGCCATGGAATCCATTGGCGCCGGCCGCCTTGGCCGCGATCTCATGCGGGGCGTGGTCGGTGGCGATCACGTCGATGACGCCCTGATCCAGGGCTTCGCGAACCGCCGCGCGATCATCGATCGACCGCAGCGGCGGGCTGACGTTCCCAAACGGACCGAGCGACGCCACGTCGCCGGCGGTCAGCGCCAGGTGGTGTGGCGTCACCTCGGCCGTGACCGCGAATCCCTGCCGCTTCGCCGCGCTGATCAGGTCCACCGCAGCCCGGGTGCTGACGTGCTGGATATGCAGCCGGGCCCCGGGGGCCTGCGCCAGGCTGCGCAACGCTTCCGCAACGGCCGTCGCTTCGGCGTCAGGGCCGTTGCCGAGATGCTCGGACTGCGCGTGGATCAAGACCGGTAGCCCCGCGCGCGCCGCGGCGCGCAGCGCTCGACCCAGCGTTTCAGCGGCGAGCAGGTGCCGCCCATCGTCCGAGAGGGCAACAGCACCGGCAGCCTTCATTCCCGTCGCATCGGTGAGCTGGCGGCCCTCGAGCCCGATGCTGACCGCGGCGACCACGCTAACACGGATGGGAAGATCCGCCGCGCGAGCGACAAGCTCACGAACGCGATCAGGCTTGTCCGTGACCGGCATGGTGTTGGCCATGGCGACGACATGGGTGAAGCCACCGAAGGCGGCGCTGGCTGCCCCGGAGGTGAGCGTTTCCTTTTCGGGGAACCCCGGGTCGCGCAGGTGGGCATGCAGGTCGAGCCAGCCCGGCGACAGGATCAGCCCGGTCGCGTCGCGGTCTTCCGCTCCACCGGCAGCGATGGCAACCGTTCGCGGCGAAGAGAGGCCGTGTGATGTCAGCTGGCGAACATGGTGGAGACGCATCAGCGCGGTGGTCCCTCCAGAATGCGCACCGCATCCTCGCCATCGATCTCGCGAAGGTGGACGTCGACCCATTCCTGCCGCGAGGTCGGCACGTTCTTTCCGATGTAGTCCGGCCGGATGGGCAGCTCTCGATGACCACGATCGACCAGGACGGCGAGCTGGATCTGCGTCGGCCGCCCGGCCGCGATCACCGCATCGATGGCGGCGCGAACAGTTCGCCCGTTGAAGAGCACGTCATCGACGAGCAGCACCGGCCGGCCGTCGACGGCGGCCGATGGCAGGATTGGAAGCGGCGCCGTGGCCGCCCGCGGCAGATCGTCGCGGTACGCCCGGACGTCAAGCGGTAGGACCGCAACCCGAATGCTTTCGAGTTCCTCCAGCGTGGCCGCCAGACGCTCGGCCAGCGGCAACCCGCGGGTGACGATGCCGAGCAGGCTCAGCGCGGCCAGATCCGGTTGCCGTTCGATGACCTCGTGGGCAATCCGCCGCCAGGCGCGACGCACCCCGTCGGCATCGAGGATGACGGCCTTGAGCGGTGGAGTCTGCACCATCAAGGCGTCATTGCCCAATCGAGCACCGCCATCCGCACCCACAGACCGTTTCGCGCCTGGCGGAAGTAGGCGGCCCGGGGGTCCGCGTCGACCTGCGGCTCGATCTCGCCAACCCGCGGTAGCGGGTGCATCAGGATCGCGTGCTCCGACAGCCGACGCATCAGCTCTGGCGTCACGACGTAGATGCCGCGATATCGACCATATTCGTCGGCGCTGGCAAAACGCTCGGCCTGGATTCGAGTCTGATAGAGCACATCCAGGCGGGGGACCACGCCGGTGAGATCGTCGGTTTCGTGGATCGAGGCCGCCCCGATTGCGCCGCGCACGTCGTCGCCCAGCCGAAGGCCGGGCGGTGAGACCAGGACCAGCTCGTTGCCGGGAAATTTCGCCAGGAGCAGGGCGAGGGACCGGACAGTGCGTCCGTGACGCAGGTCGCCGACCAGGGCCACGCGGAGGTGATCGAGCCGGCCCAGCTCCTTCTTGATGGTGTAGAGGTCGAGCAGCGCCTGCGTCGGATGATGGCCGGCGCCGTCGCCGGCGTTGATCACCGAGATCCGGGCCACCTGCGCGGCGCGGTCCGCGGCGCCGATCTCCGGATGCCGCAGCACGATGGCATCGGCATACTCCCCCACCACGCGGATCGTGTCCTCCAGCGACTCGCCCTTTAAGGCCGAGGTTGCTTGACCAGCGTTTTGCGCGCTGAGCACCTGGCCGCCGAGGCGATGCATCGCCGCCTCGAACGAAAACCGCGTTCGAGTGCTGGGCTCATAGAAGAGCGTGGCCAGCAGCCGGCCTTGCAGCCGATCCTGTGCCTGACCGGCCCGCTGCTCAAAATCCGAGGTGGCCTGGAGCAATTGCTCGATGAGGGAACGATCCAGCCGCTGGGGCTCGGTCAGGTGGTGAAGGGGGGCCTGCGTCCGTGCGGGCGGAGCGGCCAGGGTATCGCGCATCGAACTCTCCTTTCGGCCTCGCTGGACCGGGTTAAAGGACGAAGATCCCGGTAAGTGTAGGGCGATCACGCCGCCCTGTCAAACCGTCCTGATATCGAAGCTGTTTATCGATCCGATCGGAGAATAGAATTGGACAAATACCATTTCCCTTGATAGTGTTGATATAGCCTTCGTATAGGCGCGATATCAAGTCATGTGTCACCCCGGGGCGAGCGGGAGCACATGGGAGGCAGAGGGCGAGATGGAAGTGATTGTTTACACCCGACCCGACTGCGAGAGCAGCCGGCGGATCAAGGAGATCCTGACCGACCGCGGGGTCGCCTACCAGGAACATGTTTGCGCCGACGGCAAGCTCGATGGGAAGGACCTGCGTAACCTTGACATCGACGTCAAAGAGATTCCGCTCACGGTCATCGACGGCGTGCCGATCGCGGGCGTCCAGCAGGCCCAGATCGAGCAAGCGATCGGCTGGATCGGCTTCTAGTTCTCTAAGCGCCCGGGTACCATCTGTTCGTGCCCGAGCTCGGCAAGCTGCTCATCATCGTGGGCGGGTTTGTGGTGGTCATCGGACTCGTCCTCGCGCTCGGACTCCGCATCCCCTTTCTTGGCAAGCTCCCCGGTGATATCTCAATCGACCGCGGCAACGTCCACTTCTATTTCCCGATCGCGACTGGCCTGCTGCTGAGCGTCGTGCTAACGGTGCTGCTGAACCTCTTTTTCCGAAACCGCTGACCGCTAGCCCGCGCGAGCCTTGCGGATGCCCTCGTACAGATCGCGCAGTGGCGGCGTGATGGGTTGCGGAATTCGGATTTCGAGCGTCGCATAGAGATCGCCCGCGACGCCATCCTTGAGCGCTGGCAACCCCTTCCCTTTGAGCCGGAAGACCTTGCCGGCCTGGCTACCCGCCGGCACGCGCAGCTGGAGCTGGCCTCCGGTCAACGACTGGATGGTCACCTCGTCGCCCAGGGCAGCCTGGTCATCGAGCACTGGCAGCGGTGTATAGAGGTCACGACCCTTGGCCGCGAAGCGCGGGTGCGGTTGAAGATGGACCCGCAGATACAGGTCGCCGGCTTCGGCCCCGCGACGGCCTTCGCCCTTGACCCGGATGCGTGAACCCTCGGTCACGCCCGCGGGGATCTTGACCTGGATCTGCCGGCGGGTAGCCCGCACCCCCGCGCCGCCGCAGGTCGGGCAGGTGACGCTTTCCATCACGGTGCGTCCGCGCACGGTGCGGCGTTCGCCGGTAAATCCCGAACCGCCGCAGGTCGGACAGGTCTCCGGAACCTCCATCTGAATCGTGCGCTCCCCGCCGCGGGCCGCCTCTTCCAGCGTGATCTCGAATGGATGCTCGATGTCCTCGCCGCGCTCGGCGGTGACGCCCCGGCCGCGCGCGCCCTCGAAGTCGAAGCCGGAAAAGCCGCGGTCACCGGCGAAGAACGTGTTGAAGAAATCGCTGAAGTCACTGAAGCCTTCGGTACCGGCCGCGCCCGCGCCCCGCCCCGCCTGTGACTGATACTGGCGAGCGAACTCCTGCTCGCGCTCGATCCGCTCCCAGTCGGACCCCAGCTGGTCATATTTCGATCGCTTCTTGGGGTCGCTCAGGACCTCGTAAGCCTCGTTGATCAGCTTGAAACGGTCGGTCGCCTTGGGATCCTTGTTGACGTCCGGGTGATACTGGCGGGCCAGGCGGCGATAGGCGGACTTGATCTCTTTCTCGCTCGCCGTCCGGGCGACGCCCAGCGTCTTGTAGTAGTCCTTGTATTCAGGGGTGGCCATCTATCAATACGATGTGATGCCCGAAATGGCTGACGCCGAAACCGGACTAGCCGCGCGCCGCCAAATCCGGCAGCCAGGCCGACGCCGTTAGAGCGGCACGCGAACGGTGGCGTACTCGCGGCAGTGTTGGACGAACTTGTCGACCAGGAGCGGATTCTGCCCGAAGTGCAGATGGACGTAACTGGCCAGCAGGTTCGGCCCGATGAAGCCTTCGTAGCCGATGACATCGCCCTCGGCGTTCAACATCTGATAGGCGGACTTCAAGCCGCCGTCGTGCCCGGTGATCCGACTCCAGTGAAACTCATGGCCGCGGTAGAACTGGCCCTTGGGCGACAGGATGCTGTCCTCCAGCGTGAGGATCTGGCGGTATCCGAAGCGGTGGATCTGTCCGTCCATCTCGACGTCGACCGGGATGACGTCGGCCATGGTATGGGCTGCGCCAGTCTCGGTGCGCAGCGAGCGCCCCAGGTACATCAGGCCGCCGCACTCGGCGTAAATCGGCAGCCCGCTGAGGTGGGCATGTTGAATCGACTCCGCCATGGCGCGATTTTTGGCCAGCGGCTCGACAAAGACTTCAGGAAATCCGCCACCGAGATAGAGCCCGGCGGCGTCCTGCGGTAGGTGCGGGTCTTCCAGCGGGCTGAACGGGACAACCTCCGCCCCATGCTCCTCGAGCAGCTCGAGGTTTTCCGGGTAATAGAAGTTGAAGGCCTCGTCGTAGGCGACCGCGAGGCGAACCCGATAGCCGCTGGCGGGCTTCCCCTGGAAGACCTTCTTGGGGACGAGCGGCACCAGCTCGGCTTTGTTCGCGATCCGCAGCAGCAAATCGAGGTCGACGTCACGGGTGATCGTCTCGGACAAGACCCCGACGGTCCGCTCCCACTCCCGATTTTCCGTCACCGGCAGCAAGCCCAACTGACGCTCCGGGATATCGAGCTGTGGCATGTTTCGCAGCGCGCCGAGAACCGGCAACTTGGCCGTCCCCCAGATTGCGTCTTCGACGTTGCGTCGATGGCTGTCCGAGCCCACGTTGTTGAGCAGGACACCCGCGATCTTCGGCGATTCGCTGTAGGTCTTGAATCCCAGCGCGACGGCGGCCGCGCTCTCCGCCATGTTGCTGACATCGATCACCAGCACCACCGGCGCCTTGATAATGCGGGCGACGTCGGCGGTGCTGCCGTCAGGGCTACCGCCGCGACCATCGAAGAGGCCCATCATCCCTTCGACCAGCGCCAGGTCAGCCCCGAGGGCACCCTGGGCGAGGACCTGTCGTAACGCCCCCTCGCCTAGCATCCAGGAATCGAGGTTGCGGCAGGGCCGGCCGCTCACGTGTGCCAGGTACGCCGGATCGATGTAGTCCGGGCCAACCTTGAAGGATTGCACCGTGAGGCCGCGGGCCTTGAAGGCCGCGATCAGCCCGGCCGTGAGGATCGTCTTACCGACGCTACTCGAGGTGCCGGCGATGACCAGCCTTGGAGTGCGAACCTCGTCCAGCATCCTTGCCTCGCTATTGCTTGCTCAACAAGGTGCCTCTTCCCCAAAGCACCTGCCTGACGGTTACCGTAGCACAGCGGTCGCGCCCGCGTAAAGAGTTCCGGCGCCGAATTTGCCGAGCTACACGCCCGCCAGCACCAGGGCCGGATGGAATGCCGGGCGGAGATCGCGAAGGTGCAGCCGGACCCGATCGAGACCGTCCCAGCGCTCACACTGCAGCGCGTAGACCATGTCGATGCGACGACCGGCCGCCAGGTGCGGCGCCGACGCCCCCTTGTCGAACGCGATCGCCTCGGCCGTCGCGGTTCGATCACGGAGGTGGATCCGCAGGTGGCGGGCATCGACACCGAACGTTTCCGCACGAGTCACCTCGACGTCGCGGCTGAGGAGCAACGGCTCGCGGTTGCCGACGCCGAACGGGGCGAGCAGCTGGATTTCGTGGTGCAGGCTCGGTTTTAGATCCGCGAACGCGGCCGACGCCTCGATCCGGATCGGGCGCGAAAAGGCGGCGCCGTTGAGCCGTGCCGCCGTGTATTCCTCCAGCCCAGCCTTGACCTCGCCAAAGTGATCGGCGAGGACGGTGAGCCCCGCTGCCATCGCGTGGCCGCCAAAGCGGCGTAGCAAGGGAGCACAGTGCCGCAAGCAGTCAACGAGATGAAAGCCCTCGATGCTTCGCGCGGATCCGCGCCATTCGTCACCCTCGGTGTTGAAGACGAACGTCGGACGGTAGAACTCTTCGACCAGCTTGCTCGCCGCCAGGCCGAGGACCCCGAGTGGCCAGTGGTTCGCGCCCATCACGATCACCGCGGTCGCGTTATCGAGCGCCGCGACTTCGACTCTCGCCTCGCTGACGATCTCGGCCGTCAGCTGCTGGCGCTGCGCGTTTTGCTCCTGAAGGCGCTGGGCGATGGGATCCGCGGATTCGCGAGTGTCCGCCATCAAGAGGTCGAGGGCGAGCATGGCGTCTTCCATCCGCCCCGCCGCGTTGATCCGCGGCCCCAGTTGAAACGCCAGGTGCTCCGCCGTGACCGGCGGCCTGATGCCCGCCACGGCGAGCAGGGCCGCGCATCCAGGGCCGGGCGTTTGATTGAGACGATGCAGGCCGGCCCGGACGATCGCACGGTTTTCCGCGTGCAGCGGCACGACATCCGCGACCGTTCCGAGGGCGACCGCATCGAGCGACGCCGCCGGATCGAGCTTGCCGGGAAAGGCGCTCCGCTCCAGCGCGACCAGCAATTTGTAGGCGACGCCACAGGCCGCCAGACCGTCGAAGGGATAGGCGCAATCCGGCTGCTTGGGGTTGATGAGGGCGTCGACCGGCGGCCGGTCGGCGCCGACTTCGTGATGATCGGTGACGATCAGCCGCATCCCCGCGGGCCGATCACGCGCGACGTCGACGGAGTTGGTGCCGCAGTCACAGGTGATGACGAGGCGGGCTCCGCGCGCATAGAGGTCTTTCAAGGCCTCGAGATTGAGGCCGTAGCCCTCGGTGAATCGATTGGGGATATAGGTGATGACATCGGCCCCAGCTGCCCGAAGACCGCGCGCCAGCGTGACGCACGCCGTCACGCCATCGGCGTCGTAATCGCCATACACGGCGATGCGCTGCCCACCATGAATCGCTTCGGCGATCAGATCGCATGCGACCGCCATGTCCTTGAGCAGAAAGGGATCAGGCGCTCGTTGAAGATCGGTCTCGAGCCAGGGCGCGAGCTGCGCCTGGCGGGTGACGCCGCGGGCGTGCAACACCTGACGGAACACCGGGGAGAAGGCCTCCAGTCCTGGTAGAGCCCGAAGCGGCTCGGGAAGAATCCAGTTCCGGCGTTCCTTCTTCAAAACCGCCCGCATTATGGCAGCGCGCGGCGACAGCTGCGTGTCGACGTTTTCCACAGGCCCCCCGGCGCCGGTTGATATGGTCGAGGAGTCCGATGGCCATCACGGCCGACGCTTCGCTACGAACCGCACGGGCGGATCTGGACGCCGCCGTCGCCCGGCTGCGACGCGGCGCGCCGGTGTTCGCCCGGCTCTCGGTCTCGGAGCGGATCGTTCTGGCCGAGTCCGTCCGAGCCGGCTACGCGCGGATTGCCGAGCGCAGCGTCCGGGCGGCGTCGGTAGCCAAGCGATTGGCCCCTGGAACCGCCGCCGAGGGCGAGGAGTGGATCGCGCACCCGTTCATCACGTTGCTCCATCTCCGGCTCTGGATCGCCGCGCTCCGCTCGATTGGGCGGCATGGCACGACGGAGATCGGCGGCGTTGACAACACGATCGACGGACGGTCCAGGATCAAGGTCTTCCCATCGAGCCGGCTCGATGGGGTGCTCTTCCGGGGACTTCACGCCGAGGTTCACCTCCAGCAGGGAGCCACCGCAGCTGACCGTGCACCCTTTTATCGCCGGCCCGATCACGACGGCAAAGTCGTGCTGGTCCTCGGCGGCGGAAACGTCAATTCGATCCCATCGCTCGACGTGCTGACCAAGATGCTCAACGACGGCATGGTCTGTCTGCTCAAGATGAACCCGGTGAATGCCTACCTGGGACCGTTACTCGAGGAGGCGTTCGCCGACCCGATCCGGCAGAACTTCCTGGCCGTGGTCTACGGCGGCGCTGATGAGGGTGCGTACCTGGCTCAACACAATCGCGTGGACGAAATTCTGATCACCGGCTCCGACCGCACCTACGACCTGCTGGTCTGGGGGCCGCCGGGTCCGGAACGGGACGCCCGACGGGCTGAGAATCGGCCACTGCTCGATAAGCCGATCACCGCTGAGCTCGGCAACATCTCGCCCGTCTTGGTCGTGCCCGGCCCCTACAGCCAGCGCCAGCTGGCCTGGCAGGCCGAGAACATCGCCGGGGGCGTGACGAACAATGCGTCCTTCAATTGCAATGCGAACAAGATGCTGATCACGCCTCGCGGCTGGGCGCTACGAGGCCAGCTGCTCGGTGCCATCGCGCAGGTGTTCGATCGGACGCCCGTCCGGGCCGCCTACTATCCCGGAGCCGAGGATCGCTACCAGGCGCTGACCGCGGGTCGGGCGACACTTCACACGATCGGCCAAGCCGGGCCCGGCAGCCTTCCCTGGACCGTGCTCAGCGACCTCAATCCGCGCGACGCGAGCGAGAAAGCCTTCCGGATGGAGCCGTTCTGCGCCATTCTCTCGGAGACAGCCGTGGACGGGAACAGCCCCGTCGAATTTCTCGAGCACGCCATTCGCTTTGCCAACGAGCACCTATGGGGGACGCTCAGTGCCACGATCGTGGTCCATCCGGCGACCTTGCGCGACCCCGGCGTGGCCGAAGCGCTCGAGCGGACCATCGTACAACTGCGATACGGCACGGTGGGCATCAACATCTGGGGCGCGTTCGGCTTCGCCCTGGGAACCCCGTGGGGCGGCCACCCCACGTCGACGCCCACGAACATCCAGAGTGGAAACGGCTTTGTTCATAACACCGCCATGCTCGTCGGCGTGGAGAAGACCGTGGTCCGACACCCGCTCACGGTGTTTCCCAAGCCGCTGCACTTTCCCAGCCACCGCACGGTGCACCAGGTGGGGCGTCGGCTGGTCCCGCTCGAGGAGACCGGCAGCTGGCTGAGGCTGCCGCCGGTGGTGGCCGCCGCGGTCCGCGGTTAGCCCTTAGGGCAGCGGAAACTGCACCACCTGCTGGAAGGTGGGGCGATTGATCCAGTGCATCGGGTCGGTGCTCTGGGCGCCGACCGCCTGGAAGTGGATGTAGTCGTTTTTGGGGTTGCACTGGCCCGGGGGATTGCTCGTATTGCAGGTCCACTGTGCCGGATCTGACGTCCCGTAGGCCGCGGTCAGTTGCGCAATCGTGATGTCCAGGGCATCCCGCAGGGCGTCACGGCACCGACTCAGAGTTCCCGGGCTGCCGTTGGTGCTGCCGCAATACACCTGCGAAGCGGCGTCGTTGATCGGCTGGCCGCTGACCTGCCGCAGCGCGGTGTTGACATAGCTCTCCCATCCGCCGGATGACTCGTCGTACGCCGATCCGACCGGGCCCGGCGCGTCTGACAGTTTCTTCAAGGCGAACACCTTTGGATACAGATTCCCTGGCGCA
>VBDZ01000003.1 GCA_005881215.1 Chloroflexota bacterium | reverse complement strand
GATAAGTGCTGAAAGCATCTAAGTACGAAGCCCACCTCAAGACAAGGTCTCCCACTGGGTTAACCAGGTAAGACCCCAGCGAGACTAGCTGGTTGATAGGCCGCAGGTGTAAGACGGGCAACCGTTTCAGCTGAGCGGTACTAATAGGTCGAGGGCTTGACCATCTATCTCACTCCTCAGCGCTGAATAGCGCAGGAGGTTGATCGCGTGAACTGCGCGGTCCCTAAAGCACTTCTTCGCAGCGATCGAAGGAAAAAGACTTCGGTGACCATAGCGACGGGGAAACACCTGTTCCCATCCCGAACACAGCAGTTAAGCCCGTCAGCGCCGATGGTACTGGGCTGGCAACGGTCTGGGAGAGTAGGTCATCGCCGAGGTCTTTTTCTTTTGCCTACGCCCGGATCATTTCCCGGCGCACCGTGAGGCGCTCGACTAGGTCGACCTTGACCCGCACGCCAAGCCCCCAGCGGGTGGGAACCGCAATCGTCCCGCCCTTTGCGAGCGTAAACGCCGGCTCCACAATGTCTTCCGCCCAGTAGCGGTCACTCGCCGAGATGTCGCCGGGCAGCCGGAAATTGGGCAGCGTCGCCAGTGCGACGTTGCCGGCGCGACCGATGCCGGTCTCCAGCATGCCGCCGCACCAGACCGGCAGGCCGGCGTTGGCGGCGATGTCGTGGATCCGGCGCGACTCCGCGAAGCCGCCCACCCGGCCGGGCTTGATATTGATCACCTGGCAGGCGCCCAGCTGGACGGCCTGTCGCGCGTCGCGGGCCGACTCGATGCTTTCATCCAGGCAGATTGGGGTTCGCATCTGCCGCTGCAGCGCCGCGTGATCGACCAGGTCGCCGGGCGACAGGGGCTGCTCCAACATCAGCAACCCGAAGCGATCAAGTTGCGCCAGGTGGGCGGCATCGTCCAGGGTGTAGGCGGAGTTCGCGTCCGCCATCAGGGTGATCTCCGGATAGCGCTCGCGAATGGCGCCGATCGCCATCACATCCCAGCCGGGCTCGATCTTGACCTTGATGCGCCGGTAGCCCTGGCTGAGGTGGATGCCGATGGCTTCCAGCAGCTCGTCCACGGTGGCCTGAATGCCGATGCTGACGCCCGTCTCGACCCGGTCGCGCACGCCGCCCAGGAATTTCGATAGTGGCTTGCGCGCGTGCTCCGCAAGGGCCGTGGTGAATGCCATCTCGATACAGGCCTTGGCCATGTGATGGCCTCGCACCGGCGAGAAGCGGGCTTCCAGCGCAGCGGCGTCGGCGAGGTCCTGCCCGATCACCGCCGGCAGCAGGTAGCCCTTGAGCATCTGCCAGGCGGTCTCGATGGTTTCGTACGAGTACCAGGGCCCCTCACCGGCCACGCACTCACCCCAATGCGAGCGACCGTCGATTTCCAACCGCACGAGCATCGGATAGCGATCCTGCTGGACACCGAAGCTGGTCCGGAACGGCTTCAGCAACCGCATCTTCAGCACGCGCAGTTCGACGGCCTCGATCTTCATGCCAATGGGGCCATCACGTAGGCGCCCCGGCGCTGGAAATCGACGGCGTAGAGTCCCGCGCCCAGCGCCGATTCAAAGGCGGCCCGGCTCTCCATCCGCCAGCGGGTTGCGAGCTCGAGACTCTGTTGCTTGATCGCCTGGAAATCCGATGGCACCCCGATCAGCGCCGGCCGACGGCTGGTGAGGGTGACCGTGTCCCGCCGCGGGCCGCCGTCGGGGCCGACCCGCAGCAGGATGATCGGATCATCAACGATCACCGCCGGCTTGTCTTGCTGCAGCCACCACTCGGCTTCGAGTCGATCCGAGGGTAATCCACGGTTGAGCTCGTCCTCCATGTCTCCATAGTGATTGCGATCGTAGAAACGCGCGACGCAGCCCAGCCGATGCAGGTTGATGTAGGCGTTGCGGGCCTCCAGGGGATCGAACGTCCAGCTGACCAGCTCATAACCCCGCTGGATCGCATCGCCCCGCTGGGCATGCTTCAAGCGAATCCCGATGCCGGCGCCGCGGTACTCCGGAACGACCGCGAGCTGGTGCGAGCACAATCGCAGCTGCCCGTCACGCCGGCCGAGAAACGCAAAGCAAAATCCGACCAGGCGGCCATCTGGTCGAAAGGCGCCATGCACCAGGCCGCCGTTGAGCTGCATGGTCAAGAGCAGCTCGCGTGGTACGACATTGCGCTCGGCCGCGCCCCAGACGTCGCGACTCATCGCCTCGCAGGCCGCGTACTCCTGCTGGGTGCGGACCAGCCGAATCTCGACCGGCGGGATATCCAACGGCGCGGAGTCAACCGGGACAGCACCCGAAATTGGCGGCACGCGCCAAATGCTAGCGCCCCCAGCGGGCTCAGCCGCTACGCGACTACTTGCAGGTCCAGGCGCTCTGGCGGCCGGCGTTGTAGAACACCAGGGCCGCGCGCGCCTGAGCGTACGGATCCCAGATGTTCTGCCCGGGGAAGTTGGCGTTCCAGGTCGAGGGCATGAACTGAAAGAGTCCGCTGGCGCCGCTGTAACGGTTGACGGCCAGCGGGTTGTAATGGCTCTCGCAGTTGGCGACCCGCAAGGCCCAGCTCAGGCCAGGGCTATTGCCGAAGACGGCATAGATGGCGGCCAGGCCGTCGCCACCGGAGCCGGGTGGGGGCGTGAAGGCGCCCGGTGTCGGCGCGGGGCGGCGAACCGCCGCGGGTCGCGGGGCGGGATCGGGGGCTGGGGGGGCGGGACGCTCCTCCACCGCGTCGGCTTTGTTGATCTCCTTCATCTGCGCGGCGTTGCGCGCCTGCGCCGAGCTCGACCACAGCACGTAGCCCGAGTACTCGGCCGCGATGCTGGGCGTGGCGGTGGTCCGCCCCATCACGACCGGGGCGACCAGCACGATGCCCAATGCCAGCACCAGGCCGTGTCCGACCAGGCCGATGGACGCCCGCGGCCGGCGGCGTCCGATAGCCAGACGCAGCTGCTGCCCGCTCCGCTGGAGGCGCCAGTAGCGCAGGACCAGGCGCGCCGCCCAATCCGAAACCACAAGATCATGGAGTCGTGCGTTCGTCAACCACAAAATATGGGCCCGAGCCCTGGACACGATAGCAATAAACGCTGTAACGTTCAAGGGGCCTTCCCTCCGTCACTAACCGACGTGAACCCTTCTTGGGCCCGTGGCGAAGACGAGTGGAAGGCGGTGACTACGACGAGGCGTAACGGGCCGTCGTCCACCGTACCACAAGGAGTACGACGCCCGTCAAGCCACCGAGTACGCGATTAGGCGAGCGCCTAGAGGGCCTCGATCAGGAGCCGGAGCAGCTCGGTTCTGCGCAGCCAGCTGTCGACCAACAGGTGTTCCGCGTCGGCATGGGCCCCGCCTCCATCTGGCCCCAGCCCGTCGAGCGTCGGCACGCCCAGCGCGGCCGTGTAGTTGCCGTCGCTTCCTCCGCCGGTACTGGTCTCGGTCAGCGCAAAGCCCAGGTCGCCCGCCAGCCGCTGCGCCAGCTGCGCCAGGCGCACCGTGCCCGAACTCCGCTCCATCGGCGGGCGGTCGACGCCGCCGCTGATGCGCAGCGTCGCGCCCCCGAGCCTCGGCTGCAGGCCGCGGATGGCGGCGACCACCCGCTCCGCCTCCGCGCCGCGGGAAAAGCGAACGTCGATCTCAGCCCGGGCGTGCGCCGCCACCACGTTGGGCCGGGTGCCGCCTTCCACCACCCCGATATTGATGGTCGTGCCCTGCGCCGGGTCCGCCAGCGCCTTCAGGGCCAGCACCTGGTGGGCCAGCTCCTCGACGGCGCTGATTCCTTTTTCCGGTTCGACGCCGGCATGGGCCGCCCGGCCCTCGATCTCGAGGACGAAATCCGCAATGCCCTTGCGGGCCGTCTTGATCGCGCCACCGCTGGCGGCGGGTTCGAGGACCAACACCGCCACCGCGCCACGCGCCGTCGCCTCGATCAAGCCGCGAGAGCTGGCGCTCCCGATCTCCTCGTCGGAGGTGGAGAGCACGATTACCGGCCGATGCGGTGTCGAGCCGGCGAGCGCGAACGCTGCCTCCACGATGCCGGCCTTCATGTCGTAGCTGCCCGGTCCGCTGACGCGATCGCCCACCACCCCGTACGGCAGACGCACCAGGGTGCCCGACGGCCAGACGGTGTCATGGTGGCAGAGCAGGACGATTGGATCAGCGCCGCTTCCGGCTCGAATTTCCAGGTGATCGCCGCGTTCGGGGCGCTGGTGGCGGACGGCGCGGATGCCGGTTCGTTCCAAAAAGAGCTCGCTCACCTGGTCGGCACACGCGTCACAGCGTGCCTTGTCGAGTGAGGGCGATTCGGTGACCACCAGCCGCTCGAGCGCGGCCAGCATCGCGTCCCGGTCCGGGCTTTGCATCGGCGTGGCGTCCATGCTAAAACCTAGGGACTACAGGAGGGAGAAGCCCATGAGTATTCAAGCGCCGGAGACCGCGACCCGGATCCAGCTCGACGAGCGCGAGATGCCGACTCGCTGGTACAACATCCAGGCGGACCTCCCGTTTCCGGGAAGCCCACCGCTTCATCCCGCGACCCGGCAGCCGGTTGGTCCGCAGGACCTGGCACCGCTCTTCCCGATGGAGCTGATCAAGCAGGAGGTTTCCCAGGAGCGCTACATCGATATCCCGCCGCCGGTCCAAGAGGCCTTGCGACTGTGGCGCCCGACGCCACTGATGCGGGCAGTCCGCCTGGAGCGCGAGCTCAAGACGACGGCCAGGATCTATTACAAGTACGAGGGAGGCAGCCCGCCCGGGTCGCACAAGCCGAACACGGCGGTGGCCCAGGCCTTCTACAACAAGGCGGAGGGCACCCGGCGGTTGACCACCGAAACCGGCGCCGGCCAGTGGGGCAGCGCCCTGGCGTTTGCGACCAAACTCTTCGACCTCGAGTGCATGGTCTACATGGTGCGCATCAGCTACGAGCAGAAGCCGTACCGCAAGAGCATGATGCACGTCTGGGGCGCCGAGGTGGTGCCAAGCCCCTCCGATCGGACCCAGGCCGGCCAGCGGATCCGGGCGGAAAATCCGGAATCGACGGGCAGTCTGGGGATCGCCATCTCGGAGGCGATCGAAGATGCCGCTGGCAAAGACGACACCAAGTACTCGCTGGGCAGCGTGCTCAACCACGTGCTGATGCACCAGACGATCATCGGGCAGGAAGCGCTGCAGCAGATGGAACGGGCCGGGGCGATGCCCGATCTGGTGGTCGGTTGCGTCGGCGGCGGCAGCAACTTTTCCGGGCTGGCGTTTCCGTTCCTGCGCGAGCGACTGACCGGGCGCAGCAAGACGCGATTCCTGGCGGTCGAGCCGGCGGCCTGCCCGACCATGACCCGGGGCAAGTTCGCCTACGACTTCGGCGACACCATCGGGATGACGCCGCTGCTGGAGATGTACACGCTCGGCCACGGGTTCGTGCCGGACGGCATCCACGCCGGGGGCCTGCGCTACCACGGCATGGCGCCGCTGGTCTCCGGACTGGCCAACCACGGATTCATCGAGCCGGTTGCCTACCCGCAGCGGGCGGTGTTCGACGCCGCGGTGCAGTTCGCCCGGGCCGAAGGCACCATCCCGGCGCCGGAGACCGCCCACGCGATTCGGGCGGTGATCGATGAAGCAGTCAGGGCGCGCGAGCGGGGCGAGTCGCCGGTGATCCTGTTCAACTTCAGTGGCCATGGTCTTCTCGACCTGGCGGCCTACGACAGCTATTTCGCCGGAACCATGTCGGATGTCACGCTCTCGGAGGCGCGCATCCAGGAGCTGGTCGCGGCGCTCTAGACACTGGGGAGGAAGCCGGGGTCGGCTTCCTCCCGCCGAGGTTCTTAGTGTTTGCCGCCTTCGCGGCCGATGGCCGCCATCCGGTTGCGGTCCTGGCTCGATGCTTCGCCGCCTTTCCGACCAGCGGCGCGCGCCTCCTCAGAGGAGAACTCATGGGCGGAGCCTTTCTCGTGTGCCGCTCTGCCGCCCTTGCTGCCGGCTTCGCGGGCCTCTTCGGGGCTGAATTCATGTGCTGATCCCTTCGCGTGCGCGGCCTGACCGCCCTTGCTGGCGATCTGACGTTGCTTAATCTCATCCATGGAACCGAAGCCCCGCTTGCCGCTTGCTGGCATCTGTTCGCCTCCTTTCAACCGGACGTGATACGAGGTCTGCGACAGGGAATCAGTCCAGACCGCATGCTGCTAGCGCCGCTATCAATTTAGCTGACAAGCCTGGGCGGCTGTCAAGGCCGGCGTAAGCGCTAGTAGCCGGCCGGTTCGCGGCCGCTGAAGAAGGCGCGCACCCGCTCGCCGAACGTCGGTCGCGGCCGGTAGGGGGCCGCGGTCCGTGGCCGATCAGCGGCTGACGCCGCGGCGACCGGCTGCGGGCTGCCTTCGCGATCCGCCGGCACCGAACCCGTGCGGTCGGCGATGGCTACGCCGCGGTCCATGCCGCGGAGCTCGCTGCGGACCCGGGCATTTTCCTCGCGCAGGCGCTGGTTCTCACGGCGCAGGTCGCTGAGTGCGGACTCGCGGGTCGTGACGCGGCGGCGCATCGAGCCGACGCGGACTCCGTGAACCACGCCGGAGTACAGCATGTAGAGCACGAACAATGCGCCGATGACCCCGGCGGCCAGCACGACCGGGACCCAGTCCGGGACCGCGGACCAGTGCCATTGCCAGAGCGTGACATCGTGGGTGGCGGTGTTCTGGCTGGCGTAGAGGCCGACGACGGCCCCAGCGACGATCAGGAGCAGTAGGAACAGGATCATGAGCAATCCCTCCAGAAGGTTATGGACAATGTGGGTATCACGTTACCTGACAGCCGCGCTCGCGGTCAAGGCCGGGAGTTGAGGGAGGCTCGCTGCCGCGCTAGCGAAGCGGGTCGCGAAGGTCGCGCACGGCGGCGGTGGTGAGAAAGGCGGCGGCCAGCACGAGGGTCGCCAGCCGGGCCCAGGCGAGCAGCCAGCCCCCGGTCATGGTCAGGCTGAGCGCCAGGGCGGCGCAGAGAGAGGTGCACAGACCGGAGATCAGCCAGATCGGCCACCGGCGTCGTCCGGGCCAGGCGAGCAGGATGCACAATAAGAAAGCGACCAGGATGAAACCCCCCACCATCCTGGTCGCCAACGTCCAACCCCCCAGGTCGATCGGCGCCCCCACTGCGGCACAGCGTACGTGGGTTGGGCCGCCCGCGGTATCCCCCAGGGTAATGAAAAATGCGCCGGTTCCGGTTCCAACCGGGGGAGGCCGAATGGGGGAGACGGGTCCTTTCCTAGATCAAATTCTGGCGGGACGCGGTCGCCACGGCTTCGGCGCGGTTGCGGGCCTTCAGCCGGCTCAGCAGGTTCTCGACGTAGGTCTTGACCGTGTTCTCACTCAGGTGCAGGTGACCGGCGATCATGGTGTTGGAGTAGCCGTCGGCAACCAGCCGAAGGACTTCCTGCTCGCGACGCGATAAGCGGACCGCCGGGGCGGCGTTTCCACTCGTGACCGGCGTGACGGTCGCGCTGCCGACCCCCTCAGGGCGGTCGCGTTGGGCGAGGGCGGTGCCGCCGACCACGATGCGGTCGTAGGCCGCCAGCATCGCCCCGGCGAACACCATGATCAGGCTCCAGAGCAGCACGTCTCGAGCGTTGAACGGGGTGCCGAACAGCGCGAATAGGGCGGCCTGGAGCAGGATCATGCCCAGCACGAAGATGCCCACCGCGAGCATGGCGCCCTCGGCGCCGTCGTAGGCCACCAGCCAGACGATCAGCACGATGTAGGCGGCGTACATGCTGGTACTGGCGCCCACCCCGCCGAAGACAAAGAGAACGGCGAAGTAGCTCAGCGTGTCGAGCAGGGTCAGCGCGCGGGCAATCCGCAGCACCGAGCCATCATCCGCGCGCGGGATGTTGATCATGGCCCAGCCGTTGTAGACGGCGACCCAGGCGAGCAGCACCACCAGCCCGAGGGGAAGCTTCGGCGGCACCATCAGGGACAGGATGGCGGCGAAGACGAGGCCCGGCCAGCGGCCGACGCTATTGATGAGCGCCAACCGGCGGATGGTCATGGCGTTGAGGCGCGGCCGCTCCATGACGTCCAAACCGAGGAACGACGGCGCCCGCATGTCCCCGACCTCCGCCCTGGCCCCCTCAGGGTGGCCCCATTCTACTGGCGTCCCGGTTGGCCGTCCAGCGCCCAATCGCGCCGGCCGCTGATGGCTATGCTCAAGACGCGATGGCCGCGCGGCAGGTCTTGATCATCGACGGCGACGACACCCTCTGGGAAAACAACGTCCACTTCGAGCAGGCGATCGAGGATTTCATCGACTATCTCGACCACTCGGCGCTCAGCCGGGCGCAGGTGCGGGCCACCCTGGATGAGATCGAGCGGCTCAACAGCCGGGTGCACGGCTATGGGTCCGCCGCGTTCGCCCGCAATCTCCGCGAAACCTACGAGCGCCTGGCCGAACGGGAACTGCACCAGGACGACCTCGACCATGTCATGCACCTCGGCCGACGGATCGTCGACGTCGAGCTCGAGCTCCTACCCGACGTGGCCGAGACGCTGGCCTACCTCGAGCCACGTCACCGTCTGCTTTTGTTCACCAAGGGTGAGCACGAGGAGCAGCAGCTCAAGGTGCAGCGGTCCGGGCTTAAGGATCAGTTCGAGCGGGTGGTGGTCACCCGGGAGAAGGATCTGGCCGGCTATCGCGAGCTGATCCGGTCGAACCACGTCGATCCGCAGCAGGCCTGGATGATCGGCAACTCACCCAGGTCCGACATCAATCCCGCGCTGGAGGCGGGCCTGCACGCGGTCTTCATTCCGCATGCACACACCTGGCGGCTGGAGCAGGCGGAGGTTCCGGTGCACGACGGACGACTACTCGTCCTGCAGTCGTTCCGGCAGCTCCGCGACCACTTCTGACCGAGGTCAGTCGCCGATCAGGGTTCGGACCTCTCCGCGCTCCCAGTCCGCCAGTGCAATGCGGTGGTTGTTGGTATCGGCGATGTAGAGTCCCGCCCGACCGGCGCACACGCCGCCCGGCTCTCGAAAGGACGCGGATGGGCCGGGCCCGTCGGCCCGTCCGGCGGCCCCGCTACCGAGCCAGGTCTGCACGGCGCGGCGCCCAGGTTCCAGTCGTTTGATCTTGTTGTTGTAGCTGTCGGCAATAAGGATGGTTCCGTCCCGGGCGGAGATGCCAAGCGGGTGCTGCAGGCGCACCGCGTCACCCTCCCCGTCCCGGTCACCAAAAACGAAGAGGTCTTCGCCGACCAGGGTGCTCACCTGTTTGGCGCGAAGGTCGATGTCGCGCACCGCGCTGACCTCGGCGTCCGCGACGTACAGGTGACCATCGGCCAGCGTCAGGCCGCTCGACTGGGCAAACCACGCGCGATCGAGCGCGCCGTCGAGTAGGCCTTCGCGGCCGGTCCCGGCGAACGGCGCGACCGTGCCTGATTCAAGATCGAGGGACCAGATCTGGTGGGTGCCGGCCATGGCGATATAGAGGAGGGGTCCGGACAACGCCAGGTCCCATGGAGAGCTCAGCGACGTCGAGCGGCCGGGCCCTCCGGCATTGGCCACTCGCGCCTGCTCGCCGGTGCCGGCCAGCGTGGTGACCATGCCGGTGTCGAGGTCGATCGAGCGGATCGCGTGATTTTCGGTGTCGGCGACGTACAGGGATGCGCCGGATCGCGCCAATCCCTGCGGCTGCTGAAATGCGGCCTGCGATGCCGGGCCGTCGATCAAGGCCGGCTCCCCGCCGCCGAACGCCCGCTGGATCGATCCATCCAGAGCGGCGACCACGACCCGGTGGTGGTTGGTGTCGGCGATGTAGAGCGCGTCATCAGCGGCCAGCACCTTGCCTGGAAAGCTCAGGGTGTGGGCGGGCTCGCGGATCGCTTCGAGCGCAATCGGCGAGGCCGCCGGGTTCAGGACGCCACGCGCCTCGAACTCCTCGAGCATGCCGCCCACCAGCTGATCGAATTTTTCGAAGGGAAGCTCGCCTTCGTGCTTGCCGATGACCCGACCGTCCGGGTCGATGAAGATCAGGGTCGGCCAGGCACGACCGCCAAAGCGCTGCCAGACCGCGAAGTCACGGTCGTTCACCACCGGGTGCTCGATTCGATAACGCAACACCGCCTCCCGCAGATTGGCCGTTTCCCGCTCGGCGGGGAACTTGGGCGAATGCACCCCGACGACGATCAACCGGTCGCCGTATTTCCGCTCGATCTTCCGCAACTGCGGAAAGGTATGCATGCAATTGATTCAGCAGAACGTCCAGAAATCGATGATCCCCAGCCGGCCGCGGAGATCGGCCAGGCGCAACGGCCGGGCGACGTTGAGCCAGTCCAGCCCCTGCGGAAAGTCGGGGGCGCGCGAGGTCCCGGCATAGGACGGAACGGCCATCCGGCCATGGTACGGGCCGCCGCTCGGATCGGCCGATAAACATTATAATTGCACTAACACTATGTCTGCTAGCGCAACTGGGGTCTGGAACTGGATCGGGCGACATTGGCGCCCCGTCTGGATGCCTCGATCGGCGGTGGTGGCCGCCGTCATCGTCGCCGGGCTCGTCTTGAGCACCGCCGGTGCCGGCAGCATCGCACTGGGCAGCCCATCGACGGCGGGCGCTGGCCAGGGCCGGCCGGCAGCCGGACCGCCCAGCGATACGGCCGCGCTCCAACCGGAGGCCAGCCGGCTGGCGATGCACTACGCCGGCAACCCGCGAGCATTGGGCGAGCGGGGCCGGATGGCGCTGGTAGTCGGGCGCAATGACGCGACGGTGGCGGACTTCCTCAGGCTCCGCTGGGTCGGACGGCTCGATGCACAGCTCGAGCGATACGGCGCGTGGCTGGCATCCACCGACCAGGCCCGGCTCGCCCTTGGGGTTGCCGGCGTCGAGCACTACGGCACCGAGATCCACAACGGCCTGCTGCACAACGGGCCCAGCCGGCTGATCATCGTCTCGATCGCCGCGCAGCGGCTCATCGCCTACGACAACGGGCGGGCGGTCGCCGATACGCCCGTCACCACAGGCCGGCCGTCGCTGCCGACGGACATTGGCGCGATGCGGGTGGTGAGCAAGGACGCCCCGTGGACCATGCACTCGCCCTGGCCGCGGGGAGCGCCCGAATGGTATCCCGATACGCCGGTGCAGATGGTGCTCTGGTTCACCAACAATGGCGAAGGCCTGCACGACGCCAGCTGGCAGCCGGACTCGACGCTAGGCCCGGGGTCCCAGAATGGCCCATTCGCCAGCCACGGTTGCATCCACCTGCCGCTGGCCGCCGTTGGGACGCTGTTCGCCTGGGCGTCGCTCGGCACGCCGGTGGTCGTCTATCCGGGCGACGGCTCGCCGCGCGCCGACCAGGCTGCGCAGCGCTCGGTCGACGCCGCGGGAAACCCGATCGCCGGTGTGCGCGGCGCCTGAAGCCGGGAACCTTTTGCCGGCGTCCGCGTCGTAAGCATGAAGAGACTGGATGAAACGGCTGATCGTGTCCGGCGCGATTGGGCTGCTACTCGCCGCCTGCGGCACGCCGGCGGCGCAGCCCGGAACCGGGATCCAGGGCAGCGTCGAGGTCGGCCCCACCTGCCCCGTGGAGCGGATCAACTCGCCATGCCCGGCCCATCCCCTGTCCACGACCGTGGTCGTGCGAAACAGGAGTGGCGCGGAGGTCGCTCGCGTTCATTCCGGCGCCGACGGACGATTCAAGGTCGACCTGGCGCCGGGGACCTACACGCTGGTTGGCGTGACCGTCGGCTCGAGCTTCTTGCCGAGGCCGATCCCGACGTCGGTAACCGTGTCGCCGGGAACCTATGTATCGGTGACGGTCGGATATGACAGCGGCATCCGCTGAGCGCCGCGCTTCGAGTCCGGCGTCAGTTGCCGATGTGCGCGGCCGGAATGGTGCCCATCCGCCCGCGGCGGTAATCATCGAAGGCCTGGGCGAGCTCTTCGTGCGTGTTCATCACGAACGGGCCGTACCAGGCAACCGGCTCGCCGATCGGCTCCCCGCCGAGCACCAGCACGTCGAGGTTCGGTGAGCGACTCTCCTGGGTGAGGTCCGCGGTGAGCGTGATCGTGTCGCCGGCGCCGAAGGCGGCCAGCTGCCCGGTGCGAATCGGGGCACGGGTTGGCCCTACGGTTCCGCGTCCCGCCAGCGCGTAGACCAGACCATTGAAGTCACGCCGCCAGGGAAGGCGCAGCTCGGCGCCGGGATTGATCGTTACGTGCAGCATGGCGATCGGTGTGTGGGTGATCCCCGGTCCCGCATGACCGGCGATCTCGCCGGCGATCACGCGCAGCAGCGCTCCGCCATCCGGCGACGACAGTAGCGTGACCCGGCCTCCTCCGATGTCCTGGTAGCGGGGCGCAGTCCACTTTTGCTCCGCCGGCAGGTTGACCCAGAGCTGGATCCCGTGGAACAAACCGCCACTCGCGATCAACGCCTCGGGCGGCCGCTCGATGTGCAGAATGCCCGCCCCGGCGGTCATCCATTGGGTCGCGCCGTTGGTGATGAGGCCGCCACCCCCGGTGGAGTCCTGGTGTTGAAAGGTGCCATCGATCATGTAGGTGACCGTCTCGAAGCCGCGGTGCGGATGCCAGGCGGTGCCCTTCGGTTCTCCCGGACCGTATTCCACCTCACCCATCTGATCCATATGAATGAATGGGTCGAGGTACTGCTGGTCGATGCCGTAGAAGGCACGACGGACTGGAAAGCCCTCACCCTCGACGCCTTTCGGCGCGGTGGTGATGGCCAGCAGGGGACGATCGATCGACACCGCCCGGTCGGGATCCGGGATCCGCGGCAGGGTCAGGATGTTCTCGACGGTGACGGCAGGCACGACATTATCGGTAACCTTCGGCGGCGGCCGCCTATTCCGCCCGGCCCTCAGGCTCCGGTGGCCGCGGCCGGGCGTTGGCTCCGGGCATTGCGCTAACGTCAACGGCGATGCGGATCGGCGTGATGATCGAGGGGCAGGAAGGCCTCACCTGGGAGCGATGGTTTCGGATCGCCGAACGGGTGGAGTCGCTTGGTCTCGACTCGCTCTGGCGCTCGGATCATTTTTTCAGCCTCAGCGGGCACCCCGAGCGACCGGCGCTGGAGTGCTGGACATCATTGACCGCGCTGGCGCAGCGGACCCAACGGATCCGGTTCGGCCCGCTGGTGAGCCCGATCACCTTTCGCCATCCGGCGCTGCTGGCGCGGATGGCGGCTGCGGTCGACGGCTTGTCCGATGGGCGCCTGGTGCTGGGCGTGGGGGCGGGCTGGAACGAAGCCGAGCACGCCGCTTACGGGATCACCCTGCCACCGCTCAAGGAGCGGTTCGACCGACTGGAGGAGGGGATCGCCGTCATCAAGGCGCTCTGGACCGGTGGGCCGGTCGACCTCGACGGCCGTTACTACCCACTCCGCGGCGCGAGCGCGTATCCGCGGCCGGTCCAGCAGCCGGCGCCGCCATTGCTAATCGGCGGTGACGGCGAGGTCCGGCTGCTGCGCATCGTGGCCATGCACGCCGATGAGTGGAACAGCCACGCGCCGGGACCGGACGTGTACCGGGCGAAGCGGGCGCGCCTGGAGGAGCACTGCCGGGCGGTCGGTCGGGATCCCAACACGATTCACCGCTCCTGGATGGGTGGCATCCTGATCGGGCGCGACCGAAGCGAGGTCTTAGAGAAAGGACGCTGGTTCCACTCGTTTCTCGGGCCGTCGGCCGGCGGGTCGCCGGCCGCGGTGCCGGAAGTGCTTCGGCAACGACACTGGCTGGTGGGCACCCCGGATGACGTCACCGAACAACTGGACGCCTGGTCGGCCGTGGGCGTGGAGCGGGTGATGTTCCAGTGGTATTACCTGGACGACCTCGATGGGCTGTCCCTGCTGGCGCGCATCGGCCGCCTCTAGCGGATCAGGGACTCGCGGTTGCGCTGACCGACGCGCTCGGCGTCGCGCTGGCACTTGACGATGGCGTCGCGCTCGTGGTCGGGGTGGGCGTGGCCGTAGGTGTCGGCCCCGTCAGGGGTAGCTGCTTTTGCGTGATCTTGCCGATGGTCGGCAGGTCAGACTGCGCCGACGGCGGGCGCTCGACGGGTGCGTTGAGTAGGCCATATGCGAGCACCACGGCGACGACCACCGCCAGCGCCCCAGGGACGATGCCGGCTCGGCTCGGTCGTTCGGGGCGATCGCCGGTGTTTTGCGCCGAGCGCCCGTAGATCTGTCGGTAGGGCGTCAGCTGAACGCCTTCGGCGGCGAGGCTCGCCCAGGGCGCGCTGCCAAAGATCCAGGCCTCGAAGAGCAGCATCACGGCGAGGATGGCGGTTGCGATCGCCGGGGCGGTGATCAGCATCACCACCGCGCCAACCAATGCCAGGATGGCCAGCAACGATTCGATGGCGGAGGATCGAATCGCCGGCCAGATCCGATTACCGCCTTCCTTCTGCTTTGGGGTTCGGAGGAATGCCGCCTGGCCGCTCCACAGTCCGCGGACGACGGCCAGGCTGTCGACCCAGCTGAGCGCGAACCAGATGCCGAGAGCCCGCAGGGCATCGCCCCAGGTGCAGCGCTCGGCCCGACGCAAGGCCCAGAGGCCCCGCAGCACGCCGGTGACGAGAAACGCGAGTGGCACGATCAGCACCGGACCGGTCAGCTCGCGGATCGGCAGCCGGTGATGGAGGGCGGAGGCGACGGCCGTTAGGAGCAACAGGAACGTGAATCCGACCGTCAGCATATCGCCGAACCAATGGACGCTGCCGAACAGGTAGTTGAGACGTTGGCCCCACGTGAGCTGAAGGCGATGGGGGGCCAGCGGGACCAGTTCGCGCCATTGCCGGCGAAGGATCTGAATACCGCCGAGCGCCCACCGAAATCGCTGCTTCTTCAGACCATCGAAGCTCAGGGGCATGAGCCCTTCACCCCAAACGGTCGGCTCGTAGACGCCGACGGAGCCGAGCCCGAGCATTCGTAGGCTCGCCTCGGCGTCCTCGGTGATGACGCTCTCATCCCAGCCACCGACGCGCTCGAACGCAGATCGGCGAATCAGCCCCATGGTCCCGGCGAAAATAATTGCGTTGCGATTGGCCCGCGCCGGCATGGTGATGTCGAAAAAATACCGGTAGCTGTAGAAGAGACCGCGCAGGTAGCCGCTATCCTTCCAGTCGCGATAGTTTTGCGGCGTCTGAACGAACGCCACGCGCTCATCGGCGAAGTGACCGGTAATCGCCTTCAAGAAGCCCGGCTTGACGATGTAGTCGGCATCGACGATCCCCAGGATGCTGGCATCTTTAGGCAAGCGACGCGTGGCTTCGTTCAGGGCGCCGGCTTTGTAACCCGGCCAGGGCTCGAGATGGATGAACTGAAATCGTTCACCCAGCTCGTGACACAAGGCCTCAAGGGGCCGCCAGGTCTGTGGGTCCTTCGTATTGTTGTCGACCACCTGGACGATCACGTCGGGGTAATCGAGGTTGGCCAGGGCGGTCAGTGTCTCGCGGACGACCTCGATGGGCTCGTTGTAGCAGGGGACCTGCATCGCCACCTTCGGCCGGTACGATGCCTCCGCGCGGTGAGCGATTCGGGTCCGGCGGCTGAAGACGTCGAGGATCTCAAAGAGGTAATACACGCTGAGGGCGAGCGCGGCCGCTTCGAGGAGCAGGAGCAGGAACGAGACGACGATTCCAAGCAGTCCCAGTTGATCGACGAAGGGCTGCACGCCGGCATAGACCAGGTAGACGGCGGACGCCACCAGCAGGGTGGCGAGCATCTGGGCCGCCAGCATGCTCCACTGGGGCAGGTGGCGCCGCGTCTCGATCACCGCGCCGATCCCAAAGAGGGGCAGGATGGTGCCGCCAACCGGATCGTGGGCGATCAGCCCGGTCAGCCAGCCGGCGCCGGCGAGGATGACCAGGCCGACGGGGATGCTGGCCCACGCCCGCGCCCGCATCAATCCTGGGACCATGACGGCAACGGTCGTGATCGCCGACGCAATCGCGAAGAAAAGGACGAGCTCGAGCAGCATCCTTGACTACGCTGCCACAGAGCCCGGGTGCAGCGCTACTCTGCGCTTCGCAATAGGCGTCCCACCAGCTGCGCCTGCTCCATAAGGAGTTGCGGCGCGAGGAACTCCCGCCGCACTCGCGCCTTCGCGCCGGCGCCGAGCCGCTCGGCGTCCGCCGGGTGGTCGAGGAGCTCGACGATGGCGGCGCCGAAAGCCGCCAGGTCGTTGGGATCGTCGATCAGGCGGCCGCTCATTTTGTCCTGGATCTGGTCCTGGATACCACCCACCCGGCTGGCGACGACCGGTCGCGCCTTCCACATCGCCTCGGCGACGGTCAGACCGAAGCCCTCGCGAATGCTCTTCTGAACGACCACTCGGGCCCCTCGCTGCAGCGCATTGACGATCGCCGCATTCTCGTCCTGGTCATCCATTGGTAACCGGGCGAGATGGATCCGTTCGCGCACGCTCGGCGAAAGACGGTGCCAGCGGTCCTGGACCTCTCGGAGCACGGCGGGTTCCTCGGGATCGTCGGCGACCGCGCTGACGCCCGGCCCCGCCAGGACCAGATGACCATCCACCTTGGGGGCGACGAACTCGGCGAAGCCGTCCATGACGCCTCGCGGGTCTTTCAGCCGGTCCCAGCGGGAGACCTGCACCACCAGCGGTGCGTCGGCCGGGATCCTCGTCTCGGGGAAGAGCTCGGTGGCGCGCTGGACCCGCACCGGCGAGCCGTCGCGTCGCCGAAACGTTGGCTCACCGCCAGCCGCGCCGTCCGCCAGGATGCCGGTGGTGTGAAGCACGGCGGCCACCGTCTTGCCGTCCATCTCCTGGTTTTTCGGCGTGAAGGCGTCGATGGCGGGGTAAATGATTTTCACTTTCCGCCGATCCAGGCCCTCCCAGATGTAGGCACGCCGCGAGAAGACCGTGGCATGCGCGGCACCGACCGCCGGCAGGAGAAACTGCCAGGCATCGCGGGCGACCTGGTTCGGCTGGTCGACGCCGATGTGGCAGCGCCACACCACCCGGCAGCCGTGGCGAACCAGGTGGGGGATGAGCCCGGCCGTTTGCGGATCATGCAGGATAACGACGTCGGCCGATCGAACCCGGCCGATCAGCGCCTGGGCGTTGCGCGCCAGCGTCTGCGCATAGCCGGCCTGCTCGGCCTGGGTGATCGTCGATCCGTCGGCGGCGACGCCATGCAGCAAGGCATGCAGCCGTTTGGTGAAGGTAAAGAATCCCGTGTCGCCCTCGATGACGAGCCAGCGTGAGTCCATCCCGACGCCGCGCTCATACGGGATTTCCCAGGCGAGCATTTCGGCGACCCCGCCGCCATGCGCCGTCGAATTGATGTTCCAGATGGTGCGATCGTGCAGCTGCGCGGCGGCCTCGCGCATGGTCCGCGCAAAGGTCTGCCACTCCGCCGCCTCGAGCAATTCGCGAAACGGCTCGATCGCCGCCGAGCTCAACGCCACCGTGCTCAGCTCAAGCGGCACGGCGGTCCTTGAAGCCTGCGGCCACAAGATGGCGAAGCCGTGGCCACTGATACGTGGCGAGCAGGTCGAGCTTGGTCCGGTCGGGTGTCAACCAATCATCCTTCAGGATGCCACCGGTGTCGCCCGAGTCCGGATTCCACGACCAATACGTATAGCTGAGCCCGCTGGTTTTCAAGAAATCGATCAGCGTCCGTTGCCAGACCCCCTCCGGGTCCCGGCCCACAGACCGACCGCCGAATTCACCTACCAGCACCGGGGCGATGCCATCGGTCTTGAGCCAGGCCCAGTGGCGATGCCAGACGGCGGCCAGGTTGCGCGGGAAATCCGCGGCGGAAAACCATGGCTGCGGATAGACCGGTGGTCCGTAATCATGTGCCGAATAGACCAGCCTGTCCGATCGAGCCAGTTGAACCGGATGCGAGCGAGCGCCCTCCAGGTTGCCGCCCCACCAGTAGCCATCGCCGCCAAATCGGTCGATGCCTTCGACGATGATCAGCCAGTCGGGGTTGACCTCGAGGATGGCATTCCCGGCCCGCGCCGCGGCCAGGCGCCAATCCGTGCGCGGATTCCCGTCGCCCCAGGTGGCGGCGCCATGGGGCTCGTTGTGCAGGTCGGCGCCGATCACGGCCGGTTGCGACCGGTAGCGGTCGGCCAGCATCTTCCAATCATCGACCCAGCGGTTCTCGGAGACGCGGTCCGTATACCAGAGCTCGCTCTGCGCATCGGCGCTCGGCCGGTGGCGGTCGAGCACGATCGCCAGCTGCCGCCGACCCGCCCCCTCGACGATGCGGTCCATCAACTGCAGGCCGGTGAGCCCCTTGAGATCCGGATTTCGGGTGAAGTCGATGGAGGTGGGAAGGTTCCCCGGCTCGATCAGCTGATTGCTGAACGGCAGCCGGATGGCATTGAAGCCGGTCGCCACGATCTGGTCGAGCATCTCCTCCCAGTTTCGGGTCCAGAGTCCGTGCGGGGCGAAGACCGAAGTCTCCAGACCGAACCAGTTCACGCCGGTCAGTCGGACCTCCTGCCCGTCGCCGTCGATCAGCTTCCCGCCCAGGGTTCGAAGTCCTCGGCTCGCCGGCGAGCCGGGTCGGCTGGCGGCTTGATGGCCGCCGGGCGCCGAGCGGCAGGCATCGACGCCTGGCAGCAAGGAGGCGCCAACCACCCCGAGGCCGGCCCGGCCGGCACGGTGCAGGAAGGCGCGCCGGCTAATCGCGGACATTCAGCTAGCAGCCTTAGCCGAAGTTGATCATGACGTTCTTCACCTGGGTGTAATTCGCCAGCGCCTCGACGCCCTGCTCGCGGCCGAACCCGCTGCGTTTGTAGCCGCCGAACGGGAGACCGATGCTTCCCTCGACGCTGTACGCATTCACGCGCACCTGGCCCGACTTGACCGCGGTCGCGACCGCCAACGCCTTGCCCAGGTCTTTCGTCCAGATGCCGGCCACGAGGCCGTAGGGCGTGCCATTCGCGATCGCGATCGCTTCGTCGACGGACTCGAAGCTGGTCACGGTCAGCACCGGACCGAAGATCTCTTCCTGCTCGAGCAGGGACCCGCGGGGCACCCGGTCGAGCAAGGTCGGCTCGATGAAGTAGCCACGGGCGAGCTCCGGCTTCTCTGAACGGCCACCACCGGTGACGGCGGTGGCTCCATCCTTCTCGCCGCTTTTGAGGAAGCCCAGCACACGACGCATCTGGCGCTCGCTCACGACTGGACCCATGTCGGGGTTGTCGAGACCCCGGCCCAGGCGAATCGATCGGATGCGCTGCGCCAGCAGGTCGACAAAGCGGTCATGCGCCGCGCTCTCGAGCAGCAACCGGGTCGGCGCGGTGCAGGTCTGGGCCGAGTTCTGCATCAGCGTCGTGGCCGAGGAGGCCGCGGCGCGCTCCAGGTCGGCATCGGCGAAGACGATATTGGGCGACTTGCCGCCGAGCTCCAGCGTGACCGGCACGACATTGTCGGCGGCCGCCTTCATGATCGCGATACCGGTCGGAACCGAGCCGGTAAACGTGATGTGGTTGATCCCGGGATGGTGCGTGAGCGCAGCCCCGGTCTCCCGTCCGCCGGTGACGACGTTGAATACGCCAGGCGGCAGCCCGGCTTCAGTGGCGAGCTCGGCCAGCCGGACGACGCTCAATCCCGCTTCGGCGGCCGGTTTGGCGACCACCGCATTACCGCAGGCGAGCGCCGGCGCGATCCCCCTAGAGGCCAGGCGTAACGGGTAATTCCAGGGGACGATCTGGGCCGAAACGCCGAGCGGTTCGCGCAGGGTGAAGTCGACGAACCCCTTGCCGAGCGGGATGCTCGAGCCGAAGACTTTGTCGGCCACTCCGGCAAAGAACTCGAAATAGCCGGCGGCCGCCGCGACGTCGTCTTCCGCCTGGCGGAGGGGCTTACCCACATCCAGACTTTCGAGGCGGGCAAATTCCGCCCGCTGCTCGCGCAACAGCGCGGCCAGCCGATTCAGGATGCGAACCCGCCGGACCGGCGGCAGACCCGCCCAACCGGCGTCAACCGCGGCGCGGGCCGCCGCGACGGCGGTGTCGACGTCGCGGTGGTCGGCCAGCGCAACCGCGGCGAAAACCTGCCCGGTGGCGGGATCGATGGCGTCGAACGTTGATCCCGAGCTCCCCCAGGAGCGCTGACCGTCGACGAACATCCGCCCGTCGATCGCGGTCGTTTCCACGGCTTAAGCGTAGACGAGCATGTTGGGGCTGGCCGAAAACCGGGTATGGATAGGATGCTGAAGGGAAGCATGCTGTTGCACCGCATCACGCGCTACCTGACCAGCCGCCAGCACCTGGCGGGCACGGGGCTCGCGCTCGTCGGAGCCGGCCTGGTCCTGGCCGACCCAGTCGGTCCGGCGGGCGCGGTGCTCGTCGTCGGGTTCTACCTCCTGGGAGCGGCCGCCGTTCAGAGGAACCCGGCGATCCGGCGCTTCGGCTACGATCCTAAGGACGTCCTCAAGGCCCTGCGGCAGGAGATCAGCGCCGTCAGCGGCCGGGTGCCGCCCGAGGTCATCGCCCGGATTCAGCGCATCGAGCTGACCATCCGATCGGAGATCCTCCCCCGACTCGATTGCCTACCGCCAGGTTCGCTCGAGCTGTACCTGATCGAGCGCACGGCGCGGGATTATTTACCAATGGCGGTCGATACCTACCTTCGGCTGCCGTCGGGCTACGTCTCATCGGGACCGGCGAGCCAGGGGTGGACGCCGCTGCAGGTCTTGCTCGACGAGCTCGACTTGCTCGACGCCCAGATGCGACGGGTCGCGGATATCGTGCACCACGCCGACATGGACCGGCTCCTGGCACATCGGCGCTTTCTCAACGATCGGTTCAGCCGGGTCGACGCATCACGCTGAGGTCGGACGCCGCAGGACGGGCCGCACCGATGCCGGGAGCAGCCGCCAGATGCCGAGCCCGAGCGCGATCAGGAGAAGGAAGGGCAACAGGAAGCCGCCGGCGATCAGCATCGCTCCGATCACGCCCGCGAACGCTCCACCGGCGGAGGCCCACGCCGTCCCCAGCCCGCTGCGGTCCCAGAGACTGGGTTCGGCCGGCGTCGCCGCCACCGTGTAGAAGCGGATCGTAATCGTGGAGTAGGTGGTGCGCTGGTCCAGGAAGCGGATGCGCCCCTGGATCTGCTCGATCTCACCGGTCACCGTGGAGAGCTGGTTCTGAACCGTGATGCTGTCCTGGATGCTTTGCGCCCGGCGCATCAGGTCGAGGAGAACCGCCGCCTGCGCCTGCTGGTTCTTGAGCCGGGCGTTCAGGTCGACGTACTCACTGCTGACGTCCTGGCTGGTGATTTGGAGCTGGGTCGCCTTGCCGAGTTGGCGCAGGGAGCCTAACGCATCGGCGTAGCTCGTCGCCGGGACGGCAACCACCACCGTGCCCGAGTCGGTGTCTTTGCCGGAAAGGTCGCCGACCTGCGAGCTCAACAGGTAGCCGTTGAACTGTGCGGCGATCGCGACCGCCCGGTTGTAGCTGTCCCAGAACGAGCCGGTCTTGATCTGGACGCCCATCGAGGCATCCTGGATCAGTTTCTGATCGCCGCGGGCCTGGAGCACCGCGTTGGCGGCCGCCTGGTTGGCGGCGCTGCCCGAGGCGAGGCTGGCCGGCGCCGGGTTGTTCGCCGCGGACCCCGACGCGCCCTGGCCGAGCCCGCCGCTGACCTTGGTGGGGGAGCCGTTGGAAGTCGTCGCCGTTCCGCATGCCGCCAGTAGGGCGACCGCGCCGAGGACGGCCGCGAGACGGAGCAGACGGTTGGAGAGCATGAGCTTCACCTCACCAACAAGACGAAGATCGAGGCGAAAAGTTCCGGGTTGCGCACGCTAAGCTTGGAACGTGAGCCAACCAGTCGACCTTTCCCCGCTCCAACGCGAGCTGGACAACTTACGGCTGCAGCTCTGTCACTGCAACAATGCCGGCACCTGCCTGGGGTGCCAGGGGGTGGAGGTGCTGCGTCAGCAGGCGCAGATGATCGTGTCGGCGGCGAGCCAGCCGGTGCTGCTCCAGGTCGCCCAGGAGACACAAGCGAAGGAGCTGGTCAAGCAGGTCCAGGACATGCAGGAACGGCTGCTCCGGGATCCGGAGGCCGCCCGGGCGCTCGAGGAGTTACTCAAATACTTCCAGGCGCCACCGGAAGACGAGGGCACCAACCACTAGGTCGTCGAGGGGGTCGCGGTCACGACCACCCGCTGGGTATCGACCCAGTTGGGCCAGCAGGTGAACAGGGTCAACCGAACGTCGTTGCTCGGCGCGAGGATCTGGACGGCGGTCGGCGCCACGATGGTTCGGCCGGTGACGTGGTAGACGACCGGCGATCCGCCGGCGACGGTGACATCGACCTCGTCACCGACCTTGAGGTCTTTCAGCCGGCCGAAAACACTGCCCTCGATGTCGTCGTGTCCGTAGAGGACCGCGTTCCCACTGCCGATCGGGGAGGAATTGCTGTAATGCGTGACGGCATAGCCTTTGGCGATCAGCATGTTGCCGCTGGCATCGACCCCCCGATCGAAGATCGGTGCGGTCTTGATGCCCAGCTTGGGAATGGAGAGGTAGGCCACGACCTGGCTGGGACCGGCCCCGGTGCTATTGGTGCCGGGGAGAAACCTCGGATGCTGGTGGGGTGGGGAGAGCGGCTCGCCCAGGGCGGGGATGGACTGGGTGGCGACGTCCGCGGGGCCCAGATGGATCAGGCCCAGGGCCGGCAGGGCAGACGCCATCAGCGCCAGGCCGATGGCAATCAGCAGTCCCGCTATCAGGTTTCGCCGCACCATCCCCATCATAGTCAGGGGATTTCGATAACCTGTCAAGAAAGGCGCTGGGCTCGCGGTCGGGGCGCCGCCGGCTTCGACGTGGCGGCGCCCCGACGCTCAAATCGACGGCGGTTATGCGGCCTTGCGGGTCGCCTGGCGGCTGTAGGCCTCGCGGACGGCCTTGGGGAACGACCAGCGCGGCTTCTTGGAAGCCGGCCGGGCCTTCAGCATGATCGACTCGCCGGTGAAGGGATTGGTGCCTTTCCCTGCCTTGCGGGCCTTGACCTCGCGCCATGCAAGGGCGCCGATTTCGGGGAAGCGCACGCGCATGCCGCGCGCGCCGGCGGCGACGGCCGCCTCAAAGGCATCCTTGACGGCCCAGCTGAGGTCCGATTTCTTGACCTTGAGGCCCTTCTCCGTGAGGTTCTCGTGTACCAGGCTGACGAACGTCGACGCGGTCCACTTTTGCGTTTTCGCCATCGTGTCCTCCGTTGTGTATTTGAGCCGGCGCGCGGCCCTATCGTCCGGTCCAAACGGGCATCATCCGAAAAACGTGCGAATTTCCCGAGAATGTGGCCAAGGTGGCGCGGAGTTAAGGCGCGACCGGTTCAGGCGGCGGCGTCGAGGTGCCGCACCGCGTAGGCGATCCGATCGTCCAGCAACCACTCCTCTTCGAGGGCGAGGACGGTCAGCAGTAGGTCCTCGTGGATGTCTTCCAGGTGCTGGCGGCGCCGGACGCCATCCGCGTCGAGCGGCTTCGGAACGAGCGCTTCGAACTGCCCGGAAGCGTCCATTGTGCGGTCACATCCTGCTTGCCTCCGTTGTAGCGCGACAGCATTAAGGCGGCCTTAGAGGGTCCGCCGATCCCGCGATCCGGCGCAGCACTGTGCCGGTGGCGTTACCGATCTGTCTTATTCGGACGGTTGGGCGGTCACCGGCGCCTTACTGGCCTGTTCCCGGATCACCTTCTTGTCGAACTTTCCCACGCTGGTTTTCGGAATCTCATCGGTGAAGCGCACCTCGTCGGGGAGCCACCACTTCGCCACCAGCGGCGTGAGGAAGTCGAGGATCTCCCGCTGGCTGATCGCACCCTTGAATTCCGGCTTTGGCACTACATAGGCCACCGGACGCTCCTGCCACTTGGGGTGGGGGACGCCGATGACGGCCGCCTCCAGCACTTTCGGATGGCCCATGATGGCCGACTCCAGCTCCACGGATGAGATCCACTCGCCGCCCGATTTGACCAGGTCTTTGGTTCGATCGACGATCTGGGCATAGCCTTCCCGATCGACATTCGCGACATCGCCCGTCTTGAGCCAACCATCGGCCGTGAAGCGATCGGCGTCCACGCCCCGGTAGTAGCTCGCGGTCACCCAGGGACCGCGGACCTGGATCTCGCCGACACTTTTGCCGTCCCAGGGCACGAGCTCGCCGGTTTCCACGTTACTGAGCCGCAGTTCAACACCGGCCACCGGCAGGCCTTGCTTGAGGCGGATGGGCTTGGGATCGCTCTCCTTCATATAGCTCTTGATCGTGGCGCACGCGGCCACCGGAGACGTCTCGGTCATTCCCCATCCCTGATTGGTATCGATGCCGTGCCTCGTCAATCCGTCATACAGGCCGGCGGACAGGGCGGAGCCGCCGACGAACATCCGCAGGCCGTCGAAATTCATGCCAGTCTGGTCGAGATACTGCAGCAGCATGATCCAGACGCTCGGCACGCCGGCGCTGAAGGTCACCCGTTCGTCCCGGATGAGCTCGGTGAGGCTGGCGGGATCGAGGAACCGATCGGCAAACACCTGCTTGGCGCCAAGCATCGTGGCCGCGTACGGCAGACCCCAGGCATTGGCGTGAAACATGGGCACGATCGCGAGAATGCTGTCGGCCTCCTGCAGGCCGACGCCGCCGCCGATCGCGATGCCGAACGAATGCAGGACGGAAGATCGGTGGCTGTAGACAACGCCCTTGGGCTGGCCGGTGGTGCCGGAGGTGTAGCACATCGCCGCGGCGTCCTGCTCGTTGAGATCCGGCCATGGGAACAGCGTCGGTCGGCCGGCAATCAGCTCCTCATACGAGGCGAGCGGCTGGAGCTGACCATCCGCGGAGGGGCCATCGGACATGACGACAAAGTGTTTGACGCCCTTGAGGTTTTTGACGACGCGTTGCAGCACCGGCACAACCGATGCGTCGACGAAGATGACCTTGTCCTCCGCATCGTTGATGACGTACTCGAGATGTTCCGGGAAGAGTCGCGGATTCAAGGTATGGAGCACCGCGCCCGAGCAGGGGACGGCGAAATAGAGCTCCAGGTGGCGGTAATTGTTCCAGGCGAGGGTGCCGACGCGGTCGCCCGGACCAACGCCGAGCTCGCGGATGGCATGGGCCAGTTGTGCGACGCGTCGGCCGAAATCGGCGTAGGTGTAGCGGTGCCTGCCGGTCTCACGTCGGGAAACGATCTCCTTTGTCGGAAACAGGGTGGTAGACCGCCAGAGAAAGTGCTGCAGCGTCAGCGGGTAATCCGGCATCGTGCTTCGCATCGAGTCACCCCTCCCGCAGCCGGCTGGACCGGCCGCCCGATTTTGGCCGTCGCAATACCCCCATGATATGCTTGACGCCGGGCGGGGTCAGCCCGGTCATGCCACGCCCTAAGAACGCAAGTGGACCGGGGATAACTTTGCGAAGGAGCTAGCGACAGACGTGGCGCAGAACGGGACGATCAAGCGACTCGTGATGGATCGCGGATTCGGATTCTTGAGCGGCGAGGACGGCAAGGAGTATTTCTTTCACCGGTCGTCCGTCGAGGGCTCGTTCGAGGGGTTGCAGGAGGGGCAGAAGGTCAGCTTCGATGTCGAAGCATCAGCTCCCAAGGGGCCGCGGGCCTCGCGGGTGCGCGTCGCCTAACGACTCACTAACCCAGAATCCGAAAGGCCCGGGCAAACGCCCGGGCCTTTTTGATTAGTTGGCGGGTTTGACGGCGCGGACATAAGCGCTCGCGATCTTTCCGGTTCCTGCCGGTAATCCAGCCTCACCGGGCCCGAAGATGTTGGTGACCTCGACCTCCAGGTCCTGGAACCCGGCGGCGATCACCGCGTCTCGGTACGCCTCCACCGGGATAGTGCCGGCGACGCAGCCGGCCCAGGCATCGACAGCTGCCTTTACCTCCGGCGGCAGCGGCTCGATCTCGACCATGTCCGAGACGGCGAGCCGGCCGCCCGGCTTCAGGATCCGGAAGGCCTCCGACAGCACCGCCCGCTTATCCGGTGCCAGGTTGATAACGCAGTTCGAGATCACCACGTCGACGGTTGCGGGTGGCAGGGGAATGGCTTCGATGGTTCCCTTGAGGAAGGTGGCGTTCTCCACCCCCGCCCGGGCTTTGTTCTCATTGGCCAGCGCCAGCATCTCGTCGGTCATGTCGACGCCGTAGGCGTGCCCGCCGGGCGAGACTCGACGGGCCGAGAGGAGCACATCGAGGCCGGCGCCACTGCCCAGGTCCAGGACCACCTCTCCGGGATGCAGCTGCGCCAGCGCCGTCGGATTGCCGCAGCCGAGGCTGGCGCCGAGTGAGAGGCCGAGGTCGGCGACGTCCGCGCTCGAGTATTCGTCCTGGCCGATCGGACCGCTCAGGGCGTCGGACCCGGCGCAGCAGCCGGGATCGCAACAGCTGCCGCCGTCCCGCAGCTTGATCGCCGTGTCCGCGTACTTCGCCCGGACCGACTCGCGAATGGTCTCCATGCGCACACCCCTTGCTTTTGAGAGATCGACGGTTGTCGATGGAATGCTAGCAGACGCATAGACAGATGTCAATGGAACTGCTAGACTGCACCCGTGGAGACGGCGCTGCCGGAACGGGTCAAAGGCGTGCGCAGCCCGCCGTCGATCCCCCGGGCGCTGACGAAGGTGGAGGCATCGGTTGACGTGCTCAAGGCCCTGGCGGATCCGACCCGGTTACAGATGATCGGCGTGCTGAAGCGCTCGGCGCGGCCGGTGTGCATCTGCGACTTCACAGCCGCCTTCGACCTGAGCCAGCCGACCATCTCTCATCACATGGGGAGGCTGCGCGAGGCCGGCCTGGTCGAGGTGACCAAGGATGGGATCTGGGCGTATTACCGCTTGAACCCTCACCTCGAATCGAAGACCCGTGCCCTGCTCGACGTGCTCGTCTAGCCCGCCATGGCCCGGGTGCTGTTCGTCTGCCACCAGAATGCGGGACGGTCGCAAATGAGCGAGGCGCTATTTCAGCGCGCGGCTGGGGGCCGGCATGAATCGAGGTCCGCCGGCACCCGCCCGGCCGAGCAGGTGCATCCGGCGGTGGTGGAGGCGATGCGCGAGGTGGGGATCGATCTCTCTCAGAAGCGGCCGGCGCCGCTCACCGATGACCTGGCTCGCTGGGCCGACGTGGTCGTGACGATGGGCTGCGGTGACGAGTGCCCAGTCATTCCGGGAAAAACGTATGTCGACTGGGATCTTAGCGACCCGGCAGGCAAGCCCTTGGACCAGGTTCGCGCCCTCCGGGTGGACCTCGACCGTCGGGTCAGGCAACTCGCCCAGGACCTCGACGCGGCTCATTCGGCTGCCTCGACCCGCTCCCGCGACGCCTGACGGTCGTCCGCGCGATCACAAGTTTGCTCATTCCCTGCCGTTGTCTGGTGGGCACTGTGAATCCCCCGCGCCCGAACGACAAAGGCGTCATCTCAGGCCCCTGGCCGACGTGGGTAACGTCGTCATCCCTCTCCATCGTGATGCCCGCCTACAACGAGGAGCAGAACATTGAGGGCGCGCTGGAGGAAGCTTGCGAGGTCGCCGCGTCGGTGACGCCTGCCTGGGAGGTCATCGTGGTGGATGACGGCAGCCAGGACACGACAGCCCAGCGGGTGACGCGCATCAGCCAGCAGCAGGCTCGGGTCCGCCTGATCAGCTTTCCGGAGAATCGCGGCTACGGCGTCGCATTACGGGCTGGATTTCATGCCGCCCAGGGCGACCTGATCTTTTACACGGACAGCGACCGGCAGTTCGATCTAAGCGAACTGCGGTTTTTCCTGCCCGTCATGGAGCGAACCGACGTCGCCATCGGCTTTCGGGTCTACCGGTACGACCCGGTGCTGCGTTGTCTCCTCTCCTGGGTCTACAACCGGCTGGTTAGCGCCGTCTTCCGGGCGCGCGTCCGGGACGTCGACTGCTCGTTCAAGCTTTTCCGCCGTGAGGTGTTGGAAGCCATCGATCTCGAGACTACCGATTTTTTCATCGACACCGAAATGGTGGCCAAGGCGAGGAAGTGGAACTTCCGCATCCTGCAAAAGGGCGTGAAGCACTACCCGCGGCGGGCCGGCGAGAGCAGCATCCGAGCCAGTCACATCTTCAGCACCCTGCGCACGGTGGCACGGATGTGGTTACGGATCTATGTTCCCGCGCTGGTCGGTCGGCGGGAACGGATCGAGCCGGTGTGCCCGCGTCGCTTGACCGGCCAGGATATCGTCCGCGAGCTAACCCCCAGGTCGGCCCCAGCCCATCGCGAAGAACGACCGGAGAGTCGCGAGGCGGACGGTGGAAAGTAGCCTCTACGACGAGTATGTCAGCATCGAAGACACCCACTGGTGGTTCCGCGGACGCCGACAGATCATCGCGACCCTACTGCGCCCCCGCATGCGGCCGCCGGCCCGCATCATCGACATCGGTTCCGGAGGAGGCGCGGTGGCCCAGGCCCTTCTCGAATTCGGCAGCGTAACCGCCTGCGATATCGACGTGCGATGCGCGGCGAGCGTGGCGCGGCGGGCCGGCATGAGTTTTGCGTACGGCACTGCCGAGGCTGTTCCGTTTGCGGACGGGAGTTTCGACCTGGTCACAGCGTTCGACGTCCTTGAGCATCTCGACGATGACGTCAAAGCGCTTCGCGAAATGGCCCGCGTCGCCCGTCCAGCCGGCCTGATTGCCGTGACGGTGCCGGCATACGGCTGGATGTGGGGTCGCCAGGACGAGATCAGCCATCATCGCCGGCGCTACAGCCGCCGATCGCTGAGGCAGGCGATCGCCGACGCTGGTCTCACTCCGCGGCGACTGACTGCCTTCAATACGATTCTTTTCCCGGGCATTGCGGCGGTCCGCATCACCCGGCGAGTTGCCACGCGACTGGCCGGCGGCGGGCGGAGGTCCGATCCCTCCGAGCTGAAGTCCGACTTTTCGATGACAAAACCCGGCCTCTTCAACAACTTGATGGCGGCTACCTTCAGTGCCGAGGCTGCGGTACTGCGGTTCGTCGACTTACCGGTGGGCGTCTCGCTCCTGGCGTTAGCTGAGCGGCCCCTCGGCCATTAACTCGGTGCACCTGGCGCGCCTTCGCTCCTGGACCGTCGACCTTTCCCAACCCCGCTGGCGTCGAGCCCGGGTGGCGGCGCTGTCCGTTGTTCTCGTCCTCTTCGGCTTCGACGTTATTCAGTACCTCACGTTCGTCATCAAAACGCCCTGGCAGCTCGATTTCTCCGACTTCTACTTTGCGGCTCGCACTGGTTTGACCCATGGCTGGGCAGAGATGTACAACACCTCGCTTTCCATGCCGGCGCTGTACGCCGCGACGGGTAACTGGTTTCCCTTTCAGCACACACCGGTGCTCGCGTGGCTGCTGGCTCCGCTCAGCCTGCTCCCATACCCGGCCGCGCTCACCATTTGGGATGGCTTCCTGATTGGCTGTTTTCTGCTCTGCTGGCGGCTCCTGGCCCCCGGCTCCGCAGCTCGTCGTCTCACTCTGTTAGCCGCCGGCTTTGCCCTCTATCCGGTTGCCCTTGGACTGGCCCTTGGACAGCCCACCTTTGTCGTCTTGGCCGGCGTGAGTCTCAGCTGGTGGCTCCTGCACCGTGACCGGCCGCTGCTGGCGGCTGCGGCGCTGGCCCTGATCGCCGTGAAACCGCAGTCAAGCTTCCTGGTACCCGTCGCACTCCTCTTCGCCGGGCGGGTCCGGGTCTTCGCCGTCTGGGCGCTTTTCACCATCGCCCTCGCGGGCCTGTCCGTTCTGGCCCTGGGGTTTCAAGGCCTCCATGACTGGCAGCACGCCATCGCCGTCGCCTACCAGCTCCCTGGGATTCGATTCAATAGCGTCGCCTCAGTGATCGGGCCCGGTCCACTCGCCACCGCCGTCAACGTCACGGCGGCGGGCGTCGCCCTTCTGATCGCCCGGCTCGCGGCTCGCGAAGGCAGCGAACTCCCTATCGCGGCGGGGCTATCCGGGTCCGTGCTGGCCACGCCCTATCTCAGCGTGCCCGATCTCGCCGCCCTTCTCATCGCTGCATGGCTGATTCTTCGACTCGCTCCGCCCGGATGGCTCAAGGCATTGATGGTCGTGGCGTACTTACCCTTCTTCTTTGCGAACGCCCTTTTCATGCACGGTCCATTCCTCCTCCTCGAGTGTGTCTGGCTCGTCGCCCTCCTGGCCTTTGCCATTAACCGCCGGCAGGGCGCGCGGGCAGCCGCGAGGCGCGCCGGCATCGCTGCGTAATACTGGGGCCGTCTGGCGTCCGGCAGCGGCGTGTTGCTAGCCGCGTCGGCGGCTAGGGGAGCCAGATCTCAGAGGCGGATTGAACGTCGGTGATCCACCACCGGCCATCGATGTCGACCAGGGTGTAGTGGTAGTAGCCAAGGAAGCGATGGGTGGTGCGCCGGCCGAGGCCCACTCCCTTTTCGGCGTCAGGAACCAACCGGTAGATCCACTCCTCCTTGGTCGTCACGTTGACGTTTTGCGGACTCGCCTCCAACCCGTACGCGGACAGCTCCACCTTGCCGATCTGCAGGTAGGCGGTGTAGGAGACGTCGAGCACCTCGCAGGTGATGTCCAGCCGAGCGGCCGGAAAGGATTCGAAGTCACCGGACAGGTCGTGTGCAACCTGGGAGAGCATCGGCTCCAGGTAGACCTCGCGCAACACATCGGCGTCGCGATTGTTGTAGGCCTGCTGGTTCAACTTGATCGATCGAAGGACCGTGTCCTTGATCGCCGATACATTGAAGGCCGTCTCCCGCTGCACGTCTAGAGAGTAGCAAAGGCCCAAAGCGCGCCCGGGCGGTTCGGGACGGGCGACGGTCCAGTAAACCTTTGTAAACCGCGGCCACCGACGGCCGGGCACGGCCCCCGATCGGCGAAGCAATGCCCTCCATCCGCGTCAAATCAGTGCGCGCACTGTGGCCAAAGAGGATTTCGTGACGCGACCGCGTCCATTTGCTGGCGCCCGTAACCGCTTCAACTGGCGCCTGTGGTTCGTGCTCGGCACCCTGACCGAGCTCTTTCTGATTTATGTTGCCCGCTGGTGGGCGCCGTCCCCAGCGACCTACTTCCTGGCGGTGCTTTTCCTGCCGGTGATGGTATTGACCGGCTTCTGGAGCTTCAAATACTTCCGGCTGGTCCAGCAAAACCTCGAGCTCTCCAGGCGCGCCGACCAGAATCTCCAGGAACTCAGCCACTTCTTCGAAACGGCTACCGCGGTGTCCAACCTCACCAAGCTGGGCGAAGACCTGGGCAGCCTGACGACCAAGCTTGCCGATCTGCTCGACGTCGAGATGTGCGGGTTCTTCCTGTACCAGGAAGGTCTCGAGGCGCTGATCGCGCCGGCCGCGCCCTCCGGTATGCGGGAAAGCCGGCTTTTCAACCAGATGCGCCTCAACCAGCTGCGCTTCGGGGCCAACGCGTCGACCCTGATCGGCCGCGTGTTCGTCACCCAGCAACCGGTGATCGTCGAGGACTGCCTGCACGACATCGAAGCCGGGCAGCTGCTGCCGCAGACCTTCGGCTATCGCGACCTGCTGCTGGTTCCGCTGGGTTCCGGCGGCCGGCCGGTGGGTGTGCTGATGCTGGCCAACAAGCGGAACGGCACCTTCAGCGGCAACTACGACGTCAAGCTGGCGGCCTCACTGGGCGCGGAAGTCGCCGTTTCGCTCGACAACACCTTCCTGTTCGAGCAGACCCGGCAGCAGGCGCTCCGGCTGGACACCTCGATGGAGATGCTCCGCCAGGTGTCGCAGGCGCTGACCGCGACCACCGTCGGACCGACGGCGCTGCTGCAGGGCGTGGCGCGGGCCGTGATCGGAGTCTCCGGGGCGGCCTCCTGCCTGATCACGCTGACGCAGGGGAGTGGGGGGACGGAGCAGGTGATCGAGGTGGGGGAGGGCGTCGATCCCAGCGTCCACGGCACCCCGCTGTCGCATGTCTCGCCGGGGCTGGTGACCCAGGTCGTGATCGAGCAGCGGCCGGTCTTCTCCGAAGACATCCAGCTCGACGGTCGCTTCCCGCTCGATGCGCTGGCTCAGCGCTACGGATGGCGAGCGGCGCTGGGGCTGCCGATGTTCCTGGAACGCGAATTCGTCGGCACCGTCTCGGTCTATTTCCATGACGTGCGGGCGTTCGACGCCACCCTGATGCAGGTGCTGCAGATCCTGGCGAACCAGGCCGCGGTCGCGCTCGACAATGCCCGCCGTTTCCAGCGCGAGCGGCAAACCATCGAGATGCTGCAGCGCGCCAACCTCGAGTTACAGGAAGCCGACCGGATGAAGTCGGAGTTCTTGACCAACATGTCGCACGAGCTGCGCACGCCGCTCAACGCGATCATCGGATTCTCCGAGATCATTCGCACCACGCCCGAGCTGTCAGAGGCGGAACGCGGCGAGTTCGCGGAAACCATCCACACCAGCGGCCGGCGCTTGTTGAAGCTGATCAACGACATCCTCGACCTGACTCACATCCAGGCCGGCCGGCTGGAGTTGCACCCGGCGCCCTGTCTTTTGGCCGAGGCAGTCGATGCCGCGCTCTCGGAAAACGCGGCGGCGGCGACCCAGAAGGAACTCGCGGTGACGTCCCAGATCGATCGCGGGATGCAGGTGGTCTTCGACCCGCGCAGCCTGCGCCATGTCGTCCACAACCTGGTCAACAACGCGATCAAGTTCACCCCGCATCACGGCAGCGTCGTGATCAGTGCGGTGGAGACGCAGCCCGGGACGGTGGTGGAAGTCCGCGACACCGGGATCGGCATCAAGCCGGAGGATCAACCCCGCCTCTTCGAGGAATTCCGCCAGGTCGACGGCTCCACCTCGCGTACCTACGAGGGGGTCGGGCTGGGCCTGGCGCTCTCCCGCCGGCTGGTCGAACTCCAGGGCGGACAGATCTGGGTGGAAAGCGTGCCGGGGAAGGGGAGCGCCTTCCGCTTCCTCATCCCGCGGCTGCCGATGCTGGCCCAGGTGCAGGGGAGGGCGGCATGACCGAACAGGCCGGCACCCGGCGCATCCTGGTCGCGGACGACGATCCGGAACGTCTCAAAGCCCTCGTCGAACGGCTGCAGCGCGAGGGTTTCCAGGTGCTCACCGCGCAGGACGGTCTCGAGGCCCTGGATCGAGCCCGGGAAGAGCTACCCGACGCCATCGTCCTCAACCTGCTGCTGCGCCGAATCGACGGGCTTCGCGTCTGCGAGATCTTGAAGAGCAATCCGGCGACCACGAACATCCCGGTGCTGCTGATCGCGGGCGTCCACGTCGACGCCGACGAAGGCAAGCGCGCCCTGGCCGCGGGAGCCGACCGCTTCCTCAGTGACCTGGGTCCGCTGTCCACCGGTTCCGGCCGGGAGCTGGGCGCGGGCCAGGACCTGATCCAGGCGGTGCGCACCTTGCTCGGCGCCGAACCGGAGCTGGAACTACGACCCATCCTGCTTGCCATCGATGACGACCCCGACAACCGCGCCTTCCTCACCAAGGCGGTGTCGAAGCAGGGATTCGAGGTGGTCACCGCGCCCAACGCCACCCAGGCGCGGCGCCAGCTCGACGGCCGGCGGCCCGCGCTCATCTTCCTCGACGTCCAGATGCCGGAGGAGAGCGGGCTGGCGTTGCTGCCGCAGATGCTGCGCGACTTCCCCGATGCGGTGGTGGTGATGATGACCGCCTACGGCTCCGAGCAGGTGGCCGCCGAGGCGCTGCGGGGTGGCGCCGATGACTACATCGCCAAGCCGATCGACCTCCAGCGCCTGCGCGAGCTGCTCGAGCGCAACCTCGAGAAGCAGCGGTTGCGGGCGGAACGGCAGAGCCTGGTGGCGCGGCTGAAGGACTCCAACCGGTACCTGATGCGCCAGCACGCCGCGCTGCGGCGCGCCGACGAGGAGATCCTGCAGGTGAATCGCCAGCTGGAACAGTCGAACCGCTACAAGTCGGAGTTCCTGGCCAACATGTCGCACGAGCTGCGCACCCCGCTGAACGCCATCCTCGGCTTCAGTGAGATCCTGCTCGACCTCACCATGAACCTGACTCCGGGTGAGCGGACCGAATTCCTTCGCAACATTCACAGCAGCGGCCAGCACTTGCTCGGCTTGATCAACGACATCCTCGATCTGGCCAAGATCGAGGCCGGCAAGATGGAGCTGAAGGCCGAAGACCTGCGGGTGTCAGAGGCGCTGCAAGAGGTGACCGCCATCCTCGAGCCGATGGCCCGCCAGCAGGGACTCCAGCTGATCACGATCGGGGCGGTGGAGGCGAGCGTGATCAAGGCGGACCGCAGCAAGTTCAAGCAGGTGCTCTACAACCTGCTGTCCAACGCGGTGAAGTTCACCCCGCCACCGGGGCAGATCACGATCACCGTGAAGGATGCGCCGGACCAGTTGACGGTGTCGGTGCAGGACACCGGGATCGGGATGAAGGGGGAGGACCTGCCGAAGCTGTTCCGGGAATTTGAACAGATCGACGGCTCCTACACCCGCCGCTACCAGGGGACCGGTCTGGGGCTGGCGCTGTGCCGCCGCTTCGTGCAGATGCACGGGGGCCGCATCTGGGCGGAGAGCAAGTTCGGCAAGGGCTCGACCTTTACCTTCACCATCCCCCGGGAACCGAGACCCGCCCCCGAGGTCGCAGCCGACGACCCGGCGCAGACGGTGGAGAGCATGGAGCTGCCGCTGGCCCTGGTGGTGGAGGACGATCCAGCAAGCAGCCAGCGGATGACTGCCGAGATCCAGGGGGTCGGCTTTCGGGTGGCGCACGCGCGGGATGGCGACGAGGCCGTCCGCAAAGCCATGGAAATCCTGCCCGACCTGGTCGTGATGGAAACCGTGCTGCCGGTCAAGGACGGCTGGCAGGTGTTGCAGGAACTCCGGACGCGGGCCGCGACGGCGGACGTCCCGGTGCTGGTCTGCTCGGTGACCCGCAACGAGCCGCTGATGGCCGAATTCGGCGTGGTGGGTTACGTGGCGAAGCCCTGGGCCACCAAGACGATGCAGGACGAGCTCCGCCGGGTCGGCCAGGGCATCAAGCGCCGCCGGGACCGGGTGCGGGTGCTGATCGTGCACCGCGAGCGGAAAGCGCTGGCGCCGCTGGCGGCGGCGCTGGTCGAGGAGGGGTTCGAAGTCTTCCGCGCGCCGGGGCTGCAGGAGGCCCTGGAGAAGGCCCGGGCGGCCGCCCCGGACGTGGTGGTCCTGGCCCCGCCCGAGCCGGAATGGGTGCTGGGACTGCGCGGACTGCCCGGCCAGCCGGCCCTGCTGGCCCTGGGCGAAGTTTCACCCAGGGTGCCAGCGACGGCTTGGAGCGCCGTTATACCATCTGGCCTCTCCCAGCCAGATGCCGTATTGCACGCCATCAAGGAGCTGGACATCGTTCAGAGGCGAAGGAGGACAGGCCGTGACCGCCGGCAAGGTCTTGATCGTCGAAGATAACCCGGTAAATTTGCGCCTGGCCCAGTTCCTCCTGGAAAAGAAGGGCTTTTCGGTGCGCAAGGCGGGCAGCGGCGCGGAATGCCTGGCCGAAATGACCCGCGAGCTGCCCGACATCGTCCTGATGGATATCCAGCTTCCCGGGGAGGACGGCCTGGCGGTTACCCGCAAGATCCGCTCCGACGCGCGGTTGGCCGGGGTGGTGGTCGTGGCGCTGACCGCCCATGCCATGGCCGGGGACCGGGAGAAGATCCTGGGCGCCGGATGCGACGGCTACATCCCCAAGCCGGTCGATCCCCAGGGCCTCCCCGGGGAGGTAACCCGCTACCTGCAACAGGGACGGCTGAAGACCGCCTGATGAGCGAGCAGCCCTCGAAGCCCAGCCGAATGGGGGAGTCTCTGTCGAAGTCCAGCCATCCTTACACGCAGATCCTGCAGCTCAACCAGGAGCTGGTCGCCAATCTCCAGGGCCTGGTCGACGAGCACGAGGCGCGCAAAAAGGAACTCGATGAGCTCAAGTTTTCCCACGACCAGGCCCAGGCCGAAATCGCCCGCCTCCAGGAGGAGTTGCGGCACGCCAACCAGCGCGACAGCGAGCGGCACGAACAGCTCCGCCAGCTCGAACAGGAACGGGTCGATCAGCTGGGGGCGATGAGCGCCCACCTCGATGCCATGCGCGCGGCGGTCGAGCGCTACCTCCAGCAAGGTCGGAAGGCGGCCTGATGGCTCCCGAAGCGCCCAAGGCGAAGTCGTTCGCCGACATCCTGCAACAGAACCAGGAGTTCATCACCCATCTCCAGGCGCTGCAGGAAGACATCGGCGGCCAGCTCGAAGAGAAGGAGAAAGAGCTTGCCCTGACCAAGCGCCAGCTGGCCGAAAAGCAGCAGGAGCTGGACGAACTCCAGAACGCGCAGCTGCAGTGGGCCATGGATCGCCAGGCGCTGCTCGACCAGCATGAGGCCCTCAAGCAGGGGCACCAGGACCTGCAGCAGAGTCACGACCGAGCCGAGGTCGAGCTCGGCCGGCTGAAGGATGACGTCACTCGATCCAAGAGCCGCGACGAGGAGCGGCGCGGCCAGCTCCGCCAGCTCGAACAGGAGCGGATGCAGGCGGCGCAAAAATTCGAGAACGACCAGAAGAAGATCCGGTCCGACCTCAAGCTCGCCCAGGAGGACCTCGACACGCTGCAGTCCGCTCAGCTCCAGTGGGCGATGGACCGCGAGACCCTGCTCAAGGACCGCGATGCCGCCGTCGGCAAGCAGGCGGAGCTGGAACAGGAATGGCAGAAGGCCCGGGCCCAGCTCACCCAGGACAAAACCCGGCTGACCGACCTGAGCGCCCAGCTGCAGCAACAGCTCAAAGCCGTGCAGGCGGAGATCGAGCCGCTCAAGGCGGCACGCGAGAAATGGCAGGCCGAGCGCCAGCGGCTGATCGCCGACGTGGCCCGGCTGGAGCAGGGGAGCCAGGCGGCGGACGCCCAGTTCAAGGCGGATCGCAAGCTGCTCCAGGGACAGCTGGACGAGGCGCGCAAAAAGGCCGCCGACCTCGACAAGGCCGAGGCGGAGTTCCAGCGGCTCAGCGACGAGCGCTCGGCGCTGCTGACCAAGGTCAAGGCGCTGGAGAAGGACTGGCAGAGCCGGGAAGCCTCCGTCGCCGAGGAGAAAGCCGGACTCAAGAAGCAAGTGCAGGACGCGGTGGCGAAGCTGGCGGCCATGCAGCAGGACTACGAGAAGATCAAGGCGCTGCACGCGGATCTCGCCGGCGAAACCGGCCGCAAGGCCGAAGCGTGGACGGGCCGGGAGCAGCGGCTCACCTCCGAGAAGAACCAGTTGAAAGTCGACCTGGAGCGGGTCCAGGGGCAGCTCTCAGAGATGATGGCCGAGACCAACGAGCTCCACAGCCGGCGCGCCAACGAGGCGAAGGAGCTGGAGCAGGCCTGGCATCGGGAGAAGGCCTCGCTCAAGCTCCAGCTGGAGGAGGCCCGCAAGGCCGCCGGCAGCGGTCCGCCAACCAGCCAGGTGCTGGCCCGCTACGAGGCCGAAAAGCGCGCCATGCAGGCGCAGCTCGACGGGCTCAAGACCGAGCTTTCGGCTAGTGGAAAGAACAAGGATGCGGCGCCGGCGCTCACCCAGGCGAAGCGCGACTTCGAGGCGAAGTTCCGGGTGATCTACGACCAGAGCCACGACCTCAATTCGCCGCTCAATGCGATCATCGGCTTCTCCGAGATCCTGCTCGACGAGAAAGCGAACAAGACGACGCCGGAGGAACGTCGGGAATTCGTGGCCCACATCAACGAGAGTGGCAAGCGCCTGGTCGAGCACATCCGCGAGCTGATCGAGTTCGCCAAGCAGGAGGCCGGCATCCAGGAGCGGCCGGTCCAGATGATGCCACCCGTGGGTGGCGGCAGCAAGCCGCCCGTCATCCTGGTGGCCGACAACGACCCGGCGGTCAAGGAGCGGATCGAGCCGTTCCTCAGCCACGCGGGCTACGAGGTGGTGATCGCGGCCAGTGCCCAGGAGGCGCTACGCAAAGCGGTGCAGCTGCAGCCGCTCGCCGTATTGATCGACACCCAGCTGCCGCCCAACGGTGGCAGTGGCCTCGTCTACGACCTGCGTCGCGAGTCGAAGACGAAGGACATTCCGATCGTACTCACCTCAAAGATCAACAAAGAATCGCTGCCGTTCGACATCGGTCAGGCCGACTTCCTCACCAAGCCGATCGACCGGCAGCAGCTGCTGCAGATGATGGTGAAGTTCGACCTCCTGGCCGATGGCAAGCGGGGGAAGAAAACGCCGTCATCGATCCTGATCGTCGATGACGACCCGCAGAACATCCGGCTGGTGAAGGCCATGCTCAAGCCGTTCAACATGGAGGTCATCGTTGCCGACGGTGGCAAGGCCGGCCTCGAGTTGGCTCTGAAGAAGAAGCCTGACCTGATCATCCTCGATCTGATGATGCCGGATGTCGACGGCTTCGAAGTGGTGTCGAAACTGCGGGAGGACCCGGCCGCCAGCCAGATCCCCATCCTTATCTATACGGCGAAAAACATCACCAGCGAGGATCGCGAGCGCCTGCAGGGGAATATCCAGTCGATCATCCAGAAGGGGGACTTCGGCAAGGACCGCTTCCTCGAGATGATCAACAACCTTCAAACCACCCAGGCCGCCTAGGCTTCGGGGGCTCGGATGACTGCCCTCGATCGCCAATTCGTCAGGCTCCGCTTCGTCGCGCTGGCCATTCCCTTCGGCCTGCTGCTCTGGCTGCCCTCCGCCTCGGTGCCGATCACCGTCGTGCTGGCCGGACTCCTGGGGGCGTGCAACGGGGTCGCCGCGCTGGCCATCCAGAAGAAGGCGGTCCCTCGCTTCGCCCGACCGATGGCCGTCCTCCTGCTGGTACTCGATCACCTGGTGGTGAGCGGCTGGATCCTGCTGTTCGCTACGCCGTCGTCGAGCCTTCCTTACCTGCTTTACGCGCTGGTGGCGGCCGAGGCGATCTTCCGGTTCGACCTCTGGGGTGGGATCGGCACCAGCCTGTTTCTGACCAGTGGCATCATCCTCTTCCAGACGAGCGACCTGGGCCTGGCCATCTCGGTGCGCGACGCCGTCCTGCGAGCGATCCCGACCGTCGCCGTCATCACCGGCCTGGGGGCGGCGGTGCGGGCCATGAATACCGAGATCCGGGGCACGCGGCGGCGCCTCGACCAGACCGAGCAGCTCCGCGACGTGCTCGGCGAGCTGGTCGGCCAGCTGGACGTGGCGCACATGTTGAACACCGTCATCCGCTGCGGTATGGAGCTGCTCCAGATGGACTCGGGCGCGGTAGTGCTCCTGGACGAAGATCGCGGCGTCTTCACCCTGCGAGCGGCGGTCGGCCTGCCCGAGGCCATCGAGGGATCCTCGATCTCCGCCGGGGAGGGGATCGTGGGCCGGGCAGTGCGGGAGCGGCGCTTTACGATGCTCACCCGGCCGCCCCTGTTCGACGCGCCGGCGCTCAACCAGACACGTTATGCAGCCGTGTTCGGAACGCCGGTCATCCTCGATGGGAAGGTCTTCGGCGTCCTGCATCTGCAGACTCGCGACGATCAGCGCCGGCTGACGAAATGGGAAGTGGAGGCGCTCGAGGTCCTGGCCCAGCAGCTGGCCGTCGCCCTGCGGAACGTCCGGCTCTTCGAGGAGACCGAGAAACGCGCCCGTCGCCTGGAGCTACTGAACCAATCGATCGACCAGATGAACCAGAAGTTGTTCGAGCCGGAGCTGCTCGACATCGTGGCCAGCGCGCTCACCGGCAATCTCGGCTTCGCGGCGGCGCAGGTGTGGCTGCTCGAGCCGAGCGACGGCGCGCTCTGGCGACGAGCCGGTCATCACACCACCCGGAATGCCCCGCCGGTCCCCAGCCGGGTCGAGCGCGGCATGAGTGAGGTCGGCCAGGTGGCCGAGCTGCGGGTGCCCATCATCACCAACGACCCGGCGAATCACCGTCAGGTCGGACTCAGCCCATGGATGGCGGAGGAAGGCATCCAGGCGTTCGCCGGCTTCCCGCTCGTCGTCGGCGACCAGCTGCTTGGGGTGCTCGCTGTGTACCACCGGCGCCCGCTGGACCGCAACACCATCGAGCTCCTGACGCTGTTCGCGCAGCACGCCGCCACCGCCATCCAGGAGGCGCACCTGTTCCACCTGGCGACCGAGCAGACGGCCCGGTTAGGGGCCGTCAATACCGAGCTCCATCGCGCGAATCAGCACAAGTCGGAATTTCTTGCCAACATGAGCCACGAGCTACGCACGCCGCTGAACTCGATCCTCGGCTTCTCCCAGCTGATGCTCGAAGGGGACGGGGGAGTCCTCACCCGTGAGCAGCGGCAGGACGTCGACATCATCGCCCAGAACGGTCAGCACCTGCTGGCGTTGATCAACGACCTGCTCGACATCTCGAAACTGGAGGCGGGGAAGGCGCAGCTGCACCGCGGCGAAGTCGACATCGAGCCCCTGATTTCGGAGTGCGTCGAAAGCGTCAGCTCGCTGGCGAAGACCAAGGGGCTGGAGCTTAGCGCCAGCGTTTCCGCCGAGGTGGGGCGGGTCTTTGCCGACGGTCCAAAGCTCAAGCAGGTGTTGCTGAACCTGCTGGGTAACGCCATCAAGTTCACCGAATCCGGCAGCGTCCGGGTGACGGCGGAGCGCCAGGGGGCGGAGCTGCGCATCAACGTGCGCGACACCGGCATCGGGGTGCCGGCCGAGGATGCGGAGCGCATCTTCGAAAGCTTTCAACAGGGAAAGAGCGGGATCAGCGGTAAGTACCAGGGGACGGGCCTCGGCCTGGCGATCTCTCGCCAGCTGGTCGAGATGCACGGCGGACGGATCTGGGTGAAGAGCTCGCCCGGGCTGGGCAGCACTTTCACGTTCACCATCCCGCAACGGGCCGTGCCCGAGGCGATCGACCTGACGACAGCGGCCTGAGTCGCTAGCCGAGGATGCCGCTGATCAGCGCGATCGCGGCGAGCACCATCACGCCGGCGGCGGCGAACTGCAGGGGGCGCTGCGGGATCCAGGCGCCGAGCCGATTTCCGAGGACCACGGCAATCGCCGCCACGGCCCACAACGCGATGGTGGCGGACGCGAAAACCGTCAGCGCGTCTCGGTAGCGCGCCTGCAGGGCGGCGGTGGCGAGCTGCGTGAGGTCGCCCCATTCCGCGACGAAGACCAGCAGGAATGCCGTCGCAAAGGGTCGTCGGTGCCGTTGCTCCTCCCGTTCGATCTCGCTCGCCTCCTTGACCTCTTCCTTTTTGAGGTTCTGTCGCACGATCACCGCCGCCATCAGGAGAAAGAGGACGCCGGCTCCGATCCGGATCGGTTCTCGAGGCAGCAGGCTCAGCACCGAGCCGGCCGCCACCGCCACCGCGCTCTGGATCACAAACGCGGCCGCGGATCCGAGAAAGATTGGCAATGGACGATGCCGGGTCGCCAGTAGCAGGGTGGCGAGCGCCGTCTTATCCGGAAGCTCGAGCAGAAAGATGATGGTGAAGACGGTGAAGCCAAGTCCGAGGGCGTGGGCCACGGGGAGGAGTGTAGACGTCTAGTTCCAGCGCCACGAGCTGCGCAGGTCGTGAAGGGCGCCATCCCGCAACTGCGTGAACTGACTGGAGGCACCGGTTAAGGCCATGGTGTAGGTCTGGTTCCGAGGGCTGAGGGTGATGAGCTCGGCGCTGACGGTTGGGGTCCGGCGGACAGCGTCCTTCTAGTGCAAGAAGAGGGGGAAGGAGAGGACGAACACGATGAGGCCGAGCCCAATCGTGCGGAGGTTCATCCCGCGAGCGCCATGGGCTCTTGCCCAGCCGGGTAGTTGACTTTGGCGCCGAAACGATACCCGACGCCGCGCTTGGTCTGGATGTAGACAGGCTTGCTTGGATTCGGCTCGATCTTGCTGCGCAGACGGGAGATGTGCACCCGAAGTCCCTCCTCGTAGGCTTCCTCATCGCCGGCCCAGGCCTTCGCCAGCAGGGTCTCGTTGGTGACGACCCGACCGGCGTTGCGAACCAGGAGGAAGAGCAGTTTGGACTCCGTCGGCGTGAGGGTGACCTGCTGGCCCTTCACGCGCGCCCAGTGCTGCACGAAGTTGATCTGAAGGTCCTGGTCGATGACGACTTCGGGCTGCTCGACGCCCGCCGATTCGCCATAGCGGCGGAGCACCCGCTGCACGCGGGCGACCAGCTCTTCTTTCTCGAACGGTTTGACGATGTAATCCTCGGCGTACATCTGCAACCCCTCGACCTTGCTCTCGACCGCGGCCACCGCGCTCAAGATGACGATCGGGACGTCGAGGTGGCTCTTGATCCGGCGGCAGAGCTCAAAGCCGTCCATCTCCGGCATCATCAGGTCGACGACCACGAGGTGCGGAATGCCCTCGTGCAATTTCCGCAGCGCCTCCGGACCACTGCCGGCGGTCATGACCTCGTAGCCGGCGTGCTCGAGAATCCGCTTCAGGATCTCGCGGGCCATGGCATCATCGTCGACGATCAGAATCCGGTACCGGTTGACGATGTTTAACCCCTCTCTTCCGGCGGCCATCGCGCGTCGCGCTGCCGACCGGCCGCCATGGATTTGGACCTGCTGCTGCTGGCTCAGGTCCTCGTGGAGAGCCGGCAAAGATATATGGCTCTCGTCGTTCATTTCCTTACGATTCCTCTTTACGATGTGATGACTCTTGTCGCGTCAGGGTCACACCAGCCCGGTCGCCGGTCGAGTTCGGTCCAACACTAAAGAGGCAGGCTTACGACCCTTGTTACAGAGTCGTCGATCAAATGGAAAGAGGCGCGAGCGGTGCCTCTCGCGCCCCCATGCCGTCAGCCTAGCGACGCCTGCCGGACGGAGAATCGGTCGCTCGGCCCATCCGGACGGGCTGATTGGCGCGGGGGAGGGAGAGAGGCGCTAAAATCTCAGACGCCCTCGCCCGGGTGGTGGAATTGGTAGACACGCAGCTTTGAGGGGGCTGTGAGCGCAAGCTTGTAAGGGTTCAAATCCCTTCCCGGGCAGAGCCCCCACCCGTGAGCCTCAGCACCCTGTACCTTCGCCTCCGCTACCCCCGGCATACCTTCGGTGCGGGGTTCCACGGTCCCGCCCGGCTGCGCATCCGCGGCCCGGGACGGGTGATCTTCGGGCGAGACGTTATGGTGCGCAATCGCTCCGGCCGGACCGCCTTCCTCACCTTTGGCCGCGACGCGCGCATCGAAATCGGTGACCGGGTCGAAATCGACGGCGCCGGGTTGATGTCCGCCAGCACCATTACCGTCGGCGACGATGCCGTGCTTGGTCCCTGCCTTCTGGTCGACACGGATTTTCATGCCGTTGGGCCGGCTCGGCGCCAGGCCGGGGAAGCCGTGCTGCGCCGGCCGATCCGCATTGGCCCGAGTGCGTGGATTCAGGGGAAGGCGACGATCCTCAAGGGCGTGTCCGTGGGCGAGGGCGCCGTGGTCCGCTGGGGTGCGCTGGTGGCCGGCGACGTTCGAGCGGAGAGCGTGGTGATGGGAAACCCGGCGGTCGAGGTGGAGAAGGGCGGGGGCGAGGCTAGGCGCTGATGACGGCGCCCTGAATGTTGCAGTAGGTGTTGCGCACCTGATTGCCCAACACGATCAGGGTGATCAGCACCACGATGACGATCAAGCACATGATCAGCGAGTACTCGATCAGGGCCTGACCGCGTTCGTTGTCAGACCAGCCGAACAGCATTCGGATCCGCGCCGCCAAGATGGTGATCATGGTTTCTCAGTACGGCGAACGCTCGCCGGTAGCCCGAGTATGAGCCCTATAACGCGACCTGCCCTGCGAACAGACGGGTCGTGGCGCAGTCGTGGCTAGGTTGTGACGGCGCCTATCGAGCGCTCGATCGCTGGACGAGATAGGTGACGACGGCCAGGTATTCCTCGGAATCGGCCGATCCCACCCAACGGGTATCGTCGGTGGTTCGCCCGAAGAGGGCGAAGAGCTCGCTGAGGGTCAATTTCTCTGACATCTCTAAACCTGATACCAGCTTAACAGTTAAGCTAACAGAGATACTATCATGAACCACCCCCACCTGTGGGGCGGATCAGCGGGTGTTATTCCGCTGTACCAGATAAAGGACGACGGCCAGGTATTCTTGCGAATCTGCGGAAGCCACCCAGCGGGTGTCCTCGGCCTGGCGTCCGAAGAGGCTGAAGACGTCCGACATGGTGAGTCGCTGAGGCTCTTCCAGCATTGGCGTCCCGATGAGGGTGAAACGACCGCCTGTCCGGGAAACCGTTCACCCAGAGTGACGAGCCGGCCACGACTCGGCGGAAGGATGTCGACGAAGCGGCGGTGATTGGGCCGTCGGGCCGAGGGTAAAATTCGAGCACAATGTTTTTCTTCGGCTGGGGCTACTTGCTCTATGTCGCGCTGCCGATCATGGTGCTCAGCTTCCTGGCGAGCAGTTGGGTCAAGCGGACCTACCAGCGCTACTCCCAGGTCCGCAATTCGAGCGGCCAGACGGGGGTCGACGTCGCCCGCCGGATTTTGAGCGGTGCCGGACTTGACGACGTCACCATCCAGGTGATCGATGGCGAGCTGAGCGACAACTACGACCCCAAGACCAAGACCCTCAACCTGTCGCGGGAGGTCGCGTTGGGGACCTCGGTTGCTGCCGAGGCGGTGGTCGCGCATGAGATTGGCCACGCCCAGCAGGACCGGCAGGGGTATTTCGCGATGCGCTGGCGGTCCGACCTGGTTCCTGCCGCGAACCTGGGTTCGCAGGCCGGTCCGATCATTGTCATCGCCGGCCTCTTCCTGTCGGTCTTTACCCGAACGAATTTCGGGTTCTACGTCGCCCTGGTCGGTCTGGCGCTGTTCGCTGCCGCGGTCGTTTTCCAGCTGATTACGACGCCGGTCGAACTGAATGCCAGCCGGCGGGCGCTCCGCCTGCTGACCGACAACGGCGCGATCTATCCGGAGGAACAGGAGGGCGCGCGTCGCATGCTGCGGGCGGCGGCCTTCACCTATTGGGTCGCGTTGTTCGGCGCCATCCTGACCCTGCTGTACTACGCGTCACTCGTGCTCGGAAATCGCCGCAGCAACTGAGGCGGCGCCGTTCGCGACGGCGGATTCGCAACAGCTGCGGGATCGGCTAGCTGCCGCGGGGGAGGCCTCGTTCCGTGCCGACCAGGCCCGCCAATGGTTCTGGCGACAGCTCGCCCCGTCGTTTGGCGCGATGCGGACGTTGCCAACCGCGACCCGCCGGCTGCTGGAAACGTCGTACACCTTCAGCAGCGTGACCCCGCACCTCAAGCGGGTAGCCGATCGCGGCCAGACGGCCAAGTACCTCTTCAAGCTGCGAGATGGAAAGACGATCGAAACGGTCGTCATGCACTATGACGCCACCCAGCGGTCGCGGGCGCGGACCACGATCTGCGTCAGCTCGCAGGTCGGTTGCCCGATCGGGTGTAGCTTCTGCGCCACCGGGCAGTCCGGCTTCGATCGAAATCTCAGCGAAGCCGAGATCGTCGACCAGTTCCTGATGGCCAGCCGGGATCTCGGCGAAGGCCAGCGATCCCTGACCAACGTGGTCTTCATGGGGATGGGCGAGCCGATGAACAATTACGCCGCGGTGGTGGGCGCGATCCGTCGCTGGGCGCGCGCCGACACGCTCAACTTCAGTCCGCGGCGAGTCACCGTGTCGACCATCGGCCTGGTTCCCTTCATCGAACGACTCACGGCCGAGGGCCTGCCCGTCAACCTGGCGATCTCGCTGCACGCACCGGACGATGAGCTGCGCAGCCGGATGATTCCGGTGAACCGCAAGTACCCGATCGCCGCCATCACCGGTGCGGCACGCGCCCATGCCGAGCGCACCGGTCGCCGCATCAGTTATGAGTACGTCCTGCTCCAGGGCGTCAACGACAGCGTTGAGCAAGCGAACCGGCTGGCAAAGATCGTCAACCACGGCCTGAGTCACGTCAACCTGATCCCGATGAACCCGATCGAGGGCAGCCCGCTCGCCCCGCCGTCGAAATCGCGCGCCCAGGCGTTTCAAGCTGTGCTGCAGACAGCCGGAATCTCGACGACGATCCGCGCCACCCGTGGGCTCGACATCGATGCGGCGTGTGGCCAGCTGCGGGCCCGGCAATTGCAGAGCGCCCCGTCGCCCGCCTGATGCCCTCCGAGCTGCGGGGCGTATTCTTCGACGCCGGTAACACGCTGGTGGTCGAGGAGCCGGGAAAGCACCTCTGGGAGATGGCGATCACGCCGATTGCCGGCGCGCTGGAGGTGTTGTCGGCGTTGAAGCCACGCTACCGGCTGGGCGTGATCTCCAACACGGTCGGCTCCGGCGACGCGGAGCTGGCGAAGGTCCTGGAGCAGGCCGGCATGCGGTCGTTGATTGACGCGCTCGTCACCTCGAGGGACTTCGGCAAAGCCAAGCCCGAGCCGGCGATTTACACGGAGGGCGCGCGACGGTTGGGTGTCCCGCTGGCTGCGACCTGCATGGTGGGCGATCGGCTGGACACCGATATCGCGGGTGCCTTGAACGCGGGGATTCCCGCGATCTGGCTGAAACACCCGGGGGCGATCGAGATCGCCGGCGTTACGCCCACCCACGTGATCACGCGACTCGCCGACTTCCCCGCGTGGCTGGAAGCCGCGAAGGGATTAGTCTGAGCGCGCCGATATACTCAGGAAGTCCGATGAAACGCCTCCTCGCGAGCCTGCTGACCGTAATCGCCCTGACGGCCTGCGCCTCGCCGCTGGCCAAACCGGAAACGCCTCAGCAGGCGCTGTCCGGTGCCGCCCAACGGGCCAGCCAGTTGAAGTCGGCGAAGTTCGACCTGCAGGGCCACGTGGCGATGACGTTCCCGCCGCAGATGGCGCAGATGTTCGGGCAGAGCGGCGCCAACGGCACGCTGACGGTGGACCTGAGCGGCAATGGCGAAGCCCAGTTCCCGGACCGGTACCACATGACGGTCAACGCCAAGATGGCGGGCTTGTCGATCGCGACGGAAGTGACTGTCGCCAACGGCAAGGCCTACGTGAAGAACCCGCTCACCCAAAAATGGGAAGCGTCCGCGCAATCCGGCAACCTCACCGATCAGCTGGGGCAGCCGGATCCGCTCTCCTACGACCAGTACCTGAAGAACGTCAAGTCGATCAAGGACCTGGGCGATACCTCACTCGCCGGCGCGACCGTTCATCACTACCAGCTGACCCCGGACAAGGACAAGCTGCTCGCCAGCCTGGCAAAACGTCCCTCCATGACCCCCCAGGCGCTGGCCGCGGTCAAGCAGGTCCTGGACAGCGGCACCATGACGATCGACGTCTGGTTCGGCAAGGATGACCACCTGGTCCGGCGGGTCAGTGTCAACGCGGACTACACCGTGGATCTCAACCAGCTGATGGGCTCGCTGGGCGCTTCGGCCGCCCCATCGGGGAGCCGGCTGCCGGCCGGCGCTGCCATCCACGCGATCGCGGCGGTGACCATCAACTACCACCACTTCGACGCGCCGGTCACGATCAGCATCCCCTCCGTCTCTTAGTGCTGGTCGCGCCGTCCCTGCTGTCGGCCGACTTCAGCCGGCTGGGAGAAGAGGTGGCCGCCCTCGAGCAGGCGGGCGCCGACTGGGTGCATTTCGATGTGATGGACGGGCATTTCGTTCCGCCGATTACCATCGGGCCCCGCACCGTCGAGCACTGCCGGCGCTACGCGAAGCTCCCCTTTGACGTCCACCTGATGATCGAGAACCCGGAGCGCACCATCGAGGCCTTCCGGGACGCTGGGGCCACCATGCTATCGGTCCACGTGGAGGCGACCCGTCACATCCACCGGGTGCTCGATACCATTCGCCAGGCCGGCCTCCGCCCCGGCGTCTGTCTGAATCCGGGCAGCCCCCTGGCGCTGGTGGAGCCCGTGCTCCACGATGCCGACCTGCTGGTGATGATGTGCGTCAACCCCGGCTGGGGCGGACAGAAGTTCATCGACGGCAGCCTGGATCGGATCAAGGCCGCGAGGGCGCTCCGGGACCGGCTCAATCCCAGCCTCGACATCGAGATCGATGGTGGCGTCAACGCCGCGACCGGCCGGCAGTCGATCGCGAACGGCGCTACCGTGCTGGTGGCGGGGAGCTTCGTTTACAGCCACCCGCAGGGAAAGAAGGCGGCGATCCAGGAACTCCGCTAAATCACTCGCTCGTCGGCAGGTGCAGGTACATCGACTGGATGCCGACCCGTCCCGGGCCGGTGAATCGATTCCAGATCATATTGCCGCCGCCGCCGAAGATGCCGGTCTTGAGCCCGAACATCTGGACCTCCATCCGAACGGTCTCGTCGCGGTAGACCCAGCCACCGGGCTCGATGTCGATCTGCTCGTTTGGTGCCAGCTGTTTCTCGAAGACGTTGCCGTAGCCGTGCAGCCAGAGGACGCCCTCCTGGTGCGAGGCGCTGAAGCGATCGACGAAGAACCCGGTGGAACCGAAGAGCATGTTGCTGACGCCCTTCACCCGGTTGAAGGTGTAGTCGAGATTGCCGGTCGCCGCCAGGAACTGGTGCTCTCGCACGAGCACCGCGGTCCCGGGCGTCAGGTGGAGCGGAAAGAGATGGCCGGCGCCATCGCGGGAAAACGCGATCTCGCCCGGCCCCTGCGCCTCGGTAAGAAAAATTGGCATGCCGGCAACCATGCGCTTGAATGCCCCCTTCATCGCCCGAACGGGGATGCTAAGAAACGCCTCAAACGCTCGCCTGGCACTAAAGCGCCGCTCGCGTGGGCCGGCGGGCCCGTCCATCGAGCCAGGTGTGCAGCACCGGGACCAGCTCCCCGTCGATGCGATAGCGGATGCCCGGAGCCTGGCCATCTTCGAGTTTGGTGGGCAAGAGTTGCGGCGGCTTTTGCATGGTTGGTCTCCTCTGAACTCAAGCGCGATGTCGGAATCCGGGGGGGCCGCCAGTTACACGGTCGTGACCCTGACTGCAACGCTGTCGACGATCAAACCTCGCATCTTCGTGCGGCCCGAGATTCGGGTTGTCGGGGTCGGGATAACCCTGCTCTTAACCGTCGGGTTGATCCTGGGGGCGATCTCGTTGAGCGCCATGGTGCCTGCCGGCGCCGACCTCGCTGATCCGACCCAGCGGAGCTACGCCACCAACATCTGGCAGGAGACCCAGACCAGCCTGGCGTTGCTGGCCATCTTTCTGCCGTGGGTCCTCTACGGGCTGCTCTTCAAGGGTTCGCGCTGGGGCACCGGCATCCTGCTCGTCATCGCGACGGTCGGTACCGTCGTCGGCACCTGGCTGACGTCGCTCAGCCTGGAAAGTTATGCCGCGTTACCACGGCAGGTCACCGGCGTGGTGGCAAAGGTTGACGGGCGCCAGCTGACACTGTCCGGAGGCAGCGGCCTCTACCTCGTGATCCGCGATGCGGAACTCACCGTCGCCCAGCCGTGGCTGAAACCGGGCACTTCGGTGACCCTCTGGGTGTCGCCGCGCGGTCACGCCGGCTACATCGGCAGTGCCGCGACGTCGGACTAAGCCGACTTGGCCTGGGTCCGAAGACACCGGGTGCACACCAGCGCCGTCTGGGAACGGCCGTTGATGGTGACCCGCGCCTTGTGCAAATTGGGCATGAAGCGACGCTTCGTGCGCACCTTCGAGTGGCTCACGTTATGCCCGTATTGGGGGCCCTTGCCGCAGATCGCGCAACGCTGTGCCATGGTATGGGAAACCTTCTACGCCCCCAGAGTCTTCGCGTATGATTGGGGCGAAATCAGCGTCACATAGTAGCACACGTATGGACTCAAAGACGAAGGCCAACCCGCCGCGCACCGGGAAGCCGCCGAGGACGCTGATCCAGGCCAGAGACCTCGGGCGGATCGAGGTGTCACGCCATGTCGTCGCCACCGTAGCCGGCCACGCGGCCGCCGGCTGCTACGGCGTGGTCGGGATGGCCGCCCGCGGGCTGCGCGACGGCCTGGCCGAGCGGCTGCACCGCGACAAACTCCATCGAGGCGTCGAGGTCGAAGTGCGCGACGATGGGGTCGCCGTCTCGCTGTATGTCATCGTCGAGTACGGCACCCGCGTCTCGGAGGTGGCCCACAACCTATCTAATGCGGTCCGCTATTCCGTCGAGCGGACGCTGGGTCTGCCGGTGGTTGAGGTCGACGTGAATGTGCAGGGCATTCACGTCAGCGGTGGCAGCGGCTGACACGCCCTCGCTAGCCGGCGCCCCGTCCATGCCCATCACCGAATGCGATGGCCGCCTGTTCAAAGAGGCCTTGCTTGGGTCACTGGCCTGGCTGACCCTCAATCGTGATGAGGTGGATGCCCTCAACGTCTTTCCCGTGCCCGACGGCGACACCGGGACCAACATGCTGCTCACCCTCCAGTCCGCTGTCGAAGACATTCGCGACCTCGATGATTCCGATCTCTCGGTCATGGCCCGGCGGGCCTCCCACGGTGCTCTGATGGGGGCCCGCGGCAACTCGGGGGTGATTCTCTCCCAGATTCTCCGGGGCTTCTGCGTCGGCATCGGGTCGCACCACGCGGTGGATGCGGCGGCGTTGGCGGCAGCCTTCCGCGAAGGGGCCGAGGTCGCCTATCGGGCCGTGATCAAGCCCACCGAAGGGACCATGCTGACAGTGGCCCGTGAAGCGGCCGCGGGCGCCGAGGCGAAGGCCGCCGGCACCAGCGACCTGACGGAGGTGGTCCGGGCGGCGTGCGAAGCCGCCGCCGAGGCTGTCGAACGGACTCCCGACCAGTTGCCGATCCTCAAGCAGGCCGGCGTCATCGACGCCGGCGGATACGGCCTGCAATTGATCCTCGAGGGCTTCCTCAAGCGGATGCGTGGGGAGGCGGTGGCGACCTTTGAGCGGCCCAGCACCCAGCATGCCCGGCCGAAAATCGTGGAGGCGCCCTCGGCCGGCTGGGGCTACTGCACCGAGTTCGTGATCAACGGCGAGCAGCTGCCGGTTGACCAGGTCCGTAACGAGATCCAGCGGCACGGCGAGTCAGCGCTGATCGTCGGTGACGAGGCGGCAATCAAAGTCCACGTCCACACGCACGAGCCCGCGGTCGTGATCGGCTACGCGAGTGGCATCGGCCGCCTGACCAGACTCAAAGTCGATGACATGTCGTCGCAACACCATCGACTGCAAGGCGAGAGCGTGCGCCGTCCGGCGAGCACCAAGCACCTGGCGCTGGTCGCGGTCGCCAGCGGCGACGGCTTTCGCCGGATCCTGGAAAGCCTGGGGGTCGATTCGGTGGTCGGCGGTGGCCAGACCGTGAATCCCTCGACCGAGGACATCCTGGCGGCGGTGGAGTCGGTGCCGTCGAACGACGTGCTGCTGCTGCCCAACAATGGGAATGTGGTCATGACCGCCCAGCAGGTGGCGGAACTGTCCAAAAAGCGGGTGCGGGTGGTGCCCTCGCGCAGCCTGCCGCAGGGGATTGCGGCACTGTTTGCGTTCGACTTCAGCTCGAATCTCGAAGCCAACGCGAACGCCATGTCGCATGCGCTGAGCCAGGTGCAGACGATCGAGGTCACGCGCGCCGTCCGGGCCAGCGAGGTCGATGGGCTGAAGATCGCCGAAAACGACGTCATCGGGCTACTCAACGACCGGATCGTGGAGGCGGGCCAAACGCCAGGCCACGTCGTCCAGGCCGTCCTCAAACGAATCGACCCGGCCAGGGTGGGCACCATCACCGTCTACGCCGGCGCCGACTCGATCGAGGCGGAGCGGGAAGCCCTCGTCAACGCGATCGCCAACGAGTTTCCCACGGCTTCCGTCGAGCTGCAGGCCGGCGAACAGCCGCTGTATCCGTATATCGTGGCGGTCGAGTAAGCCCGGTTAGAGCAGCTGCAGCACGTTGGCGATAACAGCCACTGCGCTGAGCCAGGCTCCCACCCGGTAGGCGTGCCACACCCAGGGCTTCCGGCGGTACAGCATCATCAGGATCGCCAGCAGCACGGCCACCGCCGTGCCCTTCACCGCGTAGGCCGTCAGCTCGCCCTGGGTGGCGATCAGGGGCGCCATGAGTCGATTCAGCTCCGCGTGTTGCAGCCCCAGTCCGAGGTGGGTCGTCAAGGAGTCCATCAACTGGAAGCCGAGGAACCCGGTAAGGATGAGCGCCTGGCTAAGCCGCGACGATAGGCTGCCTGGGAGCACCACAGCAGCTATAGCTTTATCAAGGTTTGGTACGCGCAACCTAACGACATCCAGCCGTTGCGCCCCCGTGATCGGTCTGAATTGGTGGCTATATACTCGGCAGCGTGGTCCGGATCGTTACCGATTCGACGGCGGACCTGGCCGACGATCAGCAGCGAGCCGCCGGGATCACGGTTGTGCCGCTCAACGTTCGGTTCGGCGACCAGGTCTTCAAGGATCACGTTGACCTGTCGAGCGACGACTTCTTTGCCAGGCTGAAGACGTCACCACAGCTCCCCAAGACCTCGCAGCCCGCCGTCGGTGCGTTTGAAGAGGTCTTCCGGCGCTATCGCGACACGGGCGACGACGTGGTCGCGGTGCTGATATCGGGCAAAGTCTCGGGAACCGTGGGAGCGGCCACCGCTGCCGCGAAATCGGTCGACGGGGAACACATCGAGGTGATCGACTCCTTCACGACGTCGATGGCGTTGGGCTTCCTCGCGCTGGAGGCGGCCAGGCTCGCGAAGAGCGGCGCCGACCGCGCGGCGGTCGTGGAACGGGTTCGATCCCTGGTCCCCAAAGCCCGCGTGCTGGCGGCGATCGACACCCTGACTTACCTGGAAAAAGGCGGCCGGATCGGGAAGGCGCGCGCGTTGCTCGGCTCGCTGCTGAACTTCAAACCGCTGATCACGCTCCAGGATGGTGAGGTGGCGCCGCTGGGCCGGGCCCGCGGCCGGTCGCAGGCCATCGACCGGCTGGTCGAGTTGCTCCGGCGTGACGGCAAATTAAGCAACCTCGCGGTACTCCACGGCGGCGCCCTCGCGGACGCGGAGCGCCTCAAGGAGCGGGTGGCGGGGAGCTATCCGGGCCTCGAGATTCCGCTGGCCGAAACCGGAGCCGTGATCGGGACCTACACCGGGCCCGGGGTGATCGGTTTCACCTACTTGATCGCCTGATCGTGCCGCGGCTCTCCCTGGATGATCCGGTGACGGCCATCACCGGGATCAATACCACGTACGGCAGCCGGCTCGAGCACCTCGGGGTAAAAACCGTGCGCGACCTGCTGCTCTACTTCCCGCGCCGGCACCAGGACTTCGGCAGCGTCATGCCGATTGCCTGGATCCGGCCCGGTATGCGGACGACCGTTCGAGGCCGGGTGTACGAGGTCAAGCGCGTCTTCACTCCGCGCCGACACATGCGGATCGCCACCGCGACCATCTCCGACGACTCCGGACAGTTGAACCTCGTCTGGTTCAACCAGCCGTATATCGCGAATATCCTGCACAGCGGGGATCAGATCTTCGTCGCCGGAGAGGTCGACCTGAATGGTGGCCTGGTGATGAAAAACCCCGAGTACGAGAAGGTCTCCAACGACCCGAGCCACGCAGCCCGCATCGTGCCGATCTACCCGGAGACCCGCGGGCTGACGTCCCGCTGGCTGCGACCGAAGATCCGACCACTCCTCTGGCTGGCGGACCAGCTGGAGGAGGTGCTACCGGCGGACCTCGTGCAACGCCGCGGATTCATGGCCCGGCCCGACGCCATCCGGCAGGTCCATTTCCCCGATTCCATGGAGACGCTCGACCAGGCTCGCCGCCGCTTCGAATTCGAGGAGATGTTTCTCAACCAGGTGGCGGTCCAGCAAGCCAAGCGCGCCCGCCAGGCGCATGCCGCCAACCCGATTCCGTTCGACCAGGCCACCGCGCGGGGTTTCGTGGCATCGCTGCCGTTCACGCTGACCAATGCCCAGCGGATGGCGGCCTGGCAGATCCTCAAAGACATCGCCCGTCCGGAGCCGATGAACCGCTTGCTCGAGGGCGATGTGGGCTCCGGCAAGACGGTGGTGGCCGCCATGGCGATGCACCACGTGTCGCACGCCGGCCTTCAATCGATGCTGCTGGCGCCGACGGAAATCCTCGCCCGGCAACACGCCGAGGTCGTAGAGTCGCTCGTGCGGCCGTTCGGGATCGTCGTCGGCATGCTGCTGGGAAGTACGCCGGCCGCTGCACGCCGTACCCTGCTGGCGTCGCTGGCCGACGGATCGGTCGATCTGCTGGTCGGCACGCACGCCCTGATCGAGGAGGATGTCCGATTCAAGCAGCTGGCGCTGGCGGTGGTCGATGAGCAGCATCGCTTCGGTGTCGGTCAGCGTTTGTCGGTCCGCCAGGGGGGGCGCTGGCCGCACTTCCTCTCGATGACGGCCACGCCGATCCCGCGGACATTGGGGCTGACCCTGTTTGGCGACCTCGACATCTCGGTGCTGACGGAGATGCCGCCCGGGCGGCTACCGGTCACCACCCGGCTGGTCCCGGCCGACGAACGCCCGGCCGCCTACGACTTCATCCGGCAACAGGTGGTCGCCGGCCGGCAGGTCTTTGTCATCTGTCCGCTGATCCAGGAGTCGGACAAGCTCGGCGTCCGATCGGCTACCCAGGAGGCCGAAAAACTCCAAGGCGAGGTTTTTCCGGACCTGGCGCCTCGTATCGCCTTGCTGCATGGCCGCATGAAGACCGCCGAAAAAGAGGAGGTGATGGGCAAGTTCCAACGTGGTGAGGTGGCGATCCTGGTATCGACCTCCGTGGTCGAGGTGGGCATTGATATCCCGAATGCGACAGTGATGATGATCGAGGGAGCGGAGCGCTTCGGGCTAGCCCAGCTACACCAGTTTCGAGGTCGGATCGGCCGGGGCGTGCACGAATCCACCTGTCTGCTGTTCACCGACATGGAGGATCCGGACACGATCGAGCGCTTGAATGCCGTGGTCAGCCATCAAAGCGGCTTCGACCTGGCCGAAATCGATCTGAAACTCCGGGGAATGGGCGAGCTGCACGGCTTCCGGCAGCACGGCAACGAGTTCAAGATGGCGAACCTGCTCGATGCGGCGCTGATCAGCGACGCCCAGACCGAGGCCGTCCGCCTCTTGGACCGCGACCCGACGTTGGCCGGCGAGCCGGCGCTCCGCCACCAGCTTTCGGCGTATCGTCGGGTGTTCGCGTTGGATTAACAGGTTTTCCCGGTGCGGCTGCGGCGGCAGGTGGCACTCGCCACAACCGGGTAAGCAGCCAGCCGACCGTGAGGCCCGCGGCGATGGGGAGACCGATCACCAGGATGATGCCGAGTACCGCTTCGACGACGACTATGCTGCCGCTCCTTTACCGGCGACGCCCATTGAGGTGGGCGCGCCTGATTTACTCATCGCATGCCAGGACCGGCCACGCGGGTCACCGCCGGCGCGAGTCGGGGACGGTTGCTGAAGACGCCACCCGGTCGAGCAACGCGCCCCACCACCTCGCTCGTCCGGGAAGCGTTGTTCAACATCATCGGCGACAGCATACGCGGTGCGCGGGTACTGGACCTGTTCGCCGGAGCCGGAACGCTCGGCATCGAGGCGCTCTCCCGCGGCGCCGCGTCGGCCACCTTCGTGGACCGCGATCGAACCTGTGCTAACATCGTCGCCGAGAATTTGGCCGCAACCGGCTTCGCCCAACAGGGCGACGTTGCAAGTGCCGATGCCATCGACTGGCTGAGGGCGCACGAAAGCGACCTCACCACCTACAACCTTCTGTTGTTGGATCCGCCGTACCGCGACAGCAGCGCCCTGACCGGCACGCTGCAGGCCCTGGACCAGACGCCCTTGCGCAAGGAAGCCCTGGTCGTTGTCGAGCATTACCGCGGCCAGCCGTTGCCGTCGCTCGAGCGCCTCGTGTACCTGCGGGACCGTGACTACGGAACCACCCGGCTGACATTTCTCAGGTACGCATGATCACCGCGGTCTACCCGGGCAGCTTCGATCCACTGACCCACGGTCATCTCGATATCGTCGATCGTGCCGCTCGAATCTTCGATCGGGTGGTGATCGCGGTGCTGGAAAATCCCAGCAAGCGTCCCCTCTTCTCGACAGGCGAGCGGGTGAGCATGATCCGCGAGAGCCTGGGCGAGCGCCCCGGCGTCGAGGTCAGCACCTTCAATGGGCTCACCATCGACTTTGCCCGACAGGTCGGCGCGAAAGTCATCGTCCGTGGGCTCCGCGCCGTGTCAGACTTCGAGAGTGAGTTCCAGATGGCGCTGATGAATCGCCGGCTGGAGCCCGAGGTCACGACCGTTTTCATCCCGACCAGCCTGCGCCACCTGTTTCTCAGCTCCAGCCTGATCAAGGAGCTCGCCGAGTTCGGCGGAGACATCGCGGAATTCGTCCCAGCCAATGTCGTCGGACCGCTCAAGCAACGTCTCACAAGGGAGCAGCAGCATGAACATCCATGAAGCCGTCGATCGCCTCGAGTACCTGATCGCCCATAGCCGCCAGATCCCGCTTACCCGAACGGTGGTCATCGACCAGGAGGAAGCGCTGGCCTGCATCGACGACCTGCGCCTCAGCCTCCCCGACGAGATCAAACAGGCGCGCTGGACGCTGCAGGAGCAGCAGCGCTTGCTCTCCGAGGCGCAGTCGGAGGCGGCTCGGACGGTCAGCAAAGCGAGCGAACGGGCGCAAACCATGATCGGCCAGCACGAGCTGGTGAAGCGGGCCGAAAAGCAGGCGGAGGCGATGCTGAAGGAGGCCGCGGCAACGGCCGAGGAAACCCGCCGGGCCGCGGACCGTTATGCCTGGGACGTGATGCAGTCGCTCGAGGGGCAGCTGATGCGGACGATCGCCACCGTGAAGAAGGGTGTCGAATCGCTTCGGCCCGCGGCGGCAAAGCCGGTCAAACAAGTCGAGGTGATCAGCGGTCGATCCTGAGTTTTAGGAGACCTCGCGGCTCAACACCACATATCCGTAGGGATCGGTGATTGCACCCGCAAGACAATGGAGAGTCGCCCGACAGCTGACATTCAGCACCTCGGTCACATTCGCCGGTCCGCTCTCGCGGTGCCACGACGTGCCTCCGTCGTCGGTCGCCAAAACGATCGCACGGTGGGTGCGATTCTGACCGGACCCGGTCCACCCCCAACCAACGGCCACGCAGAAGAGCGGGGTACCGCACGATACATCATCGAGTGATGCCACTCCCAACGCGTTTACTGTTCGCGTGAACGCATGGTTGTAATCCTCTTGAACGAACACGACCGGTTCGGTCGTGATGATATCGCTCGTTGATAGACCCACGGACATGCACCGGCCGGTCGAAACGCAGCTCAGGCCGCCGATGCCGGCCGGGGTGGAGACGGTCTTGCTCATCCAGTGCAGTCCACCATCGGTTGTGTTCAGCAGAGCCACCAGTGCGGTCGTCCCATCGCGGATGGTGTAGCCCACTGCCGAACAGAGCAGCGTGGTCCAGCAGGTGATTCCGTGGATATCAATGTTCTGGTCGAGGACGACACTCTGCCAGTCGGTGCCCCCGTCCCTGGTCACGTACACCAAGCTCTTGCGATGGGCGTTGATCGCACTTCCGGCGGTCATGCACAATGATTCGCTGGCACAGGTGACAGCGTTCAGGGAGCTGCCGAGGCTTTCAAACTGCTGCAGATGCCAACTGTTGGCGCCATCGGTTGAGACTGCGACGGCAGGCTGCACCGTGCGGCCGGCGGTGCCGACCACGAGGCATGTCGTTAGGCTCGGACACGAGACGGCGCCGGCGCTGAACAGGGTCGTGTCGGAAGCAAACGAACCGCGTTGCCAGGTGACCCGGCCATCTCGCGACACGACGTATCCCGCGCGGTCCACCACGATACAGAACTGCTCGGTCGCGCATGTCTCGGCCTCGATCTGTCCGAGCTGCCCCGCTGATTCGACGTGCCATTGTCCCGACTCGCTGGCGGTCTTTGGAGAGGTCGTCGGAGTGGAGGCAGGGCCTGGCTGGTCACCACAGGCGGAGACAGTGAAGGCGAGCACAATCATCGACGTCCAGACAATTGGCCCTCGTCTCATCTCAAGCCCTTAGAGGAATCAACTGGTCCCTGGCGCCATACCCTTCACGCATGGTGGCCCTATAATTGATCGCTCGTGGCCCTTCCAAAGACTCGTTACGCCCATGCCCGCCAGGGTGAGCGCCGCGCCCACCTGGCGATCAAGCGCCCGCAACTCGTCGAGTGCTCGCAGTGCCACCAGCCGAAGCGGCCGCACGCGATCTGCCGCAACTGCGGCTATTACGACGGGCGCGAAGTCATCAAGACCGAGTAGGTCGACCCCGATCCGCCTCGCCTTCCTGTTTCCAGGCCAGGGCGCCCAGTTCGTCGGGATGGCTCGCGACCTGCTGGACAAGGATGAAGGATCGCAGGCGTTGCTGCGTCAGGCGGAAGAGCGACTCGACCTGCCGCTCGGACGGCTGATGCTCGACGGCCCGGAAGCCGAGCTCCAGGCGACGGAGAATGCCCAGCCCGCCATTGTTTTTCATAGTCTCGCCCTGCTGCGGCACCTGGCGGCTGATGGGGTCGAACCGGTGGCCATCGCCGGCCACAGCCTTGGCGAGTTCGCCGGCCTGGTCGCCGCCGAGGCACTCGACCGCCTCGACGCGCTTGCTGCCGTCCGGGCGAGGGGAACAGCGATGGCCGCGGCCGCACCGAAGGCCACCGGCATGATCGCCGTCCTCGGCCTCCCGGACGGCGTGGTTGAGGAGGCCTGTGCGGCCAGCGGGGGAGAAGTGGTC
>VBDZ01000152.1 GCA_005881215.1 Chloroflexota bacterium | reverse complement strand
GGATTGACACAAACGTGGTCGTGTGCTATGAACAACCGTGCAGGCGACTGGCGGGACACTGAAGGGAAAAGTCCTGACCTATGCGCTCCGGATGGAGCGTGCAGGTTAGGACTTTTTTATTGCGCGCTCGGCTAAAGGAGGTGGGGAAGCGAGGGGACAAACAGCCAGCTGTCGATGCGCGACATTGTCTTAGGAGGAGGAAACATGGCGGTAGCGGAAGAGAGCTGGACCAAAAAGTACATGGGCGAGGTGCTCGGCGTCTTCGTCCTCGTTTTTCTCGGCGACAGCTTCGTTGCGTATGCGGTGTCTGGCGGCAAGAACGGCTTCCTGGCCGGGCTGCTGGCCGCGGGATTTTTCTGGGGATTTGCGGTCACCCTCGCGATCTACGCCTGCGGCGCGGTCTCGGGCGCTCATCTCAACCCGGCGGTGACACTGGCCCTGGCCTGGCGTCGTGGGTTCCCCTGGTCGAAGGTGCCGGGCTACATCGGCGCCCAGATCGTCGGGGCGTTCCTTGCAGCGGCCGGCGTCTCCTTCGTCTGGAACGGGCTGATCTACAACTATGAGCACACGGCCAAGCCGGTAATCGACCGGGGCGGCTCGAACGGCATCGAGAGCGGGCTCATCTTCTCCGCGAACTGGCCGCATCCGCTGCTGATCGGCCATAACGCCGCGGCTTTGCAGCAGGATCCCTGGTGGGTCGGTGCCGGCACTGAGATCATCATCACGGCGATCCTGGTGATCACGGTCCTCGGGATCATCGAAGACCGGATCCCGTCGGCGGCCAACGTGGCGCCGCTGGCGATCGGCATCGTGGTGGCGGCGCTGGTCGGGCTTTTCGCGCCGATCGAGATGGCGTCTTTGAATCCGGCCCGCGACTTCGGGCCTCGGCTCTGGATGCTCGTCATCGGGTATGGCTCGAACGCGATTCCGGGACCCAACTTCAACATCTGGATCACGACCTTGATGCCGCTGGTCGGCGGACCGCTCGGCGCCTGGATTTACGACTTCATCGTGCACCAGCACCTGCCCGTTCCGGTCGGACCGGACGTGGCGGAGCCGGCGACGGCAGAGCGGGCGCGAGCACGCGCTTGACGGCAACATGTCTCGCCAGCTGAAGCGACAGATTGGCAGGGCCCAGGGCGAGCGAGGCACAAAACCCTCGCCCGCCCCCCGGGCGCGCCCTCGCTCGCGAGCGGAGCGGCTGAACCGCATCCTGCTGATCGGCGGCGGTGGGCTGGCGATTGGCGCGGTGATGCTGGCGGTGCTGGCGCCCCATTTCGACGGCGGAAAGCTGGCGATCAACCTGGCCGCCATCGCGCTTGGGCTGCTGATGGGGAAGGGCATCGGCATGTTCTTCTTCCGACGCGCGTATCCGACCACAGGCAAGTAAGAGGAGGCAGCGATGGCAGAAACGGCAGTAACGACGCGACTGAAGAAACTGATCAACACGCCCGAGACCGAGGTCAAGGACGCTCTCGCCGGGATGGCCGCTGCCCACGGCGACTTGATCAGGGTGGAGTACGACCCGAACGTGATCATCCGCAAGGACGCGCCCAAGAAGGGCAAGGTCGGGCTCGTCTCCGGCGGCGGCAGCGGCCACGAGCCGATGCACGGCGGCTACGTCGGACTGGGAATGCTCGATGCGGCCTGCCCTGGGGCGGTGTTCACCTCGCCGACTCCTGACCAGATGGCACGGGCCACGGCGGCCGTCGACGGCGGCGCCGGTGTGCTCCACATCGTCAAGAACTACACCGGCGACATCATGAACTTCGAGATGGCGGCCGAGCTGGCGCGTGGAGAGGGCGCCAAGGTCAACGCCGTGATCACGAACGACGATGTCGCGGTCCAGGACAGCCTCTACACGGCTGGACGCCGCGGGGTGGGCGTCACGGTGCTGCTCGAGAAGATCGTCGGGGGCTGCGCCGAGGCCGGGGCGGACCTGGAGACCGTGACCACGCTGGCCAAGAAAGTCAACGCGAACGGCCGGAGCATGGGGATGGCGCTCACCTCGTGCATCGTGCCGGCGGCCGGCAAGGTGACCTTCGAGATCGCCGACGATGAGATGGAGCTAGGGATCGGCATCCACGGCGAGCCGGGCAGGGAACGGACCAAGCTGAAGTCGGCGGACGAGATCGCCGAGATCCTGACGAGCACGGTGGTCAAGGACCTGCCCTACAAGCGGGGTGACGAGGTGCTGGCGTTCGTCAACGGGATGGGCGGCACGCCGCTGATCGAGCTCTACGTCGTCGCCAACGCGGTCAACCGCTACTTGCAGAAGGAAGGGATCAAACCCACCCGCTGGCTGGTTGGCTCGTATATCACCTCGCTCGAGATGGCGGGCTGCTCGGTGACCCTGTTGAAGCTCGACGCGGAGACGACCAAGTTCTGGGATGCGCCCGTGCACACGCCGGCGCTTCGCTGGAAGGTCTGATCGAATATGGCGGTGACCACGGCGCAGATCTATGGCTGGTTGGAACGCTACGCCGGCATCGTGGCCGAGCAGAAGAAGTACCTGACCGGCCTGGACGCCGCCATCGGAGACGGTGACCACGGCATCAACATGGACCGGGGCTTTCAGACCGTGCTGGTCAAACTCGCCCCGGTCCGGGACAAGGACGCCGGCACGCTGCTGAAGACGACCGGCATGGCGCTGGTCGGATCGGTGGGAGGCGCCGGCGGCCCGCTCTACGGGACGTTCTTCTTGCGCGCCGGCGCGGCGCTCGACGGTAAGGCAGAGGTCTCCGACAAGGATCTCGTCGGCGCCCTCGAAGCCGGACTGAAGGGCGTGGTGGAGCGGGGAAAGGCCAATCGGAACGACAAGACGATGGTGGACGCGCTGGCTCCGGCGATCGAGCGGGCCAGGCAATACGTCGACGAGGGAGCGCCGCTGGAAGAGGCCCTCGCCGCGGCGGCAGACGCGGCAGAGGAAGGCATGAAAGCGACGATTCCGCTCAAAGCGCTGAAAGGACGCGCCAGCTATCTCGGCGACCGCAGCATCGGCCACCAGGACCCGGGGGCGACCTCGTCCTACCTGATGCTGCGCGCGCTGAGCGACAGTCTGGCGAGCGTTCCACAGCAAGCAAAGACGGCAACCTCTTAAAAGGAGGACTGGGATGGCGGACAAGAAATACGCGGCGGCGGTCGACCAGGGAACCACAGGGACGCGGTTCATGGTGTTCAGTCACGACGGCAAGGTCGTCTCGACCGACTATCTCGAGCATGAGCAGATCTATCCCAAGCCCGGATGGGTCGAGCACAATCCGATGGAAATCTGGGAGAAGACCCAGAAGGTCATCAAGGGCTCGATGCAGAAGAAGGGAATCAAGGCCGACGAGCTCTCCGGGATCGGCGTCACCAACCAGCGTGAGACGGCGGTGGTGTGGGAGAAGAAGACGGGGAAGCCGGTCTACAACGCGATCGTCTGGCAGGATACCCGCACTCGCGACATCTGTCAGCGGTTGATCGACGACGGCGTCGAGCCGACCGTCAAGGCCAAGACCGGCCTGGTGGTCGCCACCTATTTCTCTGGGCCGAAGATCCAGTGGATCCTCGACAACGTCACGGGCGCGCGGGCGGCGGCTGAGCGGGGCGACCTGCTCTTCGGGAACATCGATACCTTTGTGATCTGGTGGCTGACGGGCGGCCCAGAGGGTGGGGCGCACGTCACCGACTACAGCAACGCCTCGCGCACCATGTTGATGGACCTCAAGACCCTCGATTGGGACCAGGAGCTGCTCGGCAAGATCAAGGTGCCACGGGCCATGCTGCCGCAGATCCGACCCTCGAGCGACAAGAAGTTCTACGGGCAGACCAAGGCGAACGGCCCGGTGGGTGGCGCCGTCCCGGTGTGCGCGGACCTCGGCGACCAGCAGGCGGCCCTCTTCGGGCAGACCTGCTACAACGTCGGCGAAGCGAAGAACACCTACGGCACCGGCAACTTCATGCTGCTCAACACGGGGACCTCGCCGGTCCCGTCGAAGAGCGGCCTGTTGACCACGGCGGGCTACGGCCTGGAGCAGGGCAAGTGCGTTTATGCGCTGGAAGGATCGATCGCGATCACCGGCGCGGCCATCCAATGGCTGCGCGACAACCTCGGGATCATCAAGGACGCGGCCGAGACCGAGGCGATCGCCAGCTCCGTCGAGGACTCGGGCGGCATCTACTTCGTCCCCGCATTCTCCGGGCTGTTCGCGCCGCACTGGGATATGTACGCGCGCGGTGCGGTCGTGGGATTGACACGCTACGTCACCCGGGCGCACCTGGTACGGGCCACGCTGGAAGCGATCTGCTACCAGACCAAGGAAGTCGCGGATGCCATGGAGACGGACTCGGGCATCAAGCCGACGACTCTCAAGGTGGATGGCGGCGCGGTCAAGAACGACTTCCTGATGCAGCTGCAGGCCGATATCCTCGGCATCGACGTCATCCGGCCAACGGTGCAGGAAACGACCTCGCTGGGCGCGGCCTACGGCGCCGGATTGGCCACCGGGTTCTGGAGCACCCTCGACGAGCTGCGCAAGAACTGGCAGGTGGACAAGGTGTTCAAGCCCAAGTCCACCGAAGAGCAGCGTCAGGCCGGGCTGGCCGGCTGGAAGAAGGCGGTGCAGCGGACCCTCGGCTGGGTCGAAAAGGAGCCGGCCAAGGAAGCGGTCGGCGCCGGCGCGAAGTCGTAAGCGGACCGGCAGGATAGGGCCGGTAGGATGAGGGGGAAGGACCACGTCGGTCCTTCCCCCTTCACTGTTGTAAATGCCTGACAGTTCGACGGGAGTCGTCGTCATCGGCGGCGGGTCGACGGGCGCCGGGGTGCTCCGCGACCTGAGCCTGCGTGGCATCGACGCCATCCTGGTCGAGAAAGGCGACCTGGCGTCGGGCACCACCGGCCGGTCGCACGGCCTGCTGCACTCCGGCGGACGCTACTGCGTCAACGATCTGGCGGCGGCCATCGAGTGCGTCGAGGAGGGTCGCATCCTCCGGCGGATTGCCCGGACCACGATCGAGGACACCGGCGGCTACTTCGTCTCGGTCTCGGCGGAGGACGAAGCCTGGGAGCCTCGATTCGTCGAGGGCTGCGGCAAAGCGGGGATCACCTGCGAGCGGATCCCGGTCGAGGAGGCGCGCCGTCGCGAGCCGGCTCTGTCCAAACAGGTTCGGACCGTCTTCTGGCTTCCGGAGGACGGCCATCTGGACCCCTTCTACCTGGTGATGGGCAATGTCGAATCCGCGCGGCGGCGCGGGGCCCAGGTTCGCACCTACACCGAGGTGGCCGGCTTCCTCAAGCAGGGAAACCAGGTCAGCGGCATCAGGACCCGCGACACTATCACCGGCGAGGAATCGACGATCGCCTGCTCGGCGGTCATCAACGCCACCGGCGCCTGGGCCGGCTTCGTCGCCCGGCTGCTCGACGTGGAGGTCAAGGTGGTCCCGGTCAAGGGCGTAATGGTGGTTCTCTCGCACCGGGTGGCGCATGCCGCCATCAATCGCTGTCACAAGCCCGGCGACGGCGACATCATCGTGCCGGCGTTGAGCGTCGCCATCCTCGGCACCACCGCGGTCAAGGTGCCGCACCCGGAGGTGCTGCCCATCGAGTGGGATGAGGTGCGACACATGATCGAGGAAGGATCGTTGATGGCAGACGGCGTCAGCACCGCCCGGGCGATGCGCGCCTACGCGGGGGTGCGGCCGCTCTACGACCTGGGCGCCGAGGCGGAGGGC
>VBDZ01000151.1 GCA_005881215.1 Chloroflexota bacterium | reverse complement strand
GGCCAGCGGGAAGTCAACGTTGCTGACCATCACGATGTTCTTGGGGTTGGTCGGGTTGACGGCGATCGCCTCTTCCGACTCGTTCTGAGGACGCTGGCTGATGTCCACGTTGGTCGGCGTGGCGCCGGCCCTGGACGTGCTGCCCGCGGCCGCGGCCCCGACCGAGCTGCCGAGTACTGCCAGCGCCAGCGCCCAACCGAGCGCGAGCGTACGCACGGGTGAACCTCGTTGCATACCTTCCCTCCATCCTGGATACTGCGGCCCAGGTAGCCGCTCACAATCTTAGCGAGGCTCAGGCGAGGGCCGTCACGTAGCGGCCATTCGCCACGTACACCGGGGCGAGCGGCGCCGCCAGCATCCCCGCGCCGGTGCTATCGGCGCGGAGCAGGCCAAGCACCGTCAGGTGAATCCCGCCATACGGATTGGCACAGCTCCCGGCGTGGATGTGGACCGTGTGCAGGGTCGACATTTCTTTTGGGAGTCCGCGCACGCTGACGTCGGCGAGGAATGAGCCAGCGCGGTCGGTGACCTGCACCAGGCCGCTGATGTGGCTGGAGGTAGGCGTCGGCGTCGTGGCGGTGGGGGATGGCGTCGCCGGCGCCATGAAGGGGACCGGCGTCGGCGCGATCGACGTTCCCACCGTCGGCGCGCATGCGGCCAGCACCATCGTTATCGACACCTCGGCCAAAAGCCGTCGCACGCGAGTACCTACCGGGTGGCGTTATGCGGAAATGGAATGTCCTGAGGCCGTCGGCGATTGGATTAAGGGTGGCGAGTACCGCCGTGTTTGCGGCCGGCTGCTTCTGGGGTGTCGAGGCGGCATTTCGGGAAATCCCTGGTGTAACCGCAACCACCGTCGGCTATACCGGAGGCACCGCGGAGTATCCGACGTACAAGCAGGTCTGCACCGGTCGGACGGGGCACGCGGAAGCGGTGCGGGTCGACTACGACCCCAAGAAAGTCTCCTACGAGTTATTGCTCGATACCTTCTGGCGGATCCACGATCCAACGACCAAGAACCGGCAGGGCTGGGATTTCGGCACCCAATATCGCTCGGCCATCTTTTTCAGTGATCCACCGCAACAGGCAGCCGCCGTCGCGTCGCTCCAGGCCCAGCAGCCGGAACACCGCCGGCGCATCGTCACCGAAATCATCCCGGCAGCGGCCTTTTATCCGGCGGAGGAGTACCACCAGCGCTACCTGGAAAAGCGCGGCGAGGCCAGCTGTCACGTCGGTCTAAAGTCTGATCAGGCATCGATTGACACCGAACCGAAAGTCCAGGGAGGAAGCTCGCTATGGCAAAGGCTCTTGAAGACCGGGTCGTCGAAAACCTAGGTCAACGGCCCGTCGCGGACGACGGGATTCTCTTCGAACCGACCCAGCGGCGCGTGCGCGTGATGTTCGGCGGGGTCACCGTCGCCGATAGTCGCGCGGTGATGCTGATGCTGGAGCAGAAGCGGCTGGCCGTCTACTACTTCCCGGCCAAGGACGTCCGCGAGGATCTGTTCGTACCCACCAGCTTCACCAGCTCGCATGCCGGCAGGGGTGAGGCAAGTTTCTACTCGGTCAAGGTGGGAGATCGTATCGCCGAAAAAGCCGCCTGGCGCTACCTGCAACCCGAGCGGGCCGACCTGAAGGACTACGTCGCCTTCTACTGGGACAAGATGGACGCCTGGTTCGAGGAAGATGACGAGGTGTTCGTCCATCCCCGTGATCCCTACCATCGGGTGGACGTCCTGCACAGTTCGCGTCACGTGAAGATCGTGGTGGGCGGCGTCGTGGTCGCGGAAACGAACCGGCCCCGGCTGTTGTTCGAGACCGGCCTGCCGACTCGGTATTACATCCCCAAAGTCGATGCGCGGCTCGACCTCTTGACCCCGACGAGCACCTCGACCCGTTGCCCCTACAAGGGCAAGGCCGCCTACTGGTCGGTCAACGTCAACGGCAGGGAGTTCAAGGACATCGTGTGGAGTTACCCGGCGCCGATTCCGGAGTGCCCCAAGATCGAGAACCTCCTGTGCTTCTACGACGAAAAGGTCGATGCGGTCTACGTCGACGGCGGGCTGCAGCCGCGTCCGGTCACGCCCTGGTCGTAGCCCAAGCATCGCTCGCATGCGATCGGCGCGGCGTACGCTGAAGCCGTGAGTCGATCATGGTCCCGTGCCGAGCTGGCCGCCCGAATCGACCACACGCTCCTCGATCCGGCGGCGACGCAGCACGACGTGCTGATGGCGTGTGAGATCGCCCGACGCAACCAGTGCGCCACCGCGTGCCTGAACTCGAACTGGGTGACCCAGGCGAGTGATGTGCTGAAGGGGAGTGGGGTCGGGATCGCCGCAGTGGTCGGCTTCCCCTTTGGCGCCGCCCACGTGGACGCCAAAGCCCACGAGGCCGCCCTGGCGGTCGCCGATGGCGCTACCGAGATCGACATGGTGATCGATATCGGGCGGCTGAAGGACCGGGAAAGCGATGCCGTCCGGGCCGATATCGCCAGTGTCGTCGCGGCGGCAGGCGGCCGTCCGGTGAAGGTGATCCTCGAATGCGCCCGCCTGACGGACGACGAGAAGCGGCTCGGATGCGGGCTGGCCGTGGAAGCCGGGGCGGCATTCGTCAAGACCTCGACCGGCTACCTCGGACACGGCGCAACCCTCCACGACGTGACCCTGATCCGCGCCGCGGTGGGTCCGAATCTCGGCGTCAAGGCCAGCGGCGGCATCCTCTATTACGAGGATGCGGTGGCGATGCTCGAGTCAGGCGCCACCCGGCTGGGGATGAGTCACACGCAGCAGGTCCTGGATTCGATCCCGACCGAAATGCGGGCTGCCATGCGCGCTAGCCGGAATTGAGAAGCTGCCGGTAGCGGAAACACGTGACCAGGTGGTCGTTGACCAGCCCGGTCGCCTGCATGAACGCATAACAGATGGTGGGCCCGACAAAGGTCGCGCCGCGCCGCAGCAAGTCTTTGCTCAGTTCGCGCGATTCTGGGGTTTCCGCCGGGATCGCCGCCAGCCTCTTCCAGGTGTTTCGGCGCGGGCGGCCGCCGACGAACGACCAGACATAGCGATCAAACGAACCGGCCTCGGTGGCAATCGCCGACACGACTCGGGCGTTCTTCACGGCACTCTCGATCTTGCGGCGGTTGCGCACGATGGCGGGCGATTGAAGAAGGCGGCTGACGGTCGCGTCGTTGAAGCGCGCGACGGCTTTCGGCTCGAACTTGCGAAACGCCTGCCGGTAGCCCTCGCGCTTTCGCAGGATCGTCATCCAGCTCAACCCCGCCTGGGCGCCTTCCAGCACCAGGAACTCGAACAGCAGGCGATCGTCGTGAACCGGCACGCCCCACTCACGGTCGTGGTACTCGAGCATCAACGGATCCCCTTCGGCCCAACTGCAGCGGGTCGTCGCCACGCTTTATAGTCGCACGATGCCGGATATGCCGCCCTGGTCGTTCGAACCCAGGGGACGTTACGACGAGCACACCTTCGAGAGCGAGGTGCTGAAGAACAATCCGCTTGGCGATCCCCACCGGCGTCCGCTGTGGGTGTATCTGCCGCCTGGCTACGAGGCGGACCCGAAGCGCCGCTACCCGAGCATCTACGTCATTCAGGGGTTGACCGGCCAGCTCGACATGTGGCGCAACCGGCCGGCCTTCCGGCAGAACTTTCCCGAGCTCGCCGACGCCCAGTTCGCCGCGGGCGGGGCACCGCACTGCATCCTTATCTATGTCGACTGCTGGACGTCGCTCGGCGGGAGCCAGTTCCTGGACTCGCCGGGGACCGGTCGGTATCACACCTATCTGTGCGATGAGGTGGTGCCCTGGGTCGACGGCCACTACCGCACCCGGACGGAGGCACGTCACCGGGGGATCATGGGAAAGTCGAGCGGCGGCTACGGCGCGATGGTGACGCCGATGCTGCGGCCGGATCTATTCGGCGGCCTGGCGACCCATGCGGGCGATGCGCTCTTCGAGCTCTGCTACGCGACCGGCTTTCCCAAGTCGGTGCGCACACTCCGCGACAAGTACCAGGGATCATTCGACCAATTCTGGCAAGACTTCCGCAGCCGTCCCGCCTTCAGCAGGGAGGGCGACGGTGAGCTGCTGAACGACTGGTGCATGGCGGCGTGCTACTCCACCGATGACGATGGAGCGGTCCGGCTCCCATACGATCCCGCGACCGGCCGGCAGATCCCGGATGTCTGGGAGCGCTGGCTGCACTGGGACCCGGTTCGCATGGTCCCCAGGCATGCCGAGGCGCTGCGCCGACTGCGCGCCATCTACATCGACGCCGGCAATCGCGACCAGTATTTCCTCGACCTCGGCGCAGAGGCCTTCCGGCGCGCGCTCGAGGCGATCGGGGTGACCGACCTCTTCTTCGAGCTCTTCGACGCCACCCACGACGGGATCGAGTATCGCTACCCGATCGCGGTGAAGTACCTGGCCGAACGCCTGACTCCCTAACGCGTTCCTGGCCAAACATCCGGGTACCTTCCCGGCCATCCGGGTGAGGGCAGCGATGGCACTCCGAACCTATTGTCAAGTCATCGAACTTCGCGGGTAAGGAGCAACGAAAGCCAAATGGGTTCTCTCAAAGATCTTTCGCAGGAAATCGAGCAGCTGGTCGACAAGGCCAGCAAGAGTGTGGTCCGGGTGGACGCGCGCCGCGGTCGCGCCGGCACCGGCATCGTCTGGGACAGCGGCCATGTCCTGACCGCCAACCACGTCGTTGAGCAGGAGGACGACATCACCGTCGTGGTCGATGACAAGACCTCGAAGGCCACCCTGGTCGGTCGCGATCCGGCCACCGACCTGGCTCTCCTCAAGGTCGATGGATTGTCCGCCCCGGCAATGCCGCGGGCGAAGGTCGACGGCCTCAAACCTGGCCAGATCGTGCTGGCGATCGGCCGTCCCGGCAGCCTGAAGGCGACCTTCGGCACCATCAGCGCCGTCTCATCCTCCTGGCGCGGCTGGCGAGGCAGCGAGATCGAGCACCTGATCCAGACGAATGCGCCGCTGTATCCCGGTTTCAGCGGCGGCCCGCTGGTTGACGTCGAAGGGCGGGCGGTCGGGATGAACAGCTGGGTCTTCGGCCGAGGCGACGGTCGCGCGATCGCGATGGACGTCGCCGAGCGGGTGGTGCAGAGCCTTCGCACCGATGGCCGGATCAAGCGACCCTACCTCGGCATCGGCACTCAGGAAGTGCCCCTCCCGGACGCCGTCAAGGCTCGAGTGAACCAGGAGAGTGGGCTGCTGATCGTGGCGGTCGAGCCCCAGAGCCCGGCCGACAAAGCTGGCCTGATGCAGGGGGATACGCTGCTCGCGCTGGACGGCACGGTGACCGATAGCCTCGAGGACCTGTACGCGGGACTTCGCAAGACCACGGTCGGCGCCTCTCAGAAGGTCAAAGTGGTTCGAGCCGGCGAGGTCAAGGAGCTCACCGTGACGGTGGGGGAAGCGGCCCGCTAGGGCTCTGAAACGGCGGCGTCGCAGTTCGATTAACGACCATCGCGGCTACTTCGGGATTGCTGAGGCGGCTGGTTGATTCTTAAGGCCCCGATTTATGGCAATCAACCGCCGCCTTTTGTTCGTGCTCACCGGATGGGCAGCTGTTTCCCTACTCTTCGCCGCCTGGCTGACGTTTTCCTGGGGCGGCATCGAGAGCACGCAACGATTCGACGACCTGGGTGAGTTCGTCATCGCCTTCATCGCGGCCGGCGCCTCCGCCTACGCCGCCTTCCGACATCGCCACCGCACCCGGATCGCCTGGGCGCTGATCAGCGTCTCAGCCTTTTGCTGGGGCCTGGGGGAGGTCGCCTGGTCCTACTACGAGCTGCTCCTCGGCCGGCAGGTGCCGTTCCCCTCGCCGGCGGACGTGGGCTACCTGTCGGCCGTGCCGTTCGCCATTGCCGGCGTTCTCTGCTTCCCGTCGGCGCCGTCGCGGCTGACCTCGCTGGCGCGAACGATCCTCGATGGGCTCCTGATTGCCGGCTCACTCCTGATCGTCAGTTGGGCAACCGTGCTGGGCACGGTCTATCGCGGTGGGTCGGACAGCATCTGGGCCCAACTGATCAGTCTTGCCTACCCCACCAGCGACGTCGTGATCGCCACCATGATCATCATCCTGGCGGCCCGCGCCCCGAGGACAACGCGACTGCCCCTCTACTTGCTCGCCGGTGGATTGCTGGCCAATCTCCTCGCCGATAGCGGCTTTGCCTACCTGACCACGACCAATACGTACGGGCCTGGAAACGTGGTCGATGCCGGCTGGGCCGCCGGCTACCTGTTGATCGCCATCGCTGCCTTCGTCTCCGCGTCGACCCCCGCGTTGGCGGCAACCTCGCCAGGGCCGCCAGGACGTTTGCGGCTGTTGCTTCCCTACCTTCCGGTGGGCGCCGCCGCGGTCGTTGCCGGCTTCGAAGAGCTGCAGCCCGGTGAGCTCGATCCCGTCATCTTCTGGTGCCTGTTCGTCGTGATCGGCCTGGTCGTCGTCCGGCAGTTCCTGACGCTGAACGACAACCTGACTCTCAACCGACAGTTGGAGGCCAATGCCGCCGCCCTCGCCAAGGGTCGGGAGCACTTTCGCTCGCTGGTTCAAAACTCGTCTGACGTGATCACCTTGATCGGCGGCGATGGACTGATCCGGTACCAGAGCGCCTCAGTGGAACGCATCCTCGGCTTCAACGACACGCAATTGATCGGAACCCCGTTCGGCGAGCTCGTCCACCCGGACGATCGCACCCAGGTGCTGCGCAAGATCGACGAGGCGATCAACATCATCGGCCCTCCGATCGCGATCGAATGCCGGCTTCGCCGGGAAGACGACTCCTACTGCCCGGTCGAGGTGACCATGACCAATCTGCTCGGGCTGCCGGCGGTGCAGGGCCTGGTCCTCAACACGCGTGATGTCAGCGAGCGCAAGAGCCTGGAGGAGAAGCTGACCCACCAGGCCTTTCATGATTCGCTGACCAACCTTCCCAACCGAGCCGCCTTCCGTATTCACCTGGACCACGCGTTGAACGCCGACGCCGACCACCGGATTGCGGTGCTCTTCCTCGATCTCGACGACTTCAAGGCGGTCAATGACACCCTCGGTCACGACATCGGCGACCAACTGCTGGCTGCGGTTGGTGCCCGTATCGCTTCGACGCTCCGCCCGGGCGACACGGTGGCTCGCCTGGGGGGCGACGAGTTCGCGGTGCTGCTGAAAAACATGGAGGACGAACAGATCGCCCTGCGGGTCGCCGACCGGATCACGCGCCAGCTGGTCCCACCGTTTGCCATCGGCGGCAAGGAGATCTCGATGCATGCCAGCATCGGGATCGCCGGCCTCGTGACCGGTGAGGAAGCGGCCGATGATCTGGTTCGCAACGCCGACGTGGCGATGTACATCGCGAAGTCCAAAGGCAAGGCCCGCTACGTGGAATATGAGGCATCGCTGGCAAGTGCCGCCCTGGAGAGGATGGAGCTCGAGTACGACCTCCACACCGCGCTCAGCGAGAAGCAGTTCGTGGTCCATTACCAGCCGGTGGTGATGCTGGAGAGCGGCGCGGTCCACAGCGTCGAGGCGCTCGTCCGATGGAACCATCCGCGACGTGGCTTGCTCTACCCGGCCGACTTCATCGGGGTCGCCGAGCAGAGCGGCGTGATCGTGGAGCTCGGGCGCTGGGTCCTGCAGCAGGCAGCCCGTGACGGACGCCGCTGGCAGGTTCGGTACCCATCGACGCCCGCCATGCAGATCAGCGTCAACGTCTCCGGTCGTCAGCTGCAACACCCGGATCTGATCACCGAAGTCATGGACGCCATCGATGCCGCTGGGCTCGACCCACAATCCCTGATTCTGGAGTTGACCGAGAGCGTGCTGATGGCGGATACGGAGCCCGTGGCCCGGACCCTGCAGGACCTGCGCGGCCGAGGCATCCGCCTCGCGCTGGACGATTTCGGCACCGGTTACTCATCGCTGGGACATCTGCGGGACTTCCCGGTCGACATCCTGAAGATGGATCGCTCCTTCGTGGCTGGAATTGGCAGCGGGCTAGCCGACGGCGCCATCCTGCGGGCGATCATCGGGCTGGCGAACAGCCTGGGGCTGATGACGATCGGGGAAGGCATCGAGCGACCGGAACAGCTGGCGGCATTGAACGCGATGGGCTGCCACGCCGGCCAGGGGTTCTATCTGTCGAAACCGCTGGATCATGCGGCGATGGACGATCTGCTCGCCTCGTGCATCCAGTCGGGAACCGGCCGGCAACTCCCGCCGAGCTGGCGGATGACCGCCTAGCGTCGAGCGAGGCCGCTAGGGTCCGCGAAACACTGCCTTGATGCGGTCGGTCACCGCCTGGCAGTCCTCTTCGGAATACTCCGGCGGAAAGGCCAGGTCGACTTCGATCGTTTCGCCGCGAGCGTCGGCCAGCTCGAAGTGGCGTCGCTTCCGGTGCATTCTGGTTGGAGGCTCGCCGACGTGCTCGCTGATCCCGGCGGCCCGGAGCCGGTCGACCTCGGCGCGAACCTTGTCGACCGTCACCCCCGATGACGCCAGCATCGAGGCACCCAGGCCTTCGCCTTCCAGCAAGCGCCGGGCTTCGTCGAACGACATCTCAATGATGGTCTTCACTCGAGACGTCGGGATGATCTGTTGGACAACTCGGGCTTCGCTGTCTCCGAGGACCTCCAGCATGGTCTTCCGCAGGCCGTCGACGCTCTGGCCGAGGCTCAGTAGCGCTCGCCCGCCCAGGCCTTCCTGGCGGATCAGCCCGATGACCAGGTGCTCAGTACCGATGTATGCGAGCCGAGACCGCTCAGCCTCCTCCTGTGCAAGCGCCAATACACCCTTGGCCTCGTTAGTGAACCGTTCGAATGGATACATGGTTCTGCCGCCATTCAACCACTAAGATTGCTAGCTCATGCGCGCCCGGGGGGCCGCTGCGCTGGCGGCGCTGCTCGCGCTTGCCGGCTGCGACAGTGGCCAGCTCAAAGAGCCCAGCCTACCGCCGCCGCACCTCATCAGCGGTCCGATTGACCTGCCGGCCGCCTGCTCGACGAGACCGCAGGCGCCGGATCATCCGGGCGAACCGTCGCTTGCCGTCGATCCGGGGGATCCGCGAGAGCTCGTCGCGGCCTGGCAGGAGAATCGTTCGCCCGACGATGTGGGCATCGTCGTGGCGGTCAGCCATGACGGCGGCACCAGCTGGACTCGTGCCGCCCTACCCTCGGTCCTGGCCTGCACCGGCGGCCTATATGTGCACGCGGGCGATCCGTGGGTATCGATCGGCCGGGACGGCGTGGTTTACGTCTCGGCCCTTGTCGTGCGACCGCGAACCGCCGCCGGCACCACGAGGGACATTGTCGTCAGCATCTCGCGTGACCACGGGGCAACCTGGGAGCGTCCGGCCGTCGTCGAAAGTGCGACCATGCCGCCGAGCTTCCCCGATAAAGAGACGATCCTGGCCGACCCCCGACGTCCCGGCTACGGGTACGTGGTGTGGGCCGAGTACGGCGCGACCGCCAGCAGCGTGTCGCCGGTGGACCAGGTGGTCTTCGCACGGACCACCGACGCCGGCCGAACCTGGTCGAAACCGGCCCCAATCTACAGCGGCCAGGATGAAGCGCAGCAGAATCAGCTGCTGATGACGGCAGGCGGCGTGCTACTCGACGTGTTCGTCGAAGGCTCGTCACTCCCGAGCACGCCCCATCCGCCGCCGTTGCCGGTAAAGATCCGGGTGCTGCGCTCGACCGATCAGGGGCAGAGCTGGTCGGCGCCGGTCGACGCCGCGAATTTCACGTACACGAATGCCGTCGATCCGGGCAGCGGCGCCCAGCTGCGCTTCTTCGGCCAGGACATCGTCGCGACCGCGGCGGGCAACGCGGTCTACGTGGCCTGGTTCGAGAACCACGCCGACTTCTCGACCATCCTGGTCGCCCGGTCGGAAGATGCCGGCCGCCACTGGCGCCCAGCGCAGGTGGTGGTGCGGCAGAAACCCGAAGCATTCCTTCCAACCCTGGCGGTGGCCGGTGATGCAACCGTCGGCATGCTGTGGTTTGACGTTCGCCACTTTGTCTCGGGCAGCTCACGGCTCGATACCGACGTCTGGTTCAGCACCTCACGCGATCGGGGCGCCCACTGGGTTCACCGCCATGCCGCCGGGCCCTTCGACCTCCGCACCGCCCCCAGAGGAAATCTCGGGCCCTTCATCGGTGATTACATGGGTGTGGTCGGATTGCCGGATGGATTTGGTGCCGTCTTCGTTCAGGCTAGACCGCAAAGCCGCAACGGGCCGACCGATGTCTTCTTCTCGCGTATCACGGGGTCGTCATGAGATCGAGGCGTATAGTCGGCCGAGGTGCTGCCCAACGGACGCAATCGAGATTCTCGAGGAGGAAGCGATGGCAGGAACAGGAACGAAAGCGACCAGCGAACAGAAGCGGGCACGAATTCGCAAAAGCTACGACCTGAGCGCGAAAGGTGATTACGAGGGATCAGTTCAAGCGGCATGGGCCGACAACGGAGTCTTCCACAGCCAGATGCGGGGCCGGGAATTTCGGGGCAAAGCCGCGATCAGGGACGAGGTCAAAAAGCAGAACCAGGAAGTCAAGACCACCTGGCACGTGCATGACGTCCTGGTGAGCGACGATCACGCGGTGGCTCTCCTCGAGGCGGAGCAGGAGGGCGACCGCCGGCGGATTGTCCACGTGATGCACCTGGACGACAGCGGCCTGATCGAGGAAGCCTGGGCGGTCTTCAACCCGACCGACTAGCGCTGCCGATCGCGGGCTAACTCGGCCGGCGGCCGAAGAAGTTGGTGCCGATCAGGGTCATGACGAGTTTGCCGTCCTGGTTGCGGACGGTGCCCCGCCAGCGCACGATGCCCATCGACGGCCGGCTGTTGGAGGCGCGCGTCTCGAGGATCTCCATTGAGCCATGCAGGGTGTCGCCCGGGCGCACCGGCAGCGGCCAGCGCAATTCTTCCACGCCGGGCGAACCGAGGCTGCTGGTTTTTGCGACGAGGTTCTCGACGAGGAGCCGCATGAAGAGCGCGACCGTGTGCCAGCCGCTCGCGATCAAGCCACCGTAGATCGTGAATTCGGCTGCCCTCGGATCTGTGTGCATCGGTTGCGGGTCATACTGGCGGGCGAAGGCAATGATGTCCGCCTCGCCGACCGTGACCGAACCGACGTCGATGACGTCGCCAACGTGGAAGTCCTCGTAGAAACGGGTCACCGGCGCATTATCCCTCCCCCGCTTGCGGGGGAGGGCAGGGTGGGGGCGCCTACTTTTCCCTCCCCCGCTTGCGGGGGAGGGCAGGGTGGGGGCTTCCCGTACAGTAGGGTCCGGTGTACTCGGCGTCCCGCTCGGATATTGAACGCGCCCGCGGGCTTCGATCCACGATGACGGATGCTGAAGAACGTCTCTGGATGCGACTGCGTCGCGATCAGATTGCAGGACAACGGTTTCGCCGCCAAGTCCCCATCGGCCAGTACGTCGTTGACTTCGCGTGTCGCAAAGCACGTGTGGTAATTGAGGTCGACGGAAGCCAGCATGCCGCTTCATCGATGCAAGATGATCGACGGACGGCGTGGCTAGCGTCCCGCGGGTATCGGGTTCTAAGGTTTTGGGACAACCAGGTCCTCACGGAGACGGATGAAGTACTAGAAACCATTCGCGCCGCCCTACCCGCGGGCCCCCACCCTGCCCTCCCCCGCGAGCGGGGGAGGGAATTCGAGGGAGCTAGCCGCCGAGATAAGCATTCTGGACGTCCGGGTCTGGGCGCGGCGCGGATAATCACCTCATGAAACTCCAGAGTCAATCCGTGTGGCTGGATGGGCTCCAGCGGCATCTGAAGGACTTACGGGAAGACGCGTACGAGGGCGTATCGGGGTCCGATCGCGATCGACGTTACGAGGCAGCCTTCGAGCTCCTGACACCGATCGCGGTCGAGGTTCTGCAGCAGCTCAACGCCTCTCTCTTGCGCGGCACCGGCGCGGTCTCGGTTTGGCCGCCGGGGCCGGATGGCCACGGCGGATCGGTCGGGTCGTGGGTCATGACCTGGCCCGAGCTCTCGCAGTCGACCAACCGAATAAGCGGCAGCGTTCTTCAGCCGCTGACGATTAGCGCGGTGTTCCCGCAGGGGTTTACGCACCCGCATCTCGTCGCCGGCGGACCGGTCAATCCGCGAGCCCCGACGCTCGTCGCCTGGCCCATGCAGGTAACCTCGCGCCAGGACGCGGAGCACCACCGTCCGGTCCTCTGGGCCATCGCCACTGCGGAGCTACACGACCGGATCTATCAGTCGAGCTGGCGGATTATTCCTGCCTGAACCTCAACGCCGCGCACGAATGATGACCACGGCAATCGCCCAAATTACGGCAGCGACGGCCAGCCACACCCACAGGGCACCGCCGATCCGGGGGTAGAGGAGGATCGTCGCTATTACGAGGACCGCGGCGCTGAGGGCGATCTGCCGAATCACGCTCCCACGGTCCGCTCCTCAGCCGCCGAGGTAGGCTTTCTGGACGTCCGGGTTTCGGCGCAGCGCGGCGCCGGTTCCGCTGAGCAAAATGCGGCCGGTTTCGACGACGTAGGCGCGATCCGCGATCTCGAGCGCGCGGAGCGCGTTCTGCTCGACCAGCAGAATCGTTACGCCCTCGCCGTGGATCCGCTGGATGATCTCGAACACGGTGTCGACCATCTGCGGCGCCAGCCCCAGCGACGGCTCGTCGAGGAGCAGGAGCCGAGGGCGCGCCAGCAGACCGCGAGCGATGGCCAGGATCTGTTGCTCGCCACCCGATAGCTGTCCGGCTGGGAGGTGCTGTCGATCTCGCAGGATCGGAAACTGCTGCATCAGGCCGTCGATCTCTCGCTGGACGGCGCCCCGGTCGCGCCGAACCCAGGTGCCGAGGTCGAGGTTCTCGCGAACGGTCAGTCGGGCGAGGATCTCGCGTCCTTCCGGCACCTGCACCAGGCCCTGGCGCACGATCTTCTCGGGGGCCGCCGTGGTCAGGTCGAGCCCTTCGAAGCGCGCCGTGCCCGCTAACGGCCGGACGACGCCTGACAGGGTGTTCAGGATGGTGGATTTACCGGCGCCGTTGGCCCCGATCAGGGCCAC
>VBDZ01000150.1 GCA_005881215.1 Chloroflexota bacterium | reverse complement strand
CGTAGTAGGGCAAGCCGTTGAGGTCCGCCACGATGCGGGGCATGGCGGTGCCAACGATCGTTTGATCGAGGGCGGCCAGCAGCAGCGCCAGCATGGTCCCGGAAACCACGATGATGGTTTGCCAGCGGCTGAGCCCCTCCGTCAGGTGCCCGCCGGAACGAGGTCGTTGCGCGGTCATTCTCAGCTGGGTACTCATCGTTGCTTTCAGTGCGCCCGCGAGACCCATCGCTGGTCGGCGCTTACCACTTCATAAACCGATGAATGGAGCGGATATTCGATGCTGATGTCGCGGAACTCGGGTCGCGAAGTGGCTGCCCGAAAGGCCTCTTCGGAATCCCAGACGGCGACGTTGACATAGCGGAAATCGGCGCTGGTCTCCGTGCTCTTGTGCAGCTGACTCGACCGGTACCCAGGCTGGCTCAGCAGGAAATCATGGCTTCGTTCCCAGCCGACCAGGAACGATTCGTCCTCACCGCTGGGGACCTCAAAGGCATTGATCAAGACGACAGCTTGCTGGTCCATTCTCACAACTCCTTGATTATGGGGATGCCGGGATAGTCACTACAAAGCGTATTATCACGCGGCGCGGGGAAATGTGCTAAATTGAATACAAATGACTGCTTCGGAGAGCCCCAGGCTGGCCGTCCTTCTGGCCAAGCTGTCGAAGACGGTCTACCGCAAGGCGGAGGAGACCTTGCCTGGGATGAGCGTCAAAGACTACATGGCGCTGACCAACCTGGACGACCGCGGCGTCCCCCAGCAGCGCCTCGCCGAAAGTCTTCACATGGACGAAAACAATCTCGTCCTGCTGCTCAACGCGCTGGAGGCGGCCGGCTCGATCGCCCGCCGACGAGACCCTGACGACCGCCGTCGGCACATCGTCGAGATCACCCCACGCGGCAAGAAAGTCCGGGAGCGCGCCGAGCGGGGCATGGCGAAGCTTGAAGAGGAACTGCTAGCCGGGCTCAGCCCACCGGAACGCGCCACGCTCAAGCAGCTGGTCCTGCGGGTCCTCCAAAACCAGGCGGCATCGGCACGGCAGCCGGAAGCGGCTCGTCCCTGAGAGGGACCGAAAAAGGAAGGCGTAATCGCGTCAAGGAGGGAGCGAACACCCCCCGCACAACCTAGCGATCGCTCAGTGACGCACGCGACGCGGGTGCGGCCGCCGCTGTCGCTTTTGCACGCACCGGCTCATAGGTGAAGATTGCCACGCCGTCGCCAACCACCTTCGAGTTGGTGAGCCGTAGTGTTTTCATGTCGCTGGCTTCGCCGAACAGGCGCTTTCCGGTTCCCAGGACGACAGGGAACACCATCAGCCGAAGCTCATCGACCAGGTCGTGCTCGAGCAGCGTTTGCACGAGCCGGGCGCTGCCGTGCACCACGATGTTGCCGGGCTGCTTCTGCTTCAGCTTCGCGACCTGGTCCGCGACGTCGCCCTTGAGGACTGTCGAGTTATTCCAGGTGGGCTTCGTCAGCGTCGCAGAGACGACATACTTTGGCATGGCGTTGAATTTGTCTGCGAACTCGCCGTCCCTGGTAGGCCAGGCTGCGGCGAAACCCTCATAGGTCACGCGTCCCAGAAGCAAGGCGGCGGACGAGAGTGTTTCATCGACCTTGAATTTATCGCCATCCTCTCCGCGGTTGAACTTGAAGGTCCAACCGGCGTGCTTGAATTTCTCGCCACCGCCCGGGGCCTCGATAACGCCGTCGAGCGAGATGAACTCAGTGACGATGATCCTTCCCATGTGATCCTCCTTCTCCTTGATTTCAGGTCACTCTATCGCCTGGTTATCGTGAACTTCGACGACGACGTGCTTGGCCCCGAAGACTCGGTTGCGTTTCCCTCGGTGACGCCGCATCGGCGCCGGAACGCTGGCGACCAGCCGGTTCAGGCGATCTGGCCTGTGGTCGGTCGGCACCGTCAGGCTTGACCTTTTCTTTGAGAAGGCCATCCGCGCGGTTCAGATTGGACTGGCGCTCCCGCATCCTGGGCAGCGGGCCGGCAACCGTCTGATAGCGCTGGCCGGCGACAAGCAGCTGCTCGGCGGGGAACCGCGTAATCACTTCCGCGCCGGTCTTCGTCACGATCAGCTGTTCCTCGATGCGCGCCGCTTGATAGCCATCTGAAGCCGGCCAGTAGGTCTCGAGCGCAAACACCATGCCTTCCTGAATCACATCGGCATGCTCGGGTGCAATCAGCCGGCTGATTACCGGCTTCTCCCAGATCGAGAGACCGACACCGTGCCCCAGCTGAAGCGCGAACGCCGCCTCCTCGTTGGGGAAGCCGAATTCCTCCGCCCGCGGGAATGCCTCGGCGACCTCAGCCGTCGTGGCGCCGGGCGTCACCCGGCTGATGGCATCGTCGAGGTAATAACGGCAGCGAGCATAGGCGTCGACCAGTGCCGTCGACGCGCTTCCAATCGCAAACGTGCGGTAGTAGCAGGTGCGGTATCCGTTGTAGGCGTGCAGGATATCGAAGAACACCGGATCACCCGGTCGCATCACGCGGTCGCTGTAGATGTGCGGATGGGGATGGGTCCGCTCACCCGAGATGGCGTTGACCCCTTCGACGTGTTCCGAGCCGAGGTCATAGAGGGTTTTGGCGACGAGGCCGACGCATTCGTTCTCCTTCATGCCCGGCCCCATCACCTTGTACAGCTCTTCGTAGGCGGCGTCGACCATCATGCAGGCGGTATCGAGCAGAACCAGCTCGTCTTCGCTCTTGATCATGCGGGCCTGTAGCATGAGCTGCTGCCCGTCGACCACCCTGAGCCCTTCCTTTTGCAGAGCGAACATGATGGGCGGCTCGACGATGTCGAGGCCGACCGGCTCGTTTAGCAGGCCCGCCTGCTCCAACTCCACTTTGATCTTGTGCGCCACGTCTTCAGCCCGGCCCGCCTCCGGACGGATGCCACCGCGGAAATTGGTGATGCCCGCCCGCGACCGGGTATCAAGCCATGGGCAGTAGATCTGATGGTGGCGGGCGGCAGAGCCGAAATCCCACATGATGGGCTCGCGGTCCTGCATCAGCAGCGACCAGCGCACGAACTTGTCGTTGCTCCAGGTCCCGATCAGCGTGCTCGTGATGTAGCGAATGTTGTTGGGATCGAAGCAGACCAGCGACCCCAGCTCCGACGCCCGGAGCAGCCCCTTGATGCGATCCAGCCGCGCCACACGAAGCCGTTCGAAGTCGACCCGCTGCTCCCAGTCGACGCCCATCAAGCCGAATGTCCTGCCCATTGCTCGACACCTCCTTCGGGCCAAGGTAGCAAATATCCTTGACCTTGTCCCCGACCCGGTCTATCGTTGCCTCAACGTCAGCTGAACGGAGGAAGGGTAAGCTGGGCAGGATGGCCGTCGAAGCCGCGCTCGATGTCATCGATCGCCATTTCGCCGCAGAGAATGCTCACGATATCGAGGCGACGCTCGCCACCTATACCGAAGACATCGTCTGGGACGACGTGACCCATATGGGATCACCGTTCCGGGGCAAGCAGGCGGTCGCCGAGGCCTACGGCGGCATCCTGCAGGCGATCCCGGACCTGAACCTGCGCAGCGTCATGCGCTTCCACTGCGGCGAGCACGTCATCGACGAGTCCACGCTCACCGGCCATGTCGTCGGCGAGTTTGCCGGCATCGCCGGCGGCGGCGCTCCAGTCAGCGTTCGTCTCCTGCATGTCTTCGATCTGCGTGATGGTCTGATCGCGCGCGAGAACGCCTGGTTCGACTCGGCCGCCGTCATTCGTCAGGTTGAGAGGTTTCGTCTTTCGTCGGATCGCTGACCAGAGGAGGAATGAGCATGGCTGACCGGTTGTTGCTACGCGGCGGTGCCGTCGTCTCGATGGATCCTGACGTTGGTAACCTGCCGAAAGGCGACGTCCTGATCGAGGGCGACAAGATCGTGCAGATCGCTCCCAACATCCAGGCGGATGCCCAGGTCATCGACGTCAGCGGGGACATCGTCATCCCCGGATTGATCGACACGCACCGGCACACCTGGGAGTGCGCCATCCGAGGCTGCGCGCCGAACGCCACCCTCGATGATTATTTTGTCGAGGTCCTGGACACCTTCGCGCCGCTCTATCGGCCTGACGATGTCTACGCCAGCAACCTCGCCGGCGCTCTGGAATGCATCAACGCCGGCATTACGACGCTCCTCGATTGGTCGCATATCAACAACACCCCGGAACACCCCGACGCGGGGGTGCGCGGCCTGCAGGAATCCGGCATTCGCGCCGTGTATGCCTACGGCAGCGCGAACCTGTCCCTCAACGACTACTGGAATCAAAGCAAGATCGTCATCCCCAAGGACGACGTGCGCCGGGTTCGCGATCGATATTTCTCATCGAAAGATGGCTTGCTGACAATGCAGC
>VBDZ01000124.1 GCA_005881215.1 Chloroflexota bacterium | reverse complement strand
GCGCGGTACGTCATCGACCGTGACCACCTGGAAGCCTGCCCGGTCGGCGGCGGCAAAGGCCGTCACCAGGCGCTCGAGCTCGGCCGGTTGCCGGACGATGGTCACCGCCTCGGCGGGCCCGCTTTCGAGGGCCAGCGTGGGCTGTGCCGGCTGATCCTGACGCGGTTGGTCGTTCAGCGGGGCGAAGATGGGTGGCGCCGACATCGTGCTGCCATCGCGCCAGGTGGTGGGCACCCGCGCCGCCAGGCTGCGAAAGCCGAGATCGGCCAGCATGGTGCGGGCGGCATCGGGCCGGTAGTCCTGCGCCGAGCCGCGCGTCAGGTCGAGCGTGACATCGATGCTGCGCACGATGGTGGCCATCTTCTTGCTCAGCAGCGCCTGCTCGCCGAATTCTTCCAGCAGTTTCTTGACCTTCGGGGGGGTGACGCTGGCCCGGCTCTGGACCAGATTTTCGACCGAGCCAAACTCCTGGATCAGCTTGATCGCCGTCTTCTCGCCGATGCCACGGATGCCCGGGATGTTGTCCGACACGTCGCCGACCAGTCCTTTCAGATCCACCGTCTGCACCGGCTCGAGCCCATAGCGCTCGCGGACTCGGTCGGGGGTGTAGAGCACGGTCTCCGACACACCGCGTTTGCTGGTGAGCACGTCGACGTCGTCGTTCACCAGCTGCAACGCGTCCAGGTCGCCGGTCACGATCGTGCTGTGCAGGCCCTGGTCGCGGGCCTGGGTCACCAGCGTGCCGATGATGTCATCGGCTTCCACGCCCTGGAGCTCATAGATCGGGATGCCGAAGGCGCGCACGATGTCGCGGGTGAGTGGAAACTGGTGCGACAGCTCGGGTGGGGTCGGCCGCCGGTTGGCCTTGTATTGCTCCAGCTCCTCGTGCCGGAAGGTCCGCCCGCCCAGATCGAAGGACGCCAGCACGTAATCGGGGTGCTCCTGGAGGGCCAGCAACAGCATGGAGGTGAACCCGTAGGCGGCGTTGACCACGCGCCCGTTCCGGTCGGTCAGTGAAGGAAGCGCGAAGAACGCCCGATACACCAGCGAATGGCCGTCGATCAGGACGAGCCGCAGCTTCTTTTGAGGCTCTGTCACCATCAAAGTTTAGACATGCGTGACACCCCTCAAACGCCGAGCGCTGAAGGCATGAAAACCCCGACCAACGCAAGCGAGATGCGAAAAATCCGATGGTAAGATAGGCTCGAATTCAGGATGGCCAAGTTCGTCGAAATGCAGGTCGACTCCATCCGTGTCCACATGCCCAGCGGGCAACACGTTGTGATCCTTAAAGAAAAAGAAACCGACCGCTACCTGCCCATCTGGATCGGCATCTACGAAGCCAACGCGATCGCCCTGAAGATCACCGGCATCACCCCCGAGCGGCCGATCACGCACGATCTCGTTGCCAACATCCTGCAGAGCGCGGAGCTGCGGCTCAAGAAAATTCAGGTGACGTCGTTGACGAACGAGGTCTTCTTTGCTCGACTTTTCCTGGCCGTCAACGGGAAAGAAGTCGAAATCGATTCGCGGCCGAGTGACGCAATCGCGCTCGCGGTTCGGATGACCTGCCCGATCCTGGTGTCGCAGGACGTGCTCGACAAGGCCGGCGTCTTCCCTGAGAAGGAAGAAGAAGAGGAAGACAAGCTCTCGATCTTCAAAGAGCTGATCAACAGCATGGACCTGCCCGACCTGGAAGGCCCACCGCCGGAAAAAAGCTAGGCAACCTTAGCTTGTGATCGTTACCGGGACGCTCGCCTGGAGCACGCGCCCCGAACCATCGGGAACCACCCAGGTCGCTTCCAGCCGGTAAGCACCGTCGCGCGGTGACGACAGCGGAAGGCTGGCGAGGTCATACCGGCCGCCAAAAATCGGGGTGCCGTTCCAACTCTCGACGCCCACCGGTTTGAGGGCGACGCCAACGCCGTTGCGGACCAGCGTCAGCGTCAGCCCCTGGTCGCCGCTGTTGAGCGACGTCGACGGCGAGCCGATCAACTGGACCGTCACCTGCATCTTGCCGTTCGCGACGTAGGACGTGCTGTCAGTGTCCAGGACCAGACGCCGCGAGCTGTTGGTCGGATCCACCGCCGTCGCGACATTCGCGGCCGCACGGCTGGCGCTCCCGTAGGAATATTGATCGTTCGAGGCCGGGGCGGGCGCGGCGAGCGGCGCGACGGCGCCTTTCTGGGCGCCGGCACCCTGGGCCAGGCCGCCGCTAACCGTGCTCGTCGACCTCGAGGTCGCGGCCGGGCCTGACGGCAGGTGCAAATTCTGAATGCCCACGGCAACCAGCAACAGCGCCACGGCCGCGCTACCGATCCACCCCGCGGGCGCCCATCGCCATGACTGGCGGCGCTGCGCCGGGATGGTGAACGGCCGCGGCGGCGACTCCATCGGCAACCCACGGATGGCATGGGCGGTCTGCCGCAGTCCGTCGAGCCGCGCCTGGCAATCGCGACAGCCGGCGACATGCTCGGCGACGCGCGCCTGCGCGGCTTCGTCGAGCTCGCTGTCGATGAACGCCGACAGCTCCTCGAGGCTCGGCTCGGTGGGGACGCGCGGCTCACTCGGCATGGGCGTCCTCCCGGAGAAAGAAATCCGGATACTGCTGCAGCCGTTCCTGGACCTGGGCGCGCGCCCGGGCGATTCGTGACTTGACCGTCCCCAACGGCACCCGGAGCACGCTGGCGATCTCGTCGTAGGCCATGCCGTTGACGTCGCGCAAGACGATGGCGATCCGCATGTCGTGCTCCAGCGCCTGGATGCTCTCGCGCACCAGCCGGTTGCGCTCGCTGGCCTCGGCCTGCTCCTGCGGATCGGGAGTGGCGATGCCGAGGCCGATCACGTTGCTGGTTTCTTCGTCCGGCATGGCGCCGTATCGCCGGCCGCGCCGAAAGTGGTCATAGCAGAGATTCGCGGCGATCTGGAACAGCCAGGATTTGAAGGGGGCCTCGCGCAGGGTGCGGATCTTCTCCCAGGCGCGCAGGAAGGCTTCCTGCGCGATGTCCGCCGCGTCGTCGGGCCGGCCGACCATCCGCAGCGCCATGTTGTACAGCGGTACTTGATATTGCACGATCAATTGGGTGAACGCCTCCCGATCACCCCGGCGGGCCCGGCCCACCAGGTCGCGATCGTCTTGACTGTTGGACGTAAACATCCCTAATAAGTTCCCAACGAGCGTACTTGGATATACTCGCCGGGCACACAGGCCGGAGTGTCGGAATGGTAGACGAGGGCGCCTCAAAAGCGCCTGGGCGTAAGTCCGTGTGGGTTCGAGTCCCTCCTCCGGCAGTTCGCTCCTGGCGGCCGGCTCCGGCGTAGCCACTCTCCGTGATATCCGGGTCGCCAACCGATTGACGGCCCTCCCGGGCCCGGCCATACTGCGTCCCGAAGAGGCGAGAACGGAACTTTTCACCCCGCCCAGCGTCTTACAGAGCTAGATGGGTAGCTTCCGCCTGCCCGCCCGGACGGCGCTTGCCGCGATCCTGGCATCGCTGGCTCTGTTCACCACGGCGGTGGCCGCCCAGGCCAAGGGCGCCGTGACGCTGACGGTGCACGCCGGCTACCAGGACGTCATCAAGCCGGGTGAATGGATGCCGGTCACGATCGACGCCAGCAACAGCGGCGCGGAAGTCGACGGTACGCTCCAGGTGCAGCAGTCCCTCAACGCCCAGCCCGGGGTGAGCGGAACCACCATCTACCAGGAACCGATCAGCCTCGCCGCCGGCGCCAGCAAGCGGGTTCGGATTTACGTGGTCCAGGACACGACCGGCGCCACCATCACGGCCCGCATCGTGCAGAACGGCCGGGTCGTGGTTTCCCAGGATTCTGTTGGCAACGGGACGACGACCAGCTTGATCGCCGTCCTCTCCGATCAGGCATCGTCACTCGACGAGTTTGCGGCGATTCATCCGGCTGGCGTGGCGGCCCGGGTGGTCCACCTGCGTGCGGACGAGATCGCAGACTCCCCGATCCCGCTCCGCGCCTTCGACCTGATCGCCATCGATGACTTTGCGACTGACGGCTTGACGGCGGCGCAGCGCGCGGCACTCGCCGGGTTCGTCGCCAACGGCGGTGACCTGTTACTCGGCACCGGCGCCACCTGGCACAAAACGCTGGCGGGCCTGCCCGCCGGCATCCTGCCGATGCAGGTCACTGGCACCGCGCTCGTCAATGTCCCCGACTTCGGCGGTTCGGCGGTGGAGCTGGCCACCGGCACGGTTACGAGCGCGCGGGCCTGGCTGGCGCATGGAGCGCAGCCGCTCTTGCTGGACCGGACGGTCGGCGCTGGAACCGTCACCATGGCGACCTTCGACTGGAACCAGGATCCGGTCGCCACCTGGAGCGGAGCCAAGGACCTGCAACGGCAAATCATGGCCCGGGCCATCTTCGGCTCCGGCGGCGCCGGCCAGAACTTCACCTACGGTTTCGTCGGCGGCGGCAGCTCCGGGTCGTTTGGATCGTCAGCGTCGATGGCCTCGAAGAGCAATGCCCTGATGGCGGTGCTGGCCAACCTGCCGGGCCTGGATCTCCCGTCGCTGCAGGTCACCGGCGTTCTCGTCCTGCTCTACGTGTTGCTGGTCGGTCCCATCAATTACTTTGTCCTCGGCGCGATGCGCCGCCGGGCGCTGGCGTGGGTGACCGTGCCCCTGATCGCGCTGGTCGCCGCGGCCGGCGCCTATGGGACCGGAGTCGTGACCAAGGGCCGCTCCATCCAGGCGAACGAGGTGGCGATTTTGCATCTGCAACCAGGCTCGGATCAGGCGTACCAGGAGACCTACGTTGGAATCATTCCGCCCGGTCGCGGTGACTACCAGGCGCGAGTCGGCGGCGAGCGGCTGCTGATCAGCCCGATCGCGACCACGAACAACGGCTTCGGAAACAACCCGGGAATTCGGGTCGATGTCGCCGCCAACGGGGTGACGATGGCGGGCATGACCGCCTTTTCACTGGGCGGATTCGCCACCGAGGGCATGGCCGCGGCGCCAAGCCTGACCGGCCACCTGCGACTGATCGGCGGCACCCTGGTCGGCACCATCGAGAACCATTCGAACCTGAGCTTTACCGATGCCGTCCTGATCGCGGGCGACAACTTCCAGACGATCGGCCCCTTGAAGCCCGGTGCCACGGCCGCGGTGAGCGTGGCCCCAAAATCGGTGAACCCCTTCGGGCAACCGGTCTTCACCCGGGTGTACGCCAACGGGGTGTACTGTGGCGGCGGCCCCTGCGGCCCATCCGGCCCATCCGGATCGAGTCCCAGTGACCGCGACCTCACAGCCAAGACCCAGATCCTCTCGCTGCTGCCGACCAGCACCAGCTTCAAGGGGAGTGCGGCGCCGACGACCCCGATGCTGGTGGCGTGGACGCATCAATCCTTCGGCAGCCTGACCGTCAGTGGCAGCACCCCCAGGACCTATGCCGAATCCGCCGTCGCCCTCTCGCTCCCGGTGGACCAGATTGATGCCGGTACGTTGCCGACGGGGGTGGTCAACGGTCGCATCGTGGACGTCGTGGGCGACAGCCAGGGCAATGGTCCGCCCGGGATGCTCCTGATCCAGAAGGGCAGCGTGACCTACGAGTTCGTCTCCCCGCTGGCCAATGGCGTCCACCTGACCGGGGTCTCGGTGAACGCCCAGAATCCCTACGGCCCGAAGTTCGGGCCGCCCGCCAGCTCCAGCCAGACCGGCCCCGCCGTCCAGGGACAGGTGTGGGATTGGGGCCGCGCGAGCTGGACCGACATCGCCTACCAGGACAACGGCACCACGGCCGTGCCCGACGGCGCCGTCAATCCGAGCACCGGCCTGGTGCGGCTTCGGCTGACCACCAACGTTGGTGGCTTGCTGGCCGGCGGGATATCGCTCTCGGGGACGATCCAGTGATCGCGGTCGAGGGGTTGACGAAAGTCTATGGGCGCCGCACGGCGCTCGATCACGCTTCCTTCGAGGTCCCGAAGGGCGAGATCTTCGGCTTCGTCGGTCCCAACGGCGCCGGCAAGACCACCACCCTGCGGATCCTGGCGGCACTGCTCGAACCAACCTCAGGAAGGGCCTTTGTCGACGGGGCCGACGTGCTCCAGCACCCGAACCTGGTGCACGAGCGGCTGGGCTACATGCCGGACTTCTTCGGCGTCTACGACCAGCTCACCGCCGTCGAATATTTAGATTTCTACGCGGCCTGCTACCGGCAGCCGAAGGCGCGACGCCAGAAGATTGCCGACGACCTGCTCGAGCTGGTCGGCCTGTCGGACCGGCGGGATCAGTCCGTCGACACCCTATCGCGGGGGCTCAAGCAACGGCTCTGCCTCGCCCGGGCCCTGGTCCACGACCCGGCCGTGCTGCTGCTCGATGAACCCGCCTCCGGGCTCGATCCACGGGCCCGGGTCGAGATGCGCGAGATCCTCAAAGAGCTCCAGAAGATGGGCAAGACGATCGTGATCTCGAGCCACATCCTGCCCGAGCTCACCGAGCTCTGCACCATGGTCGGCATCATCGACCAGGGCCGGATCCGCGCCACCGGGCCGGTGCAGGACGTGATCCGGCAGCTGACCATTGGACGCCGGCTGCGCATCTCCGTGGTGGGCCAGCGAGAAGAAGCCATCGCGGTGCTCAAGCCGCTACCCTCGATTCGCGAGGCCGGCATGGTCAATGGCGCCATCGAGGCCGCGTTCGAAGGCGACGAAGCCACCGCCGCCTCGATTCTCCAAACGCTGATCGCCGCCGGCATCAAGGTCTCCGGGTTCAATCAGCTGGATGGCGGCCTCGAGGACGCCTTCCTCAAGGCCACCTCGGAGAACGTGGGATGAGGCGCATCGCCGTCGCGCTCTGGAACCCGATCGTCGCCAAGGAATACCGCTCGCGGATGCGAACCTGGCGGTCGCCGGTCGCGATGACGGTCTACATCCTGCTGCTCGGCGGGCTGGGCTGGGCGATCTTTTCCGCCATGTCGGCCTCGACGCACAGCGCCTTCAACCAGGGCCAGGCCGCCAGCTTCGGCCAGGGGCTGTTCATCTATCTCGTGCTCTTCCAGATGGTCCTGCTGGCCTTCATCACCCCGGCGCTCACCGCGGGGGCAATCAGCAGCGAGCGCGAGCGGCAGACGATCGACCTGCTGTTTGTGACGAAGCTGCCGTCGTTCTCGATTCTCTGGGGCAAGCTGCTGGCCTCGATGTCCTTCGTGCTCCTGCTCTTGCTCCTATCGGTGCCGATCTTCAGCCTGGTGTTTTTCTTTGGCGGCATCGAGCTCGATCAGCTGGCCGCCGCCTTCCTGGTGACGGCCGTGGCCGCGTTGACCCTGGGGATCATCGGCCTCGCCTGCTCGACGGCCTTTAACCGAACCCTGCCGGCCACCGTGGCGGCCTATGGTGGGGCCTTCATCCTGCTCGCCGGGAGCCTCCTCTTCGGGCTGCTGTTCCCGACGGACATCGACCCGAACGCCACCAACGCGCCGGCGCCGCCGGCCGTGAGTTATCTCAGCCCGGTCTTGCCGCTGGTCACCATCGGGACGAATGCTCCCGTGACCTGGTACGGCGTCCGGAACTCCCAGGGCTATGGCACCAGCGCCTCGTGCGCCTCCCCGGCGTACGGCCCCACCACCTGCGTCCCGCTCGGACCCAACGGCGTCCCGATCGGCAAGGGCGGGCTCATCCGCAACCCGCCGCAGCCCAGCGGCACCACCATTCCCAGCGGGCTCTTCAGCGGGTGGCAATACTGGCAGGCGTCGGTCACGATGCAGCTACTGGTCAGCCTGGCCGCCCTCGTCCTGAGCGCCCTCCTGCTGCCGCCGATTCGTCGCCTGCCCTGGCGCAAGTCGCCGGTGAGCGCATGAACTCATTGGAGACGATCCTGCGCCAGCTTCGGCGGGCCGCCGCCCGGGCACGCGCGGCAAGCTACGCGGTCCACGGCCTGGTCGCGGCGGGCGCCTGGATCGCCGCCGTGCTGGTGATCGCCCGGCTGGTTCCCTTCGAGCGGCGGGCCGAGGTCGCCGCCATCGGCGTCCCGGTCGCGGCTGCGCTGGTGGTACTCGCCTGGAGTCTGCGCCGGCCGAGCGCTCCCCTGCTGATGGCGCTCGCCGACATCCGGCTGGGCCTCAAAGAACGTCTATCGACGGCCTGGGAACGGCGCGCCGAAGCCGGGCCCATGGACGGCGCGCTCCGGCAGGACGCCCTGCGACACGCGGCGGGTGCCTCGCTCGTGAGAGCCTTTCCCGTTCGAGTCAATCGAGGCGAGGCGTCGCTGGTGGCGGTGCTCACCATCTTTGCGCTCGGGCTTGCTTTGCTGCCCAATCCGATGGACCGCGTGCTGGCCCAGCGGCAGGCCGACCGCGCCAGCCAGGCCCGGGCGGCGAAGGTGGTCACCGATGCACAAAAGAAGGTTGCGGCGAGCGACAAGCCCAACCCCCAGGTGGAGAAGATCCTGCAGGACACCCAGGCGAAGATCCGGGAGGCGGCCAGCCCGCGCAAAGCGCTCGAGTCGATCACCCCGGCCGAACAGCAGCTGCAGCGGCTGACCGACCCGGGGACGCCGGCACTGAACAGCAGCGCCCAGAACCTGGCGAATGCGCTCAGTGGGACGGCGGCCGGCCGCGGCGCGGCACAGGCCATCAGCAGCAGTCCGGCCAAAGGCGCCCAGGCCGTGCGCGACCTGGCCTCCCAGCTGCAGACCCTCTCGCCCAAGGACCGTGAGGAGCTGGCGAAGGCGCTGGCGAAAGCGTCGCAGCAGGCGCAGAACGCCCCGATGCGTGATTCGCTCAGCAAGGCGGCGTCGTCCTTGCAGAGCGGCGATACCAGCGCCGCCGCCCAGTCCCTCAATGACGTCGCCAGCCAGCTCGATTCGCTGCAGGCGCAGCAGAACACGGACCAGGCCGTTGCCTCGGCGATCAATGGGCTCGAGGCGGCCCGGCAGGAGCTCGCCGCCCAGGCAGATCGTGACGCGAAGGGCCAGGCGGCGAACGGAACGGCGGGCGCCTCGGCCAGCGCCAGCGCCAGCGCGAGTGCCAGCGGCAACGGCAACGGCAATGGCACGGGCAACGGCACTGGCAACGGCACCGGTAATGGCAATGGCAACGGGAACGGCAATGGCAACGGGAACGGCACTGGGACCGGCAACGGCAGCACCGGAGGCACGGGCGGCACCGGGTCGCAGGGTTCGGGGACCGGGAGCGGGAGCGGCGCGTCCAGCACCGAGCGGGTTTACGTGCCCGGGCAGCCGGTCCCCGGCCAGTCGGAAAACGACCCCACGCCGCTGGGGCCGGGACAGGACGTGCCGCTCAGTCCGTTCAGCCAGGTGATCCAGGCGTATCAGCAGGCGGCCCTGGACGCGACCGACCAGAGCCTCATCCCCGGCAGTGAGCGGGACCTCGTCCGTCAGTATTTTTCGCAGCTTGGCGAGCAAACTCAGGGGGCAAGATGATCGCAGAAGAACCGCGGATCGACGCGACCAAGGTGACCGAGCTGGCCCAGGCCCTCGAAGCCGAGCTGGCCCGGCTGATCGTCGGCCAGAAAGAGCTGGTCCGGGACACCGTCATCGCCCTGATCGCCGGCGGGCACGTCCTGCTGGAGGGGGTGCCGGGCCTGGGCAAGACGGTGCTCGTGCGTTCGCTCGGCCAGGTGCTGTCGATGAGCTTTGCCCGGGTGCAGTTCACGCCTGACCTGATGCCGGCCGACATCGTGGGGACGAACGTCATCGGCGAGACGGATGGCCGGCGCGAGTTTCGCTACCAGGCGGGTCCGCTTTTCGCGAACCTGGTGCTGGCCGACGAGATCAACCGCGCGACGCCGAAGACGCAGAGTGCCCTGCTCGAAGCGATGCAGGAGCGCACCGTCACCGTCGGCACCCAGACGCGGTCGTTGCCCTCGCCGTTTTTCGTGCTCGCCACACAGAACCCGATCGAGCTGGAGGGAACCTATCCCCTGCCGGAGGCGCAGCTGGACCGGTTTTTCTTCAAAATCCTGGTCCCGTTCCCGAGCGAGCACGACCTGCTCGAGATCGCCCGCCGCACCACCGGTGAATCGACACCGCAGCTCGAGCCGGTGGCCGATGGCGGCGCCGTGCTGGCCGCCCAGCGGATTGCCCGCGAGGTACCGATCGCGGAGCACGTGCTCGCCTACGCCGCTCGCGTGATCGCGGCCACTCATCCCGACCGGAGCGAGCTGGACAGCGTGCGCCGCTACGTTCGCTGGGGCGCCAGTCCGCGCGGGATGCAGACCCTCGTGCTCGCCGGCAAGGTCCGGGCGTTGCTCGAAGGCCGTTACAACGTCGCCTTCGACGATCTCAACGCCGTGGCGCGACCGGCGCTGCGACATCGCATCTTCTTGCAGTTCGAAGCCGAGGCCGACGGGATCACGACGGACCGGCTGATCAGCGAGCTGCTGGAGCATACCGTCAAGGAACCGGCGCGGGACTAGCAGCTTGGCCCCATTGCTGGAGCCGTCGTTGCTGCGCCGCCTCGAGGCACTGGCGCTGCAGGTCCGCCGCGCGGTCAGCGGGCAGATGGGCGGCGAGCGGCGCTCGCGGCGACGCGGTCAATCGGTGGAGTTCGCCGACTTTCGCAACTACACGCCGGGCGACGACTTTCGCCTGATCGACTGGAACGCCTACGCCCGATTGGATCGATTCATGCTGCGGCTGTTCGTCGCTGAGGAAGAGCTGCCGCTGAGTCTTTTCCTGGACCTCAGTGGATCGATGGATTGGGGCAGACCGAACAAAGCCGACACGGCGCGCCGGCTGGCCGGCGCGGTCGCCTATGTGGCACTCGCCGCGCTCGACCGGGTCCGGCTCACCGTGTTCGCAGAAGGGCCCACCTCAGGCGGTGCTCCGTATCGTGGTCGGCGAGCGGCCACAGAGCTGTTCGCGCGGCTCCAGTCGTTTCCCACGGGCGGCGCGACGAACTACGAGAAGCTCGTCTGGCCGATCGGCCGGCAACGGCCCGGGATGAGCGTGCTGATCACGGACGGCCTGGGGGAGCCCGGGGTGGACGCGGCCCTGGCTGCGATGCAGCGAGCTCAGCAGGAAGGCGCGGTGCTGCAGTTGCTGGCCCCGCAGGAGCTGACCCCGGACTGGTCCGGTGACGCGCGGCTGCGCGACGCGGAGACCGGCATCGAGCGCGAGTTCACCGCAACGCCGCTCACCCAGCGCGCCTACCTGAACGCCCTCGAGCAGCGAACGGAGGGGATCGAGCGCGCCGCCCATCGGCGCGGGCTACGGTTCGCGCGACTGTCGACCGACCAACCCATCGACGAGATGGTGCAGCTCACCCTGCGCCACATCGGCCTGCTGGCATGACCGTCCTCGCGCCCGCCGCGGCCGTCCTCGGGTTGACGCTGCCGGTGATCGTCGCCCTCTACTTTCTAAAGATCCGCCGGCCAACCCGAATCGTGCCGGCCTTGCACCTCTGGCCGAACCAGATCCGCGACCGGCAGGCCAACGTCCCCTGGCAGCGGCTGCGCCCCAGCTGGCTCCTGTTCCTCCAGTTGCTCGCGGCCGCGGTGCTGGTGGCGGCGGCGGTGCAGCCGGTCCTCCCCGCGGGCGCGGCGCTCGCCCGGCACAGCATCGTGCTGATCGATACCTCGGCGTCGATGCAGGCCACCGACGTGACCCCGTCACGGCTCGCCGAGGCGAAGCGCCAGGCCAACGGCCTGATCGACCAGCTCGGGCCGCAGGACCGAATGACGATCATCACCGTCGGTCCGTCGCCCCGGATCGTCGCTGCCGTCACCGGCGATCGCGACGCGCTGCACCGGGCTCTCAACGACGTCACCGCGAATAACGGCCCGGCCGACCTCTCGGCGTCGCTCAGTCTCGCGGCCGGGCTGGTCCGGGCCGGAGACGACGCCCGCGCCTACCTGTTCAGCGATGGCATCGTGCAGCCGTTGCGGGCGTCGTTCGCCACCGGCTTGCCGTATCCGGTCGACTACCACCGGATCGGCGTCTCCGGGGAGAATGTCGGCCTGACCTCGCTCACGGTGCGCAGCAGCGCGCAGACCCGGGCGGCATACCTGCACGTCCAGAACTTCGGTCAGCAGCCCCGCTCGGTCAGCCTCGAATGGCGGGCGGACAACCGGCTGCTCGACGTCCGCCCGCTGACGCTCGCCGCCGGCCAGTCGCAGGACCTGGTGTTCCCGGTCCCCGGCGACGCCACGTCGGTAACCGCGCACTTCAGCGGCAGCGACGTGTTTGCGCTCGACGATGCCGCCACCGCCGTCGCGAAAACGCCGCGGGCCTTCCGCGTGCTGCTCGTCACCCCCGGCAACGTCTTTCTCGAGCAGGCGCTCCGGCTGCGTACTGACCTCCAGGTCGACGTCGTGGCGCCGGCCGCCTACAAGCCAAGCGCCGCCTACGCGATGAGCCTCTTCGATCGCTTTGCACCCGCCAGCCTGCCCGACGGTCCGCTGGTGATGATCGACCCGCCCATCGGTTCCCAGCTCGCCGGCGGATCGCCGGTCGGCATCGGCCGGGTCCGGGCGGCGGACGCCGGCGACCCGCTGCTGGCGAACGTCGACCTGCAGGACGTCCATGTCGCGCGCAGCCAGGACCTGCGCGTCTCCAGCTTCGGCCGGCCGCTGATCAGCAGCCTGCAGACCCCGCTGCTGCTGGTCCGCGACGAGCCGTTTCGGCAGGCGCTGTTCGGCTTCGACCTGCACGAATCCGATCTGCCGCTGCGGATCGCGTTTCCGATCCTGGTGCAGAACCTGAGTGAGTGGATGCTGCCACCCAGCGTCCCCAGCCACAGCTTCCACCCCGATGAGCCGGTGACGATCGTGCCGGAGTCGGGAGCCACCTCCGTGAATGTGAGCCGGCCGGACGGCAGCCGCCGTGCGCTGGCCGGCGCTGCCATCGCCACCTTCGGCGACACGGACCTGACCGGGCTCTACACGGTCGAGCAGACCGTGGCCGGCTCGATCCAGCGCTCATGGTTCAGCGTGAATCTGTTCTCTGATCCCATCTCGCAACTGAAGCCGCTCGACCGGCTCACCCTACCGCCGACGCGTACCACCGCCGTCCAGGCAACCCATCCGGGGCAGCTGGAAATCTGGCCGTGGATCGCGCTGGCCGCGCTGGGGATCGTCACCGCCGAGTGGCTGGCCTTTCACCGTGGGCTTTGAGATAACCCGTCCCCTGTTTTTGGGGGCGGGCGTGGTGGCGCTGGCCGTAATCGTCGCCGCCTGGCGCGTCTTTCCCCCGCCGTTGTCACGAGGACGCGCCCGCCTCTCGCTCGGCGTGCGAACCCTGATCGTGATCCTGCTGACAGCGTCCCTGGCCGGTTTCCAGGTCCAGACCTCACCCAGCAACCAGTCGCTGCTGGTGGCCGCCGACCTCTCCGCCAGCGTGCAGAGCGCCCGCGACAGTGAGGCCACCACCGTGCGCCGCATCCTGCAACAGCGGCAGGGCGAGGATCGCGCCGGCGTGCTCAGCTTCGGCCGGGATCCCCAGGTCGAGGTCGGCATCAGCAATGCGCCGCAGTTCGGCGAGTTCCAGAGCCAGCCGAACCCGCAGTTCACCGATCTCGCCGCCGCGCTGCAGCTGGGCGGCTCCCTCCTGCCGGAGGACAGCCGCCGCCACATCGTGGTGGTCAGCGACGGCCGCTCGAACCTCGGGGATGCCGTGGCCGAGGCCCGCCTGCTCCGCGCGGAGGGTATCCGGGTCGACACCGTTCCGCTCTCCGTGCCGCTCGGCGCCGAGGTGTATGTCGACCGGCTCGATGCGCCGCGCGCCCTGACCCAGGGGCAGCAGGCGACCGCCCAGGCAGTGATCGTCAGCAATACCGCCACCCCCGCCACCATTCGGTGGTATCTCGATCGCACCCTGATCACGACGAGTCAGGCCGCGCTGCCGGTGGGCGAGACCACGGTCACCCAGTTGGTCACCCCCAACCAGCCAGGGTTTCATTCCGTCCGCATCGTGGTCGACCCGGTGCGGGATACCTACGCCGAAAACAACCTGGGGGAGGCCCTGATCCAGGTGGTCGGGCCGCCACGCGTCTTGCTGGTCCAGAACACCCTGGGTGAGGCGGCCAGCCTGGAGTCGGCGCTCCACTCGACCGGAATCGGGACGAGCACCATCACGCCCGACCAGCTGCCACGGTCGGCGTCGGACCTGGCCGCCTACCAGGCGGTGGTGCTGGTCAATATTCCGGCCGCCAGCCTGGGCACCGATGCGATGACGCTGCTGCAGGCGTCGGTGCGAGACCTCGGCATGGGACTCGTCGTCATCGGCGGCGCTGACAGCTACGGCCCGGGCGGCTACGCCGGCACGGCGCTGGAAACCACCCTGCCGGTGCAGATCCAGCTTCCCCAGGACATGCAGAAGCCACCGGTCGCCGTGATGCTGGTCCTCGAGTCGACGGAAAGCGGCACCGGCGACCAGGTGCTGCGTGGCGCCGCCGAGGCGGTGGTGGACCAGCTCACCCCGCGCGACATGGTGGGCGTCACCAACGGCTCGATGGGAACCGTGGTGGTGCCGCTGGCGCCGCTGACTGACAAGGCCGCGGTGAAACGCAAGATCGAGGGCATCGGCCTGGGCGATCCGCCGAGCTACACCCCGGATCTGAACGCGGCCGACCAGGCGCTCACCCACGCCAGCGCCTCGCTCAAGCACATCATCCTGCTCGGCGACGGCGATGCCTCCGACAACTATCAGCCGGTGATCACCGCCATCCACGCGCACGGCATCACCGTCTCGACGGTCGCGATCGCGTCGATCATGTCGGATGCGGGCCTGATGCAGGAGATGGCGGGGTGGGGTCATGGCCGTTTCTACCAGAGCAACAGCATCGCCGACATCCCGCAGATCTTTCTCAAGGAAAGCCGGGAGGCGCTCAAGCCCTGGATCGTCGAGGGTCGGATCGCGCCGCAGCTCGCGTCGCTCGCCGACGTCATCCCCGGGGTGCCGCTCGACAGCTTTCCGCCGCTGAGCGGCTACGTGGCCACCACCCCGCGGGCCGCCGCCGACGTGGTGCTGAAGAGCCCGCAGGGCGATCCGTTGCTTGCGACGTGGCAATACGGGCTTGGCCGGGTGATGGCGTGGACCAGTGACGCCCAGGGTCGATGGACGGCGGGCCTGCTGCAGTGGCCGTCCGCAAACCGGTTCTTCGGCGACATCGTGCACTCGAGCCTGCCCCAGCCGGGTGACCCGGCGCTCCAGGTCGAGACCCGGGTGCAGGGTGATCACACGCATTTGTTGGTCACGGCGCCGGCGACCTCGGGCGCAACCGTCACCGTCAGCGCCGTCACCCCCGACCTGGCCGATGCGAGCCTGACGCTCTCGCCGACCGGCGCCGGCCGCTTCGAGGGCGACCTGCCCACCGACCAGGTTGGCAGCTACCTGCTGCACGTCAACGAATCGGCGGGTGGCGTCGTCCGGCACACGACCACGGCGGGGCTGGTGGTGCCGTACTCGCCGGAGTACCGGGATCTCGGCACGGATCTCCCCAGCCTGAAGGCGATCGCCCAGGCCGGCGGCGGCGTGGTGCTGTCCGATGTCTCGCAGGCCTTCAGGCTGCCGGTGCCGAGCGTGAAGGCGGCCCTGCCGATCAGCGAGCTCCTGCTGGTGCTCGCCATCCTGCTCTTCCCGCTCGATGTCGCGCTGCGCCGGCTGGTCTTCCGGTTGGAAGACGTGCCGGCCTGGCGGGCCGCCATGCAGCGCGCGCCGGCGCCGGCGATGCCGGCCGAGGCGACCGTCACCCGGCTGCGCGAGCGGGTGGAGGGGGTGCGGGCCGCGCGGGCCGCGCAACCGCGGGCCCCCAAAAAACCGCCGGACGATCCCACCGGCGACCTGCTGGCGCGCCGCCGGCGCCGCTGATCGGACACGCCGACAACCCGTAAACTAGCTGCCGATGCTTGGCCCCCTGACCGGCCTGGTGCTGACGTTGATCAACATCTTCATCCTGGTGTTGATCGTGCGGGCGATCTTCTCCTGGTTTCCCGGCATGCTGTACAGCGAGGCCGGCCGGATCATCGTGATGGCGACCGAGTGGTACCTGGCGCCGATCCGGCGAATCATCCCGCCGGCGGGCGGCCTCGACATCTCCTTCCTGGTTGGCATCGTCCTGCTGTACGCGCTCGCCATCTTCATCGGGTCGGGCAATATCGTGAGCGCGCTGATCGCCATCGTCGGCTACGCGCTGGTCTTCTGCATCATCCTGGTGCTGGTCCGGATCTTCTTCGGCTTCTTCAAGATGGATCCCTGGCATCCCATCACCCAGATGGTGATGCAGGCGACCGAGCCGTTCGCGCGGCCATTTCGCGGCTGGTTTCCGCGGCGGCAGGGGCAGTTCGACCTGGCGCCGGTGGCGGCCTTCGTGGTCTTGCTGGCCGCCTACGTCCTCGTCACGAATCTCTACCGATTCGGCGTCGGTTAGAACGGATCGCCCGGCCCTTGCCGGGCTCGCCTCCTTCCGCTAGCGTGACGTCGATGGAGCAGCGAGGACCGTCGGAACCGCAAGCGCCCCCAGCGCCGGCCCCGCCCCAGGCCAGGCCCGAGTTTGAAGTCGTCCCGCAACCGGTCGCCGGAACGGGCGGCCTGACCGTCGAGGGCCTGGTCAAAGGCTTCGATCAGGTGACGGCGGTCGACCGGCTCACGATGGCGGTGCGTCCGGGAGAGATCCTGGCCCTGCTGGGGCCGAATGGGGCGGGCAAGACGACCACCCTGCTGTGCCTGGCCGGGCTGCTCCGACCCGATGCCGGAATGATCGCCTGGGATGGCCGGCGGCTTGGAGTCGAACGCAGCCGCCAGATGGCGCTCATCTCGGAGACGCCCGAGGTCTACGAGATGCTGACGGTCTGGGAACACCTGGTCTTCGTGGCCCGCAGCTGCAAGGTGGATAGTTCCTGGCCGGCGCGGGCCGAGCGGCTGCTCGAGCGGTTCGACCTCACGGACAAGCGCGATACCCTCGGCGACGGCCTCTCCAAGGGGATGCGCCAGAAGCTCCTGATTGCGTGCGCCGTACTGGCACGGACGCCCGTGCTCCTCCTCGACGAGCCCATGATCGGCCTCGACCCGAAGGGGCAGCGTGAGTTGCGCGACCTCCTGGTCGAGATCCGCGGGCAGGGTGGCGCGATCGTGGTCTCGACTCACCTGCTCGAGTACATCGACACCCTCTGTGACCGGATCGTCATCCTCAACAAGGGGCGCGCGATCCTCAGCGGCGGCCTCGACGAGATCCGCCACCAGCGCAATGACCGCAACCTCGAGGACATCTTCCTCGAGGTCACCAGGTGATCGCCGCCGACCGTACGATCGC
>VBDZ01000149.1 GCA_005881215.1 Chloroflexota bacterium | reverse complement strand
CGTCGAGGAGGTTGCCCATGGTCAGCTTGTGCGAGCGGAAGGCCTGCTCGTAGGCGTACGGCTTGAAGGATGAGCCTGGTTGGCGGAGGCCGGTCACGACATTGAACTGCCCCTTGATGTCGTTGTTGAAGAAGTCGGCCGAGCCAACCATGGCGAGGATCTCACCGCTCTTCGGGTCGATGGCGATGAAGTCCCCGTTGTCCGCGCCCAACGAGCCCAGGCGTTGCTGGCCGACCGCGACCGCGTGCTCGGCGGCCTTCTGTAGGGTCAGGTCGAGCGTGGTCGTCACGACGAACCCACCCTTGTTCACCACGCTCGGACCGTAGAGGTTCTCGAGCTGCTCGAAAACGAAGTCGACGAAGTGCGGCGCCTGGCTACTGCGATTCTCCTTGAAGACAAAGTTCAGCGGTGCGGCTTTTGCCTCATCGGCCTGCGCCTGGCTGATCATCTGCTCGTTCACCATGGCATCCAGGACGACGGCCTGCCGGGCCTTCGCTCGGTCTCGGTGGAGTAATGGATCGTAATAGCTGGGGGCGTTAGGCAAGCCGGCGAGCAACGACGCCTCGCCCAGGGTGAGCTCGCTGGCGTGCTTGCCAAAAAACACCTGCGACGCTGCTTCGATGCCGGTGGCGTGGTGGCCGTAGAAGATCGTATTCAGATACATCTCCAGGATCTGGCTTTTGTTGTATCGGGACTCGAGCGACGTCGCCACCATCGCCTCCCGCAGCTTGATCAGGATCGACTTCTTGGGCGATTGCAGGACGGCGATCTTGGCCAGCTGCTCGGTGATGGTGCTGGCGCCCTGCTCCGGGCGGCGGGCCAGCGTGTCGACGATGCCCGCTTTGATCACCCGCCCCCAATCGATGCCGTGGTGCTGGTAGAAGTGCTTGTCTTCGACGGCAACCGTGGCCTTTTGGAGCAGGGGGTTGATATTGGAGAGCGTGACCGGGTTGACGCGGGCCCCCTGGGCGTTGCGCTCCTCGATCAGGGTGCCGTGGCGGTCCTTGACGATCACGGTGCCGGCCGCCAGGTCGAGCTTGCTGGGATCGGGCAAGGTCGCGTAGGCGTAGGCAAATGTTCCCAGCACAAGGACCAGGATCAGTCCACCAACGACGGCCGCAATCTTCCACCAGTTCTTTCGGCCGTTTGACCACCAGTCGGCCATGTTCCAACCGGCGGACTGTGCCGCCGAGGCCCGCTGTCGCATCGGGGTTTCTGGCGCGGCTGGGCGCGCTTCAGCGATCGGTCGCCTGGGTGGGGTCGGCCCGCTGGTGCCTATCGCTTCTTCGAGACGGCCGCCCGCTCCCGCTCAGGCGGGCTCCCGGCGCCGCTGACCAGCCGGCGGGCGTAGCCGGTAGCCAGTGCCGTGAGGGCGGCCTCCGCGGCGCTGATCAACAGCCGCCGCGCGATGCTCTCCTTAGTTTGGACTTCGACTTTGTTCTTTCCGTCAGCCTTGACGATTCGTTTCTGGGCCGAGGCCCAGGCTCTGGCGTCGTCGCGAAAGTCGTTCAACCGGTCGCGCAGGTCGTTCAACTTGAGCTTGCGGACCAGCTGCTCGGCGGGGGAGCGGCGTTGCCGGGCGCGGTAGCCAAAGACCGCGAAGCCCGTGACAAGCAGGACCAGACCGCCGATCGCGACCTGCAGGGTACGGTTCGTTTGCAGCTGCGTCTTGAGGTCCAGGTTTCGGCGGGCCCGAAGCTGCAGCGCCTCCAGTGTTTCGCCGAGATGGGCGCGGGTCTGCTCTACTTCCCGTTTCGCTTCAGTACTTGTCGGGCCCATTCGGCATCCTCCTTTAGCGTGGTCATCGTCTTCGGGGGCGCGCCGATCTTCAGCATGCTCTTGCCGACGAGCGCGAAGATGACCAGCAACACGAGGAAGACGGCGGTCTCGATGCCGGCGACCAGGGCGTGGGCTGGGATCACCAGCGCCAGCGTGACCAGCAGCATCAGAAAGAAAAACAGGGCGCAGACGGCTGCCAACACGAGGAAGACGGCGGTCTCGATGCCGGCGACCAGGGCGTGGGCTGGGATCACCAGCGCCAGCGTGACCAGCAGCATCAGAAAGAAAAACAGGGCGCAGACGGCTGCCAGCGCGAGGAAGACGGCGGCCTTGATGTTGCTACGCAGCATCTCCTGGATCTCGATCTTCGCCAGCTGGATCTCCTGCTGGACCAGACGGATGGTGTCCTCGACCGCCAGCCGGGCCAGGTCGATCACGCCGCGGCGGCCGTTGCCGTTGGTCGCGGTCGTTCGAGCCGAATCGGTGGCCGAAGCCCGGGGAGCCGAGTCCATAACGCCCTCCTTCCTTCGTTTGCCCTTCGTCTGTATCGATATTAGGATGCAAACATTATACTGAGCCTGTCACCTTTGAGCTAAACTGGTGCCATGACACGCCCAGCCGGCGACCCCAGCCTCCCCGGCACGCCCGACCCCGTGATCCCGAATCCCGGACTGCCAAAGGTCGGCGATCCACCGGGTCCGGAGCTGGCGCCCCAGCCCACGCAGCCCGAGATCACCGAGCCGCCGCCGGCGCCGGTCGAGGTTCCCCAGCCAGGCATCAACCGGCCCGACTGACGCCGGACCCGTCCCGCCCTCGCGAGCCGGGGAGGGAGATGTCGCGAATAATGGGCAGGTGATTCAGCGGATCCCCGGTGTCCATGGGGCGCAGGCCTACCTGTACGTCAGCGGGGACGACGTCGCGGTTATCGATCCGGGCTACACGGGCAGCTACCGAGCGGTGCTTCGGTTCATCCGCGAGCAGGGCCTCGAGCCAACCGATATCGACTCGGTCATCCTCACCCACCACCACGTCGACCACGCCGGCACGGCCTTCGCGCTCTGCGAGGCGACCGGCGCACGGCTGGCGGTGCATCGCGAAGACGCGCCGTACCTGCGCGCCGTCCGGCCGCGGGAGCGGATGACGTTCTGGGGCATGGCCGACTGGCTACCGGCGCGCCTGGCCAGCTACATCGTCAGCTGTGCCAATGGCGAGCTGCGCTTGCTCGAGCACGGTGACGCCGTGGCCGGCCTCACCGTGGTTCACGGCCCAGGGCACACGCCGGGCAGCATCTGTCTCTGGTCCGCCTCGGAATCGGCGCTCTTTCTCGGCGATGTTCTCAACAATGAGCGCGGTTTGCGGACCCCGCCGTGGACGGTCAACCACAGCCATTCGATGGCGAAGCTGGCGCCCCAGCGGCTGCGCGAGCTGCGTTATGAGCGAGCCTTCTTCGGGCACGGTCCGGCCGTGCTTGCGAATGCGGATCAGCGAATCCGTGCGTTTGTGGGGAGGGAAGTTTGAGTGCTCCCCGCCTCGTTCCGGCAGGCGCTCGACAGCACCGAGGAGCTGATCGTGACGTCTCGCGAAGAGGGAAGGGAAGGCTCGGTTCGCACCTGGTATGTGGTGACGGCCGCCGGCGACCTTTACCTCTTCAATTACGCGTACGCCGTCCGGGTGCAGCGCTGGCGGCGCGATCCCTGGGTCCGCCTGACCATCCCCGGCACGGACCAGTCGGTTGAGGGCACGGTACACGTCGTCGATCCGATCGGTGAGCTCAGCACCGAGGTGACCGACCTGGTCGTGGAGCGCTGGGGAATGTGGGGCGCGACCACGCCCCAGGGATTGCATCGCATGCTCCGCGATCGATCCCACGTCCTGGTCCGGGTCACCGTGCCGTGAGGCGGTGGCGGACGCGACCGGTCGCGAAGAGTGCAATCCCGAGTAGCACGAGGGCCACACCGACCGGTAGAACGGGTCCACCGCCGCCCGGGGCCAGCCGCCTGACCGGCGGACTGGTCGCAGCTGGGCTGATGCTCGCTGCGGAGACGACGACGCTGCCGTGCATGTCCGAGTGGAAGGTGCAGTGATAGGCGAACGTGCCGGCGGTGTTGAACCTGGTGGCGGAGCTGGTTCCTCCCGGCGCGATGGCGCCGGTGTCCCAGACGCCCGCATCTGATGTCGCTGTGTGAGCGATGCTGGTGCCGTTCGTCCAGGTCACTGTCGAGCCGACCGTGACTCGAATGGGGTTCGGACTGTAACAGGCGGTCGCGGTCGAACAGTTGACGATTTGTGCCGGTGAGTTCGCCGCGCTGACGGTGATCCCGGTCACCAGCAGCGCAGGGAGCAGCGCCGCGATCGCAAGCAGGAGTCTGCGCATTCCCGACCTCCCCAAAGGTGTTGAAGGCGGTTACGCTCGGTGGTTACGCGTTGAAGCGTTTGAGGATCAAGTCATGCAGGGGACCGTTGCTCGCCACGGCATTGCCGCCGGCATAGGTACGCCGGCCGGAGAAATCGGTCAGGCGGCCGCCGGCTTCCTCCACGATGATCAGGGGCGCGGCCAGGTCCCAGGAGTAGAGTTCCGGCTCGATCATCGCCTCGCCCGCCCCTTCCGCGACCAGCATGTAACCCCAGAAGTCGCCGAATCCGCGGTCGCGCCATGCGCGATCCACCACGGCATCGAAGCCGCGTTCTTTGCCGACGGCTTTGAACGCCGTCCGCGAGGCGTAGAAGACCTGGGCGTCCTCGAGTCGGGCAACCTTGGAGACGCCAAGCCGCCGCTTTCCCGACCAGGCGCCACCGCCACGGACGGCGTGCCAGCGCTCGTGCATGGCCGGCGCCGACACGATGCCGAGCTCGAGCGCCCCGTCGCGCTCCAGCGCGAGCAGGGTCGCGAACACCGGGACGCCGCGCATGTAGCTGTGTGTCGCATCGATCGGATCGATGATCCAGCGATTCTCCTGGTTCGAGGTTCGATCGCCAAATTCCTCGGCCAGCACGCCGTGACCTGGGTAGCGGTGCTGGATCGAGTCGCGCAGCATCTTTTCGATCTCGGTATCGGCCTGGGTCACGAACGTGCGATCGGGTTTGCGATCAATCCGGAGATCGCGCCGAAAATGGCGCATGGCGATCCGGTCCGCCTGATCGGCCAGTTGCATCGCGAAGGCGAGCAACTCATCGCGCTCGCTCAGGCGCGGATCCTCTCGCCCGCCGGGTCGTAGAGCGGCTCGCTCGCGACCGTTGCCGGCACCCAGCGGCTGAAGACCTGGACTTCCGCCTGGCTCCCCGGCTTGCAGGCTAGAGGCAGGTATGCATAGGCGATGCTGCGCTCGATGGTGTAGCCGAAGCCTCCGCTCGTCACCCGGCCCGCCACTCGACCATCGACCTTTACCGGCTCGCCGCCGAAGGTGATCGAGGCAGGATCCGCGAGGATGAGCGGGCGCAGCCGTCGCCGGATGCCATCCTCCTTGGCTTTCGCCAGCGCCGACTTGCCGATGAAGTCGATCGATTTGTTGAGTCGCACCGCGAACCCCAGACCTGCTTCGTAAGGATTGTCGTCAGGCGTGATGTCCGTGCTCCAAACTCGATACCCCTTCTCCAGTCGCATCGACTCGATGGCCCGATAGCCGCCCGCCACCATTCCGAACGGCGTGCCCGCCTTCCAGAGAGTGTCCCAGAGCTGCATTCCGTACTCGGTCGGGCAGTACAGCTCCCAACCGAGCTCGCCGACGTAGGTCACCCGCAACGCCAGGCAGGGCACCATGCCGACCGCAAGGGAACGCGCGGTGAGGTAGGCAAAGGCCGCGGTCGATAGGTCCGTATCGGTGAGTGGTTGCACGATGTCGCGGGCGCGGGGGCCCCAGATGCCGAGGCAGGCACGCGACGAGGTGACATCTTCGATCAGGACCGAACCGTCGGTTGGCTGGTGGCGGCGCATCCAGGCGAGGTCATGATTGCCGAACGCCGTACCGGTCACGATAAAGAAGCGCGCTTCACCAAGACGCGTCACAGTGAAATCGCACTCGATGCCCCCACGCTGGTTCAGCATCTGCGTGTAGGTGATGCTGCCCACCGGGTGGTCGAGGTCGTTATCGCACAGCGCCTGCAGGAAGCGCAGCGCGCCCGGCCCGCTGATCTCGATTTTGGCAAAGGAGGTTTCGTCGAACAAGCCGGCGCGCTCGCGGGTGGCGCGATGCTCGCTCGCGATCGCCGGCGACCAGTGCTGCGTTGCCCATCCATCCGGGCGCGGTCCGTCCGGCTCGACGGCATTCGTCGTGAACCAGTTGGGGCGCTCCCAGCCGGACTTCTCACCAAAGGCTCCGCCGAGCTCTTTGAGCCTCGGATAGGTGGGGGAGAGGCGGAGCGGTCGGCCGGCGTGCCGTTCCTCGTTCGGATAGTGAATGTCGTAGTAGGTGGAGTAGACCTCGACCGTTCGAGCGAGCGTGTAAGCCTGGCTCGCGTATTGGCCGCCGAACCGTCGCAGGTCCATCTTCCAGAGGTCGAGCCCGGGTTCGCCATCGATGATCCAGTCGGCCATCGCCTTGCCCATGCCACCGGCGCCCGCGATCCCATGCGCGCAGAAGCCGGCGGCGACGAAGAAACCCCGAACCGGCGACTCACCCAGGATGAACTCGTTGTCCGGTGTGAACGCCTCAGGACCGTTGATCAGCTTCACCACCTCGCCGCGCTCCAGCGGCGGCACCCGGGCGATGGCGTTCTGTGACAGCGGCTCGAAGCGGGGCCAGTCCTCCGGCAGCAGCCGGTTGTTGAAG
>VBDZ01000148.1 GCA_005881215.1 Chloroflexota bacterium | reverse complement strand
AGGTCGGGGTCGCGCATGGTCGGGAGGTCATCCGGGATGGGCTCGGCGATGCGGGCGAGCAGATACTGGTGCGCCATCGGAATGATCGGCACCGAGACGCCCGCCATGGCGCCGATCTCCGGCGCGTAGATCCCGCCGGCATCGACGATGACGTCGGTCTCGACCGAACCCTGGTCGGTCACCACGCGGTGAGCGGCGCCGCCGCTGACCTCGAGCGCGGTGACGCGCACACCTTCATGGATGCGCGCCCCGCCGTGCCGCGCGCCCTCGGCCAGGGCGAGGGCCAGCCCACTCGGGTCGAGGTAGCCATCGCTGGGGAGGAAGGCGGCACCGAGGACGTTGTC
>VBDZ01000147.1 GCA_005881215.1 Chloroflexota bacterium | reverse complement strand
CCTCAACCGGAAAGGCCATCACAATCGCGTCGCCACGCCTCGGCCAGCCGCCAAAATGGGCCGTCTGCGTCTCGAGATCGAAGGGTCCCTGGGGGACCATTTCGTACCGAGCCATTGATGCGATCGCCAGCTCCTCTCCTTTCTTCAGCCGATGCGCTGTCGCAGCAGGGCCCGTTCCGCCGGATTCTCGGTAAGCTCCAGCGCCCGGTTGAGCGCGGCGGGGACCTCGCTTTCGCGGCCGAGCTCACGGAGCAACTGGGCTCGGGTGGAATGGTATAGGTGATAGTCCTTCAACTCGTCCGCCAGACTCTCCAACTCCGCCAGCGCCGGCTTCGGACCGGCGACGTGACGCACAGCGATGGCGCGGTTCAAGCGCACTACCGGCGTCGGCCAGAAGATCAGCAACGAGTTGTAGAGCAGCAAGATTTGCGCCCAGTCGGTTGCCTCCCAGGAGGTTGCCTCGGCGTGGCAGGCTGCGATCGCCGCCTGCAGCTGATACGGCCCGGGGCGGCGCAGCCATGACGCGCGCTCCAGCATCGTCGACGCTTCCCTGATCGAGCGCTGGTCCCAGCGGCTTCGATCCTGGTCCTTGAGGAGGATCAGACCCCCGGCTCGATCGAACCGGACCGTCGCCCGCGCCAGGTGCAGCTGCATCAGCGCCACCAGGCCGATCACCTCCGGCTCATTCGGGAGCAATCGCATCAACAGGGTTGACAGCCAGCAGGCATCCTCCGCCAGATCCCGTCGTGCCGGCGATGGTCCGGAGGTGGCGAGATACCCCTCGTTGAACGCCAGGTAGAGCACGGCCAGGACTTCGTCGAGCCGCTCGCTGAGCTCGTCGGCGTCCGGCATTCGGTAGGGAATGCCGGCCTCGACGATCTTCCGCTTGGCCCGCACGATCCGTTGCGCCATGGTCGCCTCACTGGTCAGAAAGGCGCGGGCTATCTCCGGCGTCGTAAGCCCGATCACCGCCCGCAGGGTGAGCGCGACCTGCGCCTCGCGGCTGAGCGCGGGGTGGCAGCAGGTGAAGATCAGCCGCAGCCGATCGTCCTGCTCCCCCCTCACTTCCTGGCTCGACGAGGCCACCAACAGCGACAGCTTTTCCAGGTACGTCTTCCCGCGACGGATCCGGTCGAGGGCTTTCCGGCGCGCCGTCGTCATCAGCCACGCGCCCGGGTTCTGCGGAATGCCTTCCGCCGGCCAGTGCTGCAGCGCCTCGACGACCGACTCCTGGACCAGCTCCTCGCCGAGATCGAAATCACCGAGGAAGCGGACCAGCGCCGCGGTCAGCTGGCCCGCCTCCTCCCGAAAGACCGCCGTGAGCGCGGCGTCGACCGCCGCCTGGTCGCTGGACGTCTACATCCCCGGGCGTTCGACGACAGGCCGGAGCTCGACCTTGCCACCGCCGGGCCAGCTCTTGGCGATTCCGATCGCCTCATCCAGGTTGGCGACGTTGAGGACGCCGTATCCCCCGATGGTTTCCTTGGCTTCGGCGAAGGGTCCGTCGGTGACGACCGGCTTCCCGCCATTCAGCTTCACGGTGGTGGCGGTGTGCACCGGTTGCAGCTGGTAGCCATCGACGATCTTGCCTTTTCCGCTGAGCTCGCCCCACCACTCGCCGATCCGGCCGAAGATCTCCTTCTGCTTTGCCTCGGGGATGCTTTCCCAGGACCCCGCCTCGCTGACCAGCAACATCATGTACTTCACGCTTGTCCTCCTTGTGGCCTTCCGGCCCTTATTCTGCCTATTCGACGAATGGGGCGACGGCAAAATCGACAGTGGCCGGCCCAATTGCTACGCTTGTAGCCGGTGGCTGAGTCGGCTCGCTACGGCGACCGGGTCGCCGTCCCCGAACCCTATTCGATCGAGCACATCCCCTTTGCCGAGCGGCACGGCCACGGCCGGCAGCTCCTCTGGCTCTGGCTGGCGGCCAACTTGACGATCGCCGACTACGCGATCGGCTTTCTCCCGGTGCGGATCCTGGGCCTCGCCGTATGGCCGACGATCATCGCGCTGGCCCTGGGCAACATTCTCGGCGGGCTGGTCCTGGCCTGGTCGGCGGCGATGGGCCCGGCGGCCGGCTACCCGCAGATGTTCATCGGGCGGCGAGCCTTCGGCCGGGTGGGCGGCTACGTCCCGGCGGCGCTCAACTGGCTGAGCACCGCGGGGTGGTTCACGGTCAACACCATCCTTGGCAGTTTTGCCATTCAGCTGCTGGTTCCTGGACTCCCCTTCCCGGTGGCGGCCGCCATCCTGGTCGTGGTCCAGACGCTGCTTGTCGTCTACGGCCACAACTTGATCCAGGCGTTCGAGCGCTACCTGGCGCTCATCCTCGGCATCCTCTTCGGGATCGCCACCGTGATCGCGCTAACGCACGGCTCGACCATCGCCGCCTGGCAACCGAAGCCGGTCGGCAGCACCCTGGCCCTGTTTGCGATCGTGCTCGCCGTCTCCTTCTCCTACATCATGAGCTGGTCACCGTATGCCTCCGACTACTCGCGTTACCTTCCCGAAATCACCTCGCGCTCGTACATCGCGATTTACGTCTTCATCGGCGCGGCGCTTGCCTCCTTCCTGACCGAGGTCGTCGGTGTGCTGGTCGCCATCCTGGCGCCGGGCGCCGCCACCCCGATCGCGGCGCTCAAGGTCGCGATGGGCGGCTTCGGCGCTTTTGCCGTGGTCGCGGTCATCCTGGGCGCGACCACCGCCAACGTGCTGAACCTCTACTCGAACACCATGTCGGCGAAGGTGCTCGATGTGCGGCTACCCCGCTGGCAGCTCGCCGTCGTGGGCGGCATCCTGGGATTCATCCTGGCACTCGTCGGCTACCAGAACTTCACCCAGAACTACCAGAACTTTCTGATCGTGCTCGACTACTGGATCATGCCCTGGCTGGCCGTGGTGCTGCTCGACTTCTACCTCTTCAAGCACACCGAGCCGATGGGTTTCAGCGGGGCGCCTGATTGGAACCGGACCGGTCCGATCGCCTTCGTCATCGGCCTGCTGGCCTCGTTGCTCTTCATCTCGGAAACGTTCGCCAAGGGTCCCCTGGCGTCGCTCTTCGGCGGCGCCGACTTCGGCTATTTCATTGGCTTCATCGTCGCCGGGGTGGTATACCTTCTACTCAATCGCACCCGCGCGCCGCAACGCTAGCACGATCGAGGAGGAAGGGATGGCTAACAACGAACGCTCGGTGGAGAGCTCGGCAAGCCCGCAGGCGGTCTGGAAGATCTGGTCCGATACGGCGACCTGGCAGGAGTGGAATCCGGACGTGCAATCGATTGCGCTCAATGGACCATTCGCCGGCGGCACCACCGGGACGATGAAGACCAAGCAAGGGACGCGGCAGATTCAGCTGACCGAGGTGGTTCCGGGACGGTCGTTCCGGCTCGAGACCACGGTGATTCCCCTGACCCGCTTCGCTTTCGAGTGCCAGGTGGCCGCCGGACCCGCCGGCAAGACCACCATCAGCCAGGCGATCCGGGTGGGCGGCCCGCTCGGCGGACTGGTCGGGGGCATGATGGGACGCCAAATCGCCGATACCTTCCCGCCGCTGCTGCAGGGCCTGGCCCGCAAAGCCGAGTCGAGCGAGGGCCGGAGCTAGCCAGCTCCCGTCGGGCGTTCGGGAAGGGTCGGGCGGAAGAAGGTACGAACGGGCTCGGGAAAGCGTTGCAGCACGTCGTCCGGAACCTCGAAGCTGACCTCGGTCGCGAACCGGGTGTCGATGAAGCGATCGATGGCGACCTTGATCAGCTGACGGGCGGCATCGACCGGCATCTCGATCTCGGTGAAGGTCGGGCTGTTTTCCTGCAAAAAGGCGTCGAGATCGGCGGACATCTGGGTGGCCAGCCGGCGCAGCTCCGCGGTGGCCTCGCCCACATCCCGGCCGTCGCGGATCGCGCGCAGCTGCTGCCCCTTGAGCTCCCAGAGCCTGGCGTTGTAGGGCGCGATGGCAACGCCGAGCTCACGCTGCACCGCCCGAATCCGCTGCAGTCGCGGCAGTCCGACCTCGCGCGCCCAGCGTCGCCGGGCTTCGGCGTCACCGACCGCGCAGGCGCCGTACCACCGGTGACGCGCGAGCAGCGGCCGCGTTTCGAGATGCCGACAGGTGAGCACCGGCTCGAGCGGCTGATAGAGCGTGTCCAGCGGGATGAATTGGCGCGCTTGATAGGCGGGGCAGGCGTCGAAGTCCGCCGCAAACGGCTTGGGATACGGGCACTCGTCGGCGGGCCGCGTCATCGCGCTTCATCATATGAGGTGATGGTTGGACCGCTGTATCTCGAACATCTCTCGGATGCCGATCTCAGGATGCTGGCGGCGGCCACCGAGCTGGACGACGCGGCGCGCCGTGATCCCGGACGAATCGAGGCGATGATCGACAGCCCGGCGGTGTTCCGGCGGCTGTTCGGGACTCCCGGGCGCGATCCGTTACTGCAGGGCTCGCCGTTTCTCCTCTTCGCGGTGCTGGTCCATCGGGCGGTTCGCGACCTGGGCCAGGCGTCATTTGTCGAGGAGTGGGTGGGGCCGCGCCAGCGAGTCCCGGTCTTCGACGTCGGTGGATTGCGAGACTTCGGCGCCGACCCGATGCACCGCTTCTTCCTGGCGGAACTGCTGGCGTCGTACACACACGTCGCCAGTGGGAGCGTGCTGGTGCAGACTCGGCGAGGCTGGCGGCGCCGCCACTTCAGCGAGCTGGACCCGCTCCGCCTGATCGAACTCGCCGAATTGCTGCCGGTCGCGGAGCGCGCATCGGTCTACCGCCGGCTCGGTGATCTCTCGCTCTTTCTGACCGGGGTCTTTCCCGACTACGCCGCCGAGCGGCTAGTTGTCGAGCGGGAGCGTCGCCGGCTGGAGCGGGCGCTGGCCACCGCGGACCGATCGGCGACCGAACGCCGCGACGGGATCTGGCTGCTGGAGTCGCTCGGCCGGCGCGCCTACCGAATCGCCCAGCAGGCCGCCGATCGGCGGAGCGCCATGGCCGGCGTGCTGGCGGAGGTGAGCCAGAACTTCGCCGTGGCCCGCCGGGTGCTGAATTTCATGACCGACCGATACCTCTTCCCGCTGCGCCGGCAGTGGTTCGCGGCCGGCTGATGGCACGATGGGCAGAGTTCCAGGCGGCGGAGCGGGACATGGCCGGTCGCGTCGCGGAACGATTTGCCATCCGCAAGCACAAAACGCTGGCGACGCTGCGCAAGGATGGCTCGCCGCGGATCAGCGGAATCGAGACGGAGTTTGAAAATGGTGAGATCTATCTCGGGATGATGCCGGACTCGCGCAAGCTCCATGATCTTCGGCGCGATCCCCGGCTGGCGCTGCACAGTCCCACCGACGATCCTCCGATCGATCGACCGTCCGGTTGGCGCGGCGAAGCCAAAATTACGGGGCGGGCCGTCGAGGTTTCGGCTGCGAGCTCGCCGGTCGCCGGCGCAGGTCGGATCCGCGTGGATATCACCGAGGTGGTCCTGACCTATCTCAACCGGGCCGGCAACCGGCTGGTGGTCGAGTCATGGCACCCGGGCCGCGGCCGTGACCGGCTCGAACGAGCGTGAAGAGCGCGGCGCTGCGGACGATGCGCAGCCATAGCGAAGATCGACGGCACGCCCTGGTCGCCGCCGCCTTCGGCCAGATCGCTGAGCGTGGATTCGAAGGCCTGCGCACCCGAGAGGTGGCGGCGGAGGCGGGGGTCAACATCGCGACCCTGCACTACTACTTCCCCACCAAAGAAGCGCTGATCCGCGGCGTTGTGGCGCACGCGATGGGCCGTTTCCGCTCGACGCTCGCGCCGCATGGCTCGCCGGACGAACAGCTCGCCAACCATCTCAAGGCCGTCCGCGCCCTGCTGCGGAAAGAACCCGAAATCGCCAGCGTGATGGGCGAGCTGGCGCTCCGCTCCGCGCGCGATACCTCGCTGGCGCGGATCATGCGGGAATCGAACGACGCCTGGCATCGGACACTGCGCGGTCTGCTCCGCCGGGCGGCGCGCGCCGGCGACCTCCCGACCGCCTTCGACACCGACGAGGCGGCGGCCCTGATCGTCGCGACGCTGACGAGCATGGTGCTGCCCTCGATGACCTCGTCACGCAAAGACCAGGCCTTCCGCGAGCTGGAACGCTGGCTGAACAGCGCGGCGGGGACAACCCGATCTCGTCCAAGCAACTGATTGACTCGCCTGCTAGACTGTAGTCAATCATCTGATTGGATTTTCCTGGAGGTCTCCAGCATGGCAATGAATGCTCAGCCATTCGACGGTCCCGGTGACCGCCCGCCAACCCCGGCGCGAGCTCCGTCATTTGTTTCGCTCTTCAATCCGATTGGCCGGCGGTTAGCCGGCGCCGGGTTGATGGGCCCCAACGCCCTGCTGACGGTCCGCGGACGAAAGAGCGGCCTGTCACGTACCACGCCGGTGGCTTTCGTCGAGGTCGATGGCCGCCGCTGGATCATCGCCACCTTCGGCGATGTCAATTGGGCACGCAACCTGCGGGCGGCCGGTGAGGCCAGCATCACGATCAAGCGGCGGGCCGAACCGGTGCGCGCCACCGAGCTCTCCCCCGAAGAGGGCACCCGATTCTTCCGTGAGGTCTTGGCGCCGTACGTCAAGCGGCTGCCGGTAGGCGGCTTGCTGCTTCGTCTGCTGGGAGCGACCGATATCCTGACCGATCCAGAAGGCGCCGCCCGACACCGGCCGGTGTTCGAGCTCCGACCCGCCGCTAGTGGCGACGGTCGGGCCAGGCCGGCGACGCCGGACTCGCGATAACCGGCACGACGAAGCTCGGACGGCCGCGCTCGTACTGAAAGACGCGCGCCGAGACCTGGGCGATCAGGCTGAAGCCGGTGACTTCGTCCGGTCCCTCGACCGCGACGGCGAGCACGTAGCTGACCCGTCCGTCGGTCACGTAGGCGGAATCGTTTTCGGTGCCGTTCAGGCTGCCCACCTTGTGAACGACGGCAACGCCGCCCGGCATGCCGGCCGGAATTCCCTGTTCGAAGGCGGTGTGGGTCAGGATCGGATAGAGCCACTGTTGCGCCCGCGCCCCACCAAGCCGGCCGAGTTCCTCGTTGATCCAGGCCTGGGCGAGGTCATCGGGGGTGGTGGTGTTCGGAATCCACAGCGCTGACGAACCCATCCCGATCGACCGGGCGAAGGCGTTGAGTGCATTAGGACCGCCAAGGTAGCGCACCAGGATGCGCGCCGCCGTGTTGTCCGAGTAGCGGCCGGCGCGGACGGCGAGGTCCTGGCGGCTGAAGCAGGAGCCGTCGTCATAGTCGGCAAACCAGCCGTCCTCGGCGTCGCTGGGCTCGTAGCACAGGACGTCCGATGGACGGACCTGACCGGCGGCGATCTGCTGCGCCTGCGCCATCAGCAACGGGAGTTTGTAGGCGCTGGCCGCGTAGAAGCTCTGGCCGCCGTTGATCGAAAGACTGGTGCGGCGCGGCCCGCTGAGCTCCTGCAGGCTGATGCCCACCCGCCTGCCGCTGCCAGCGGCGATGGCCGTGAGGTCACGTCGGAGCCGGTCGGCGTCCGAGGGCGCGAGCACCGTCGTGACCGGCGGCGGCGGTGTCGTCGCGACCACCAGGGAGATGGCCGGCAGGGGCGCAGTCCGGGCGGCCGGCATGGTGGCTGCAGCCAGACTGGGGTACGCCGCGCTGCTGACCGGGATCAGGAGCGCGACCCCGAGCGGATAGATCACGCTCCGAAG
>VBDZ01000058.1:9179-11619 GCA_005881215.1 Chloroflexota bacterium | reverse complement strand
CATGCGAGATGCGCGTGTCGTCAGGTACCCATTGCGAAGCCCGCTTAAGGGGGCTACTGTGGACCCAGGACGTCAGTGGCAACGCAGCGGCCCAAGTGGGTGCCCACTCGGGCAGAGGAGAGGGGAAATGGGCGAGCAGGGTATCGGCCGGCGTGAATTGCTTGCGGGAATGGGGGCTGGAACAGTCGGTGCTGTGGCAGCGCTCGGAGTGGGCATGACCCCAGTGTGGGCGAAAGAATCCGAAGGACGAGTCGAGGGATCATGGCAGGCCGTTATCCATGTCGAGCAACCGCCCGACAAGGCCGTTACCTTTCCGGCCATGTTTGGATTTGCGGGAGGCGGCGTCGTCACACGCGTGGACGGCCGCGACAACGCTCCGTCCCTGGGGACGTGGAAGCACTCGGAGGAGGGCATCGTCTTCCAACGCATCGAATACCAGTTTGCGGGGGGCGCACTCGTCCGCACGGTCGCGGTACGGGCGGTGGCACAGGTCGATGGTAACTCCATGAGTGGGACCTTCACCGGCTTGGTGGCAGGCAACTTTTACCGGTCCGGTTCCTTCACGGCGACCCGCGTCCCTGCCCAAGGACCGTAGCGCTGACCGCCGACACCGATTAGGACGGGATCGGTGGGCCCTCACGCCCACCACCAACCAGTTTCGCCCCCGCTCGCAGGGAAGGCGGCCGGCTTCGCGGCAGGCTCCGGCGATTGTGCGGCGCCGCGGCATGGCCCGGCCGAGTCCAGGCATAAGCCGATGAAGCGAAAAGCGACATGGCTTCGCCGAGGTCAGCCAACAGAGTTGCCAGACCTGACCAATTGGTCCAGCCATCGCCTTCAGCCATGCCGTCTGTCGGACGGCCGCCAACGGCTATCTTGACAATATGGAGGCAGCCACTCGGCAATTGGGAGACGTGCTCGAGGAAATCGATCACCTCAATAGAAAAGCAACAATCTACGTTAAAGATGGGCCCGTCGACGATTCGACGGAATCCTTCGTGCTAGCCGAAGGCGAGGCGCCGCCCCCGGCTTCAAATACCTCCTGGAGGTCTACCTCGCCCAGGAAGCGATTGAAGTTTGGAGTGAATGGCGTGGTGGCAAACGGCCCTCGCGGGCTGAGCGCAGCGCTGCCGTGGCTCACTACGCATCGCATGATGCGTATCTTCCTACGGAATCGGCAACGTGAGCCGGCGGTGCGCGCCTCGCCGCCGAACTCATCCCAAGGTTAGACGCGCAGGAGGCGGTCGGCTGACTGCCTGACCACCAGAGTTGCCAGACCTGACCAATCCACCCAGCCATCGCCTTCGGTCGGCGCCAACCTGTTGGCCGCGCAATCCCGAGCATCGGCGGCCACCCCGCGAGACTAGAGGAGCTGAACCATCCGGACGATCAAAACCCCACAGAATGCCCCCACGGCCTTCAGAACCAGGCTGATTGGCATGATGGGAAGGAATGAGAGTCCCCGAAACGATTCTCGGAGGCAGCTGGTAATGGCTGAGTCTGGTGCAGGCCGCCCTGACCTGCTCGCCATTGGCGTCAGTAGGGGTGGGCCCTCACCGGCCAACGAGCTCGTCAATGAGGCTCTGATGGGCTACCTCAGGATGGTGATGAGGGAGCAGGCGGTGTTCCCAAACGAAGGCCTGCGGATAAACATCGTGTTCCATGTACCCGGACCAATCTTTCAACCCGACTATAAGGGTGTCCACGCGACCAAGCTCGATCGCAAGAACAGCCGGGTACTTGTGGTTGCCGCCGTTCCGTCAAATCTTAAATTCGACGAGGTCTCGGGCTACTTTGCGAACGTATTGCGCGAGGCTCGACAGAATGCGATCGACTACGCCCGCAAGCGAAAGATCGCGGCTTCCGCCGATAGGGTCAGCGGTCTGATCGACCACCTTCTAAACCAGATCGTAGCCACGGATCGGTAAGTGTCCGTCGTGATGCTGACGCGGCCAGAAAAAGTTGCCGACACTGACCAGCTGAATCACCCATCGCCTTCACGCCACCCGCCGTCTCGACGCCCGTTTCGGCGTCAGTGGCCTTATATCGACTCAACGCGAGGAATGGCTTAAATGAGAGGCGAACTTTGACCATCACGGAGCAGCTCGTCGAGCCGATGAGGGCTTTTACGCGAAGACAACTCGCTGTTTTCTGCGTATCCTGCGCTGCCAGAATATCGCCCGCCTTTGCGCCATTAGCCCAACAGACGCCTACCAATACATACGACAACTGGACGGGGCGTGCCTGGCAGGCCGTAGATGCGCTGGATCAAGAGATGGCACGTGCGCTGGACTCCCAGATCATGAGCACGCCCGAGGCAAATGAAACCGATTCATACCAAGCCGCTTATTGGGCCATGCGCGCCCTTGCGCCGCTGGCGTACGCGGTGGAGGCCGTATTCGAGAATGGGTTGGAGCGGGCCGAATGGTCTTCGCGAGCAACG
>VBDZ01000058.1:0-9172 GCA_005881215.1 Chloroflexota bacterium | reverse complement strand
GCCGTTATCGCTTGGCTTGCCGCGGCCGGGGAAGGCTTCAAGATCGAAGAGGCTATCGACCGAGCCGAGAAATCGCAGGTGAAGGCGCTTATCGCAGACGTGGTCCGGCGCTTTGCCGTTTCGAACGGCTGGAAGTCGTCTGCACCTTAGGAAGCGATTCTCCGCCAGGGCAATTGACCCAGCCATCGCCTCCGGCCTTGGGCCCTTCCAACAACGTGGCCAAGCATGGATCGCCCGCACTAAGCTCAAACTTGTCGGAACACTTCCCGTGGGCACCCCAGCTAGCAGCCGTGATTCCTGACCCTGTCCGGTCAGCGCTCGATGAGATCGTGCCGCTCCTGGTGGCGGGTCGAATGGAAGATATCCAACGCATCGACCGTGGAGGCCGCATGAAGGCCGACGAGTGGCGAGCCCGGATTGCAGAGTATGGCAGGACGCTTAGGAAGCCGCCACAAGGAGACTTCGAAACAGCAGACGTGATCCCTCTCCAAGGACAGGAGGGGTCGGCTTGGTCCGTCTGGTACCGCCTCTGGACTATTGAGGAGGGTAAATCGGATCTGGCCGTGGAGTTGACCGTGTACTACGACGGCCAAACCGTGGAGATTGACGCGGACGGTCTGCGAGTGGAATAGTTTTTTGCTATCGGCCTTGTGCGGCTAAGATCAGGCGGCTCAGTGATTGCAGAGGGAAGCGCTGAGCCCTGCGCCGAGAGCCCAGCCATCGCCTTCAGCCAGGGTGCCTGGTCTGGGGGCGTGCAGGATAGACTTCGGGCGTGCCGGAAGACCGCCGGCTCGTCAGCATCCTCTTCGCCGATCTAGTCGGCTTTACCGCGCTCGGCTCCCAAACCGACCCGGAGGTTCTGCGCGAGCAGATGGCTCGCTATTTTGAGCGGATGAAGGCCGTCGCCGAGTTGCATGGTGGCACGGTTGAGAAGTTCATCGGCGACGCGGTGATGGTCGCCTTCGGCGTTCCTCGCGCGCACGACGACGACGCCGAGCGATCAGTGAGGTGCGGGCTGGCGATGCAGGAATCTATGGCAGTACTCAACCTTGAGCTGCGAACCGATTTCTCCCTGCGGGTTGGCATTAATAGCGGAGAGACCGCTGTTAAGTCGGGCGACGATGGCCACTTCATCGTCGGCGACCCCGTTAACGTTGCTGCCCGCCTGCAGCAGGGAGCCGAGCCCGGTGAGGTGCTGGTCGGATACCTAACTGAGCACTTGACTCGAAGGGCCATTGTCTATCAGCCGCATGGGCGACTTCCAGTCAAGGGCAAGGTGGAACCGATCCTGGCATTCCGAGCAGTCCGGCCGAGGAGCGCGATTCCGCGTCAGTCCCGAGGCGTCGGTGACTTGCGGGCACCGCTGGTCGGGCGCGAGCGCGAACTCCGGTTGCTGCTCGACGTCTTTGGACGGGTCGCGGAGGACAGACAGACGCATCTGTTCACCATGGTGGGCAATGCCGGGATCGGCAAGTCGCGTCTCGTCGAGGAAGCCCTTGCTCGGATGGCCACAGAGTTCAGCCCCCGGATTCTGCAAGGTCGCTGCCTTCCCTACGGCGAGGGGATTACATATTGGCCCGTTATTGAGATCCTTCGCGAGGACGCCGGCATCACGATGGAAGATGACCGCGAGACCGCGATCCGAAAGCTAGACAATCGCTTGGCCTCCATCGGCCAGGTATCGGAGGATCAGAGTGTGCTCGCTCGGCGGCTGATTGTCGTCCTTGGTCTGGAGCCAGCCGATACTGCCATCCCCGAAGTACCGGCATCAGAGGTAGCCACCGAATTGGCCTGGTCGCTTCGCCGTTACATCGAAGCGGTCGCCAGCCAGAATGCCGTCGTTCTCGTCATCGATGACCTTCAGTGGGCAGAGCCCGCGATCGTCGAACTGATCAGCCAGGTGACGCGCCGCGCCAGGTTAGCGCCGGTGCTCTGGATTTGCATGGCTCGGCCGGAGTTCCTGGAGCAGCACCCGAACTGGGGCGCCGGCTTGGTTAACGCCTCACTGATAACGCTCAACCCGCTCACTCGGCCCGAGACATCCACGCTACTTTCGGGACTGCTTGATATCGAGGACATCCCCAGCGTTTTGCAGGGCAGCATCCTCGAACGCTCTGAGGGCAACCCGCTCTTTTGCGAAGAGTTTCTCCGGATGCTAATCGAAGAGAGCCGCATCGTCCGGGTTGGTGACCGCTGGCAGGCGGCAACGGGTGCGGTCGAGGTCCGTGTTCCTGAGACGATCCAGGCGCTCCTTATCTCCCGCCTCGATACGCTCCTAGCGGCAGAGAGACGCGTGCTGGAAGCGGCCAGTATTGTCGGCGAACGCTTCCTGCCGGAACAGATCAGAGCAATATGCATCGACATCGATGTCGACAGTGCTCTAGACGAACTTCTGGCGAAGGGCCTCGTCGTCGAAGACACGACTGGTGGCGACGTGGTCGGTTTGCGGCTGAAGCACTTGCTGCTGCGGGATGTCGTCTACGGCGGTCTCGCGAAGAGAAGTCGTGCGGACCTGCACGACCGATTCGCCATCTATCTTGAGAGTGCAACGAGCGATCGGGGGGCCGAGTACGCGGAGATCATCGCCTATCACGCGGCCCTCGCTTTCAGCCTCACGCGCGAGATGCGGCTGAGCGGGAATGTGTTGTCGCGGCGAGCCCGAGGGGCCCTGCGCTGGGATCTCTTCCTCGGGGAGCGGGCATTCGCACGCGGCGATCGACGGCTGCTGGCAGACTTCATCTCCAACGCAAGGAGTGCACTCGAGGCGGACCCAGGCGACCGGTTCGATACCGACCGCGTACGTTTGAGGCTCCTGGAGGTTGAACAGTTCGGCGCTGCCGGGCGCTACGACGAGGCCGCCGCAACGGCTGCCGAGGTCGTCCGCGAGGCGGAGGGGCTGGAGCGCCGGGACCTAGCCGCTGCCGCCCACCTCGCCACCGCCAAGATCGAGCTGGAGCGAAACCCCAGCAGTGTCCTCTTCCAGCACCATGCCGCCGAGGCTGGCCAGCTGTTTCGACTGACTGGCGATAGAGCGGGTGAGCTCGAAGCGGAATGGCTGACGGTTCTGTGGCGGCTAGGGAGCGGGGAAGGCCAGGCCGCGCTCCATGCCGCGATTCGGTTGGCGGAGCGGGCCGTTGAACTGAACGATAAATCGCGGGCGGCCGCGCGGTTCGCGACAACCGCGACCTTTGCTGCGCAGGCTGGCCTACCTCAGAAGGCCAGCGAATGCGTCCAGAGGGCCTCCACCCTAGCCAGCGAGGCCGGCGCCCGACTCGGCCGCCGCCTCGTCCTGGCGCAGGCAATGCTGGATACCCTGATGGGGGACCCCGAACGGGCAGTTGACCGCCTTCGACAAGCTGTCGTGGCGGCAGATGAAGACGGTTCGAGCACGCTCTCCCTCAAACGTTTACTGGCCATCGAGCTGATTCGGCTCCGAAGGTATCCAGAGGCTGAGGCCATTCTCGAGGATGCGTTGAGACGAAGCCAGGATAGTGGCGAGCTATGGAATCGTAGCGAACTGTTTGCACGGAGTGCTGTGACCGCTGTGGCGCAAGGAAAACTCGATACGGCCGAAGATTATGCGCAGCAGGCGCTGCAGGCAGTCACGCCCGGCGACCGGGGTGGTGTCGTCGAGTCAAACTGGGCCCTCGGCGAGCTACGGGCTGCCCAGGGTCGCGACCGTGAAGCGGAGACCGCCTATCGCCAGGCGTTCGCCGAAATAGCCCGAGGCCCTTACTGGGTGATGGTCCAGGATGCCGAGTTGAGCTTTGCTCGATTCCTCGTCGAGCGCGGGCGCGGCTCGGAAGCTCTCCCAATGCTCAATAGGATGCAAGCGTGGCTGGATGCCGCAGGTTACGCGATCGGTCGGGAGCAGATCGCGCAATTGCGTGCCCGGATAATAGATTCGGCGCGGTGAGAGAACAGGACCGGAATCTGGGCTTTCCTAAAAGCACCTGAGGGGCGGCGGCTGCACTACAAGATCGAGGGTGGCGGCGCTCCGTGATCTTGCATACGAGATCGCTCCCTCCACCATCGCCTTCAAGATGTCCGGCCCCTGGTTCTAACGACAGAAGGCCCTGCTCCCTGGGAGGTTGGTCTACCGCCGCTGCATATCAGCAGCCGGGGATTGAACAGCCCGGCGAGAAGAGCCAGGTCAACGAGCCGAGCGGAGCGACGATGCCGCCGATTACGCCAAGACAAGCCATCGGTATGCCTGTACCGCCGTGCGCGCTGGATCGAAAGAGTCCGATCGCGCCGAGCACGATGGCCGTGATGCTCAATGGAATCGCTAGGACCATGAGAAGAAGTCCGGTGTTACCCACCACCGAAAGCAACCCCATAAGGGACAAACGTCAGGACCAGGGCAACGATTGCGATGGCGCCCGCGGCATTGGCGGCCGTGTTGGGTTGTCTCGCAGCCGTTTCGCTCATTATCAGCTCCTTGCTTCCCTGGGCTCTTGGTTCCCGCTGGATAAAGCCCCAACGCATCTTGCCAACAGTGGGTAACGGTCCAAGGCGCCTTAGGCGAGAAGCGATCGCCAGTAAAGCCGACCGGCTCCAGGGTCAGCGCTGGTGACCAACAGAGTTGCCAGACCTAACCAATCGACCCAGCCATCGCCTTCAGGCTGGCGCCGGCTTTGTCGGGTTCGGACCTTCGCTAACAAGTCCTAAGTATCTTTGGGGAGGCGGGCGTCCCTTATTCGCTCCAAAAGGGCTTAGTCGGATTGAAAGAGTGCAAGGGTGTTCCCATCCGGGTCCTTAAACCAGGCCGATCGTCCTATTCCGGGAACCGTGGCAATATGATCGACTGTTTTATTGCGCCCATATCCAGCTCATCGAAGACAACGCCTGCTGCCACAAGCTCCTTTACATCTTTTTCAATAGCGGTCGACCAAAAGCGCAGCTGCGTGTGATCGGCCTTACTTGGTGAGGGGCGACCGTAGATGACGAGAGTTTCACCATTACCAAACTCGAACACAAGGTGGTTCCTAATCGTTTTTGGTGACAGGACAAAGCCGAGTCGCTTTTCATAGAAATCTCTGCTTCGTTCTAAGTCGGTTGCGCACAGAACGGCGGAGACTTGGTTGTGAGATAGCATCGACGATCTAGAGTCTAGCTTTCTGACAGCGGAGGGATCAATGCGGACCCAAGGCTGGCGGCGATAGCTCGGACTCCTGGTTCCCAGCCTCCGTGGATTCCAGAGAGCCGGATTCGCCTGACGCCCCAATCGCCTGGACGGTGTCTGCCGGTGCGTTCTGCCGTCGGGACAGCGCGAGGGCCGGCAGGGCGATGGCTGAGATTGCTGCTCCCACGACGTATGACGGCCCGTATCCCCACACATCGGCAACCCGACCGAGCAGGGGCTGGGCCCAGACGCCACCTGCTGAGCCCATCAGGGAATCGAACGAGAGGATCGTCGCCCGCTGTCGCGACGGAATCATGCCATTCATGTACGTCTGGCGGATGGGCATTGAGGCCGCGAAGATGAGCGACCAGATCACGACCAGCCCGATCACGACCCAGAAGTTCTGAAGAATTCCCATCAGCCCCAGGACGACCACGCCGAGTGTCGCCGTGGCCATCAGTGCCGACGTGCGCCGGCGGAAGAGCCGTCGGATCCGGGGGGCCGCGAACCCGCCAAGGATCTGGGCGCCGGCGACGATCGCCGCCGCCAGGCCGGCGATCACATAAGCGCGGCGGTTACCGTAGAGCTGCAGCAGATAGGGCTGCAGGGCGTAGAACCCGTAGATCCCGACGCCACCGGTGAACAGGGACTCGATCATCAGCCACCTGACCGCTGGCACCCGCAAGCCATACTCGACCGAGGCGGAGGCGATCTTTCGTACCTCGGTCACAACTCGCCCACTCTTCTCGGGAGAAAATCCGACATCGTGCATCAGCCGGAACGCAATCCCGAACATGGCGACGAGAATGAGACCGCGGAGCACGAAGGGCACGCCCAGACTGGTCTCCTGGGCGATCAATCCTCCAACGACCGAGCCGCTGAGCATCGCCACGCCGGTTACAACCTGGCCACGCCCGAATACCGTTTCCAGCTCACCGGTGAAGCCCGTCGCCTTGAGCGCGTCTACCAGCCAGGCCTCCACCGCACCGGAGAAGAACGTGAACCCGAGACCGATCATCACCGAGACGATCGCCCACTGCCAGAAGGGGGCGTGGATTCGCCAGAGCAGCACGTACAGCAGGGTCGAGACCGCGAGCGTCACCGTCCCAAGCAAGTACGAGACCCGGCGGCCGGCGGTGTCGGCGACCACCCCGGTCGGCACCTCGAAGAGCACCATGCCGGCGGTGAAGAAGGCGTTGGCCGCAAACGCCTCGAGGTTGGAGAGCCCCGCATCCAGGAGGAAGATCGTGTTGATCCCCCAGATGAGTGAGGCGGCTAGCGTATTGCCCAGCAGGAGCACGAGGTATGTCCGCTGGATCGAGCCGGGAGTATGCAATCGTTAGGTCCCTGTCAGCATAGACTGGCCTTCGTGGCCTATTTCATCGCGCCGCGGGCCCTGACTGGAAGTACGCGCGACCGCGCCACCGCGCCCAACCAGGAGGCGCTGGGTTTCGGCGCTCGGGCGAACGTCGTGCGGTCGACCGCCACGAGCCCAAACCTCGGCCCGTATCCAAGCGACCATTCGAAGTTATCGAGCAGCGTCCAGTAGCAATAGCCGCGGACGTCGATGCCGTCGTCGAGACAGGCGAGGACCTCGCGCAGCGCCGCGGCGATGAAGGCGATCCGTTTCGGGTCAGCGGTGGTCGCGATCCCGCTTTCGGTCACAAGGACCGGGGTTCCGCCGGTGCTCTGCCAGGCGCGGCGAATGGTACTGCCGAGGGCCTGCGGGTAGTACTCCTGGCCGAGCTGGGTCGTGTCCTCTCGTTCCTCCTGCAATCTTTGGCCCCAGATGACATGCGGTCCGCGTGGGCCCTCCGGACCGAATCGATTGCGGGTGTAGGTCTGCACCCCGATGAAGTCGTCGTCGCGGGCCAGCTCGAAAAAACGATCGCTGATCCGCGAGTTGAGCTCGACCGGACGATCGCCGGGCGTGGCGCCATCCTCGTATTGAAGGTCGGGTAACGCCAGCGTGACCCCGACTGGGATCTTCGCCTGGGAACGGATGGCCGCGGCAGCGAGTCGGTGCGCGACCAGCACGTTCTCGGTGACCCGCCACATTCCAGCAACATCGCCCTTGCGGCCGGGCGGATTGACGCCCAGGATGAAGCCGCCCTCGCCGAGCCCCTCCGGCTCGTTGATGGTGCAGGCGTACGCGATCAGGTCGCCCAGCGCGGCGGTGGCCCGCCGGCAGTAGCGCTCGAACAGGCGTGGATAGTCATCGAGCAGGAAGCCACCGTGCGCCTGTAACCAGCGCGGCAGCGTGTAGTGGTGGAAGGTGACGATCGGAGCCAGTCGAAACTCCCGACAGGCGGCCAGTATGCGCCGGTAATGGTCGAGCGCCGCGACCGAGAATTCGCCTTCCTCCGGTTCGATCCGGGCCCATTCGATGCCGAAGCGAAAGGCATTGAAGCCGAGTCCCGCCATCAGGGCGATGTCGTCGCGGTAACGGTGATAGAAGTCGCAGGCATCGCCGGAGGGCTCGACGCATGGCGTGCCGTTGCGATGCTCCCACTCCCACCAATCGCTGTTGGTATTGCCGCCTTCGACCTGATGGGCCGACGTCGCAGTGCCGAAGAGGAAGCCTTCAGGAAAGGTGTTCATTGCTCGTAGATTTAGGCGTTGGTTAACGGACCTCGGCCAGAATATCCCCGCCCGAGTCTACGTCGGCGCGACTGGATCAACCTCAACGGTGAATGGCGTTTCGCTTTTGACCAACCGACCTTCGACCGCGCGATCCTGGTCCCCTTCGCCTACCAATCGGCGCTCTCGGGCATCGGCCGGCCGGATCTCCATGACACCGTCTGGTACGCTCGCCGGTTCGTCGCGCCGGACGCCGATTGTCTCCTGCTGCACTTCGGCGCCGTCGATTACCGCGCCACCGTCTTCATTAATGATGTTGAGGTCGGGCGCCATGAGGGCGGCCATACGCCCTTCAGCATCGACATCACATCGGCGCTGCGCCCTGGCGATAACGAGCTGGTCGTCCGTGCGGACGATCCGGCGACCGATCGCACCATTCCGCGGGGAAAGCAATTCTGGGGCGAGCGCCCTGAGGGGATCTTCTACACGGCCACGACCGGGATCTGGCAGACGGTCTGGCTGGAGCCGCTGTCACAACTTCATATCACGTCGCTGCGGCTGCGGCCGACGCTGGACCAGGGCTCCCTGGACTTCGAGGTCGCCACGTCGGGCCCGTTCGCGCAAGTCGACCTCGCGATCTCGCTCCGTGGCCGATCGGTCGGCGGCTTCGGTGGCGTGCCGGGGCAGGGGTGCGTCACGCTGGCGGAGGTTGTGCCCTGGGCGCCGGAGTCGCCCGTTCTCTATGACGTGACCGCGAGGCTTCTCGACGAGGCCGGCTCCGAGCTTGACCGGGTCGAAAGCTATTTCGGGTTGCGGACGATCGAGGCGCGCGATGGCCACGTCCACCTCAACGGCGAGCCCTACACCCAGCGACTGGTGCTGGACCAGGGGTACTTTCCGGGCGGTTGGTACACGGCCGCCTCCGACGCCGACCTCCGTCGCGACATCGAGCTGGCGAAAGCCTTCGGCTTCAACGGGGCCCGCAAGCACCAGAAAGTCGAAGATCCGCGCTGGCTCTACTGGGCCGACCGGCTCGGTTTCCTCGTATGGGCCGAGATGCCCAATTTTCACGAGCACAGTGCGGTGGCGGAACAGCGCCTGCTCAACGAGCTGACGGCTGCGATCGAACGCGATCGGGACCACCCATCAGTCGTGGCGTGGGTGCCATTGAATGAAAGCTTCGGGTTCACCCGACCCCTGAAGGACGATGTTCTGGCCACGCTGCTGGTGCGGCTCTATCGCTTGGCACACCACCTCGACGGCACCCGGCCGGTGGTTTCAAACGACGGTTGGGAGCATGCCATCACGGACCTGTGCACCCTCCACGACTACTGTCCACCGGCGGACCTTCGGCAGCGCTATCGCTCGCTCGCGACCGCGCTCGATGCCCGACCGCTCCCACCGTACCTACCCGGATACCAGTACCGGGGCGAGCCCGTGCTGGTCACGGAATTCGGTGGCGTGGCG
>VBDZ01000168.1 GCA_005881215.1 Chloroflexota bacterium | reverse complement strand
TGCGCATTGATGGTCCCTCCGTCATGAAATCGGTTGATGAAACTGCCCTCAGAACGCGCCGGCGGAACAAACCGTTACTGTGGCCTGCGTTCCAAAGCGGCCGCGGCTGGGTAGGCTATCGAGCATGTATTGGTGGCATCACGGGTTTCACGAGCCCGAGACGGACGTCAAGCTGGAGTGGCCGCTGCTGCGGCGGGTCTTCAGCTATTTCATCCCGTACTGGCCGCTCGCCCTGGTGGTGCTCGCCTGTATCGGGCTCGCGGCGGCGCTCGGCCTGGTCCCCGCGCTCGTCACTCAAAACCTGATCAACTACCTGACCGGGCGTCATGGGCAGTTCGGCTTCGTCGCCCTGCTCATCGGGCTGCTCGTCGGGTCCTCGCTGCTCGGCGGGCTGATCGGCGTGGTCCAGTCCTACTTCAGCAACCGGATCAGCCAGAGCATCATGTTCGACCTTCGCAATCAGCTCTTCGATCGGGTGCTGAAGCAATCGATCGCCTTCTTCACCGCCACCCGGACCGGCGACGTCATGTCGCGGCTGAGCAACGACGTCAACGGCGTGCAGAGTGTCGTCTCGGACACCATCTTCAGCCTGGTCAACAACGTCGTGATCCTGGTCAGCACGGTGGTCCTGATGTTCGCCCTGGACTGGAAGCTCACCATCGCGGCGCTCCTCGTGCTGCCGGCCTTCCTGCTGCCCACCCGCCAGGTCGGCAAGGCGACCTTCCAGGCGCGCAAGGCGACCCAGGGGAAGCTGGCCGAGATGACCGCGTACATGCAGGAAACCCTCGGGATCTCTGGCATGCAGTTGGTCAAGGCCTTCGTCAAGCAGGCCGCCGAGACGCTGCGGTTCCGCAAGCTCAACGATCAGCTCCGGGCCCTCAACATCCGGCAATCGATGATTGGCCGCTGGTTCTTCATGCTGATGGGCGTGCTCGGCACCGCGGGTCCGGCCGTCCTCTGGCTCTTCGGCGGCTACCTGGTGGTCACCGGCCAGGAGTCGCTCGGCACAGTCGTCACCTTTGCCACCGTGCTGCTGGCCCGCCTGTACGGCCCGGTGGGTTCGCTGGCCAACATGCAGGTCAACGTGATCGGCTCGCTGGCGCTCTTCCAGCGCATCTTCGAGTACATGGACCTACCGGTCGAGATCGACGAGAAGTCGGATGGGGTGCGGCTCGGGCAGGCCAGCGGCGCGGTGCAGTTTGACCACGTCACCTTCCGCTACCCGTCGAGCGATCGGCCGGCGCTCAAGGATGTCTCGTTCCGGATCGAGTCGGGGCAGCTGGCCGCGATCGTCGGCCCGACCGGCGCCGGCAAAACGACCGTCACCAGCCTGCTGCCGCGCTTTTACGATCCGCAGCTCGGCGCCGTCCGGCTGGACGGGTACGACGTTCGCGACCTGACCCTGGAGTCGATGGGCAAGCAGATCGGCATGGTCTTCCAGGACACCTTCCTCTTCCATGCCACGATCCGAGAGAACCTGCTCTACGCCAAGCCCGAGGCGACCGAGGCCGAGATGATCGCCGCGGCCAAGGCGGCCTACATCCACGACTTCATCGAGTCATTGCCACAGGGCTACGACACGGTGGTGGGGGAGCGAGGGCACCGGCTGAGTGGCGGCGAGAAGCAGCGAGTGGCGATCGCCCGGGTCATCCTCAAGGACCCGCGCGTCCTGATCCTGGACGAGGCCACCTCGAATCTCGACTCGGAGTCGGAGCACTTGATCCAGGTCGCGCTGCGGCCGCTGTTCGAAGGCCGCACCTCACTGGTGATCGCCCACCGACTGTCGACCATCCTGGCGGCTGATGTGATCCTCGTCATGGACCGCGGGGAGCTGGTCGAGCAGGGCCGGCACGCGGATTTGCTCAAGCAGGATGGACTGTACGCCCGACTGTATCACCGACAATTCGAAGCTGCTGTCGAGCTGGCCACGCCAGCCTAACGGCGAAAGGAGGCATCCACGATGGCCACGACACAGGTCTGTGCGCACCTGGATCAGATCAAGAACCCGAAGCCGAACTCGAAGGGCTGCGCGGAGTGCCTGAAACTCGGCGATACCTGGGTCCACCTGCGGCTCTGCGAGAGCTGCGGGAACGTTGGTTGTTGCGACTCGTCGAAGAACAAGCACGCCACCAAGCACGCACGGGCGAGCGGACACCCGATCATCAAGTCCCTCGAGCGCGGTGAGGACTGGCTCTACTGCTACGTCGACGACGTCATGTTCGAACTGTAGGTTAGGCATTGCCGAAGCGGCGCGGCGAGGGACGGCTAACCGTGGCTATTGTCGTCGCCTTCCTTGCGACAGCCTGCTCCAGCACTTCGAGCACGTTGCGATCGGCAACCTCGGGCTCCACGATCCCAAGTGCCGTTGTCCCGACATCGTCGCCTCTCGCAAGCGCCGTTGCCGTCCCAGGCGGCTGCGGCCAAACCCAGGTCTACCGGGGTGGAATGCCCGTCTGGCTTCGGGACGGGATACAGGGCCTCACCGGCATGGAGAACGCGCCGTACGCTCTCGCCGGTCCCACACCGGCAGCCGGCTTTCTTCTGGCCTACCCACTAAAGGCTGGTACCCACGCCCCCGCGAAGATTCTCTGGGTCATGAGTACGCCACGGAACGGCGGCCCTCTGCAGATCCGCGTCAATCCATCGGGAGCTGCCGAGCCGGTGGTCACGGCATCTCGACCGGCCGACTCCGGCCCCGGTGAAATCTACCCTGACGGCGTCTCCGTACCGAGCTCTGGGTGCTGGCATTTCAAACTCCAGTGGGCTACGGGGAACGCTGAGCTCGATCTGTCCTACTCGGCTGGTGGGCCTTAAGCCGCCAGCGTTCCCTCTGACTCCGGGGTCTTGATCTCAATCACCTCGCCGAAGCGATGCACGGTCTCGATGGCGTCGTAGAGCGCCACTGCGCGTTCCGGGGCGATCAGGTCAGTGATCTTCAGGTAATAGCTCCGCCCTTCGGGCCACACCAGCGTCGGCACCCCAAACACCCCGCGACGCACCGCCTCAGAATGCTCGGCGGCAAGGGTGGTGAAATCGGCGGCCTTAAGGTCCATCTCGAAACGAGGCAGATCGAGGCCGGCTCGCTCGGCCGCCAGCCGGTGGGTCGTCGCCTCATCAACGGGAAGCTGGTCCTCGTGCCGGGCGCGCTGCAGGGCGAGCCGGAACCGGTCAGCCGCGGCTCCGTCCTGGGAGCGAGCGGCGGTTGCGGCCAGGAAGGCCGGCAACCCCTTCGCCTTGAGGTCGCGCTCCCAGATTGGCGGCGCCGGGGCACCGTCGCGCGCCTGGTGGTTCTGGCTCAGGGAGAAAAAGCGATAGGTCGGGCGGATCCGTCCAGCCTTTTCGACGTCCGCCAACCACATGGATCCGCGGTACGCCCAGGGGCAGAGAAAGTCGATGTAGACAGTCGGCTCGCTAGGATTCATTCCAGCTTCGAGTGTACCGAGCCTATCGACGTCCGGTGCACGGCTGATGCCCCGGGGCATCGCTGCCAGGTCGAGGTGTCCGACGCCCGGTCCAGCAGTCACCACCTGGTTCGGGTTTCCTCAACCGAGCTCGAGGGATGGGGTCGCGGTCGCTCCGTCGAACAGCTGGTCCACGACAGCTTCGCCTTCCTGCTCCAGCGCGAATCGAAAGAATCGATCCTCGGGGAGTTCGATCTCTCGATCATCAAACGCTACTTCCCCGACTTCGACGGGGGCTAGGGGAAAATTCTCGCCTTGTAGTCGCCGAGGATTTCATTGGCCGCGCGGGCGCCTTCCTCCGCCCCGCCCTCCATGTACCCCTGGAAGTTGATGGAGCAGTGCTCGCCGGCGAAGTGACACTTACCCGTTAGGGGGTCCGGCTGACGCGCCTTCTCGTAGCCGCTGAATTGTGTGTACTGTCCGACCTTCCAAAACGAATACGAGCCGAGCAGATAGGGATTCCCGGCAGGGAAATCCAGCGTCGCCTTCCCGTTGATCCACTGGTTGGTGATCCCAGGGAATACTGGCTCGAGTTTCTGCAGGAAGGCCCGTGCGTAGCTGTTGACGAGCGCTTGGTCGGTTGGGTCTCCGGTGAAAGAGGCCCCAGGATTGCCGCCGGTGTAGTTGACCAGGATCCCGGGCGTACCCGGCTGCCCGCGCGTGACGTCCCAGGTGTTTTGATATCCGTCGTCCGTGAACGTGTAGCCAGTGCTAATCGTTCCAGTCGAGTTCCACTGCGACGTGTTCCACAGACGATGGTAGAACTGGAGATGCAGCTTGCTATTTGTCCCATAGCCCAGCTGCTGAATGGCGGTCTGTTTCAAGCTGTCGAAGCCCGCCGCCCGGTACGCATGCGAGTTGTTCAAGAGAGTCCGCAGCACGGAGAACGGGATCGCCATGATCACGCGGTCGGCGATAGCGGTCGTCCGCCCGCTGGGCGTACTGAAGGTGAGGTTCCAGGTGCCGTCCGCGTTCATGACGATGCCGGTCAATGCCCAGCCTAACTTCACACCTCCGTCGGGTAGCGCCTTTTTGATCGCCTGCGGGATCTGCTCGTTCCCGCCGGTGACGTGGTAGCGCTCGTCGGAAAGGCCGAAGATTCGGAAGTCGCCCGGCTGTGGCTGATAGGCGAGCAGATAAATGAGGTTGAGCGAACTCTGCACGGTGCTCTCGCCGCCGTACTCGGTGTTGTAGGCGACGTCAAGTAGGCGGCCCATTGGCGAGCCGTGTCCGCCTGGCACGTACGTCTCGATGTAGTCATAGAGGCTCATGTGATCGAGTTCGACTCCGCGCGGCGTCGACTGGTTGTACAGGGTCGGAAACCCGGCCGCGCTGGCGTCCCCATGAACCTGGTTGTAGACCGGCTTGAAGTCGATGTTCGCCTGGTCGTCGTTGTAATAGCTGCCAAAAAAGTAGAACGTGTCAGTCGATTGGTTCGGCTGGGCGGCGAGGAGGTCGGTCAGCCCGAAGCCAAAGCGCTTGGCGAGACCCTGGATGGTCTTGTGTCCGGTATCGATCAACTCGCCGCAGTGCTCGCTCACCTGGCCGTTCCAGGAGGTGGTGTCCGAATGCATCCGGCCGCCAACCCGGTTTGATGCTTCATAGACGGTCGACGCGTAGCCCGCGTCGTGCAGGGTGAGCGCCGCATTCAAGCCGGCAATGCCGCCACCGACGATCGCAATCCGGGGCGGCCCTTGACCGGCAAAGGCCGTGATGGGGCCGCCGAAGGCGGCGGCTCCGACCGTGGCGCCGGCGGCTTTCATGAAGTCGCGGCGCGTCCAGGCTCGTCGCCGCTCCTCCTGGACCTGCTCCACCGGCTTTCCCGACCGGTCAGCCTCCTCAAAGTCGCGATAGAGTCCCTGCAGTTTGCCAAGCAGCGGTGTCCGCGCCATCCCATCCCTCCTGCGTGCTACCGTGATCGGTAAAGCGGGCAGCCTGTTTCGGTAAAGCTACACGACCCGCCGACCCGGCGCAACTGGATTGACAAAGGCGGGAAGGTCGGGTAGTTTGCTGGAAGCCCAGCGCGATCAATCGACTTGTGAGTTTCGGGGGTGAGGAGGGAGCGGTAGCCAGCGTTGCTGCAATCGACGGCTTTCCGCGCCCTGGATCCGCTGACGGCGGCTAGCCAGCCGCAACCTGCTCCTGCCTCGGCCGAAGTCCGGCTCGAAGGTGTTCGCAAAACCTTTGGCGAGGTTGTCGCCGTGGACGGTGTGAACCTCGAGGTGCGGGGAGGCGAGTTTTTCTCCCTGCTCGGGCCCTCCGGGTGTGGCAAGACCACTTGCTTGCGGATGATCGCCGGCTTCGAGGAGCCGACGGCGGGCCGGATCGTATTGCATGGCCGCAACGTGGCCGGCTTGCCCGCCTACGAGCGCGACGTCAACACGGTCTTTCAGGACTACGCGCTCTTTCCGCACATGTCGGTCCGCGAGAACGTCGAATATGGCTTGCTGGTCAAGGGCATCGGCGGCGCCGAACGGCGCCGGCGCGTGATGGACGCCCTGCGCATGATGCGACTCGATCGTTTTGACCGCCGCAAGCCCGGCGAACTGTCCGGCGGCCAGCGGCAACGGGTCGCCCTGGCGAGGGCCATTGTCAACCAGCCGCGCGTCCTGCTGCTCGACGAGCCGCTGGGCGCCCTGGATCTCAAGCTGCGCCAGACGATGCAGATCGAGCTGAAGTCGATCCAGGAGCGGCTGTCGATGACGTTCATCTATGTGACGCATGACCAGGAGGAGGCGCTGACCATGAGCGACCGGCTGGCGGTCATGAACCAGGGAAAGGTCGAGCAGGTGGGCAGTCCGGCCGAAGTCTATGAGCGGCCGGCGACCGGTTTCGTGGCAGGTTTCGTGGGCGCGTCCAACGTCCTGTCCGGCGAGGCGGCGCTGACCATCACGGGCCAGCGACACGCCATCACGGTGCGGCCGGAAAAAATTCGGCTCGGGCGGGCCGACGAACGACCGGAAGCGGACGAAGTGTCGGCGCTGGGCGTGGTTCGCGACGTCGTCTACGTCGGTGCCTTTACCCGGTACGTGGTCGACCTCGAGGCCGGCGGTGAGCTGGTCGTGCTGGAGCAGAACCTCACGATGTCGTCGATGGATGTCCTCCAGGCGCGCGGGCGGCAGGTGCGCCTGTTCTGGAACCGGCAGCACAGCCGGGCGATTGCGACTGCCGGTGACGATCAGAAGAAGGAGGAGGTCGGATGAAGCGATTTCACGGCAACATCGTCGCGGCGTCGGCAGCCGCATTGATGCTGGCGGCGTGCGGAGGTACCTCGACCGCCCAACCGGCGTCGAACCTGCCGACCAGCATCGGTCCAGGTGAAGGTGCACTGAATCTGGTGGCGTGGACAGGCTACGTCGAAAGCGGCAAGACGGATCCCAAGGTGGACTGGGTCACTCCGTTCACGACCCAGACCGGTTGCAAGATCAACGTCAAGTTCGCGGACACGTCGGACGAGATGGTGACGCTGATGCGGCAGGGGGGAGGCACCCAGTGGGACGGCGTTTCCGCCAGCGGTGACGCAACCAACCGGTTGATCGCCCACGGCGACGTGGCCGAGGTCAACGTCAACCTGGTCCCTGATTTCAAAGACGTGATCCAGTCGCTCCAGTCGCCGCGGCACAACACCATCAACGGCCATCACTACGGCGTGCCCTACATGTACGGTCCGAATGTCCTGATGTACAACACCCAGGTCGTGAAGCCGGCGCCCACCAGCTGGAAGGACACCTGGGAAACCAGCTCCCCGTATAAGGGCAAGATCGCTGCCTACGACAGCCCGATCTTCATCGCGGACGCCGCGCTCTATCTGAAGGCGCACAACAAGAGCCTCGGTATCACCGATGTCTACGAGCTGACCTCGAAGCAATTGGATGCAGCCATCGTCCTGCTCAAGCAGCAAGCGCCCATGATCAAGAAGTACTGGGCGGCAACTCCCGATGAGACCGACCCGTTCAGCAGCGGCGACATGGTGATCGGGACCGCCTGGCCATATCAGGTCAGCTTCCTCAAGAGCGAAAACAAGCCAGTCGCCTCGCTGGTGCCCTCGGAAGGTGCGACCGGATGGGCCGATACCTGGATGATGTCATCGCATGCCCAGCACCCGAACTGCATGTATCAGTGGATGAAGTGGACCGAAAAGCCCGCCATCCAGGATCAGGTCGCGGAATTCTACGGTGCGGACCCGAGCAATGCGAAGTCCTGCGATCTTTTGCGGCAGCACATCGGCGCATCAGCCGATAGCGACTACCACTGCGGCGACAACACGTTTCTGAAGAACATCGCGCTGTGGAAGACGCCACTGCAGCAATGCGGCGACAGTCGCGGCGCATCCTGCACCGACTACTCGGTGTGGGCACAGCGGTGGCAGGAGGTCCGCGGCACGAAGTAAGGCATGGCGCAACGCCTGATGCGGCCGGGGGAGAGGCTGACCGCCCCTCCCCCGAGCGCCGTCCGCCGCCTTCGCCATCGGATCGGGGTCTTCCTCCATCAGGTGCCGGCCGCCCGATTGGCCCTGCTACTGGGTCCAGTGCTGCTCTGGATGATCGTCATCTACCTGGGCTCGCTGGCCCTGCTGTTCCTCACCTCGTTCTGGCGGCAGGACCCGGTTACCGGCGCCATCGTGCAGGACTGGGGGCTGACCAACTACCAGTTCCTGGTGGGTGAAAGTGTCTACCGCATCATCGCGATTCGCACGGTCGGCATCGCGGTCGCCGTCACCGTGACCGACATCGCGCTCGCCATCCCGATCGCGTACTACGCTGCGCGCATCGCCAGCCCCAGGGTGCGGACCTTGTTGCTGCTCTCCATGGTGCTACCGCTCTGGTCGAGCTACCTGGTGCGGGTCTATGCCTGGAGGACCATTCTGTCCGGCGACGGCGTCCTCAACTGGTCGCTGCACCAGCTGCACCTGGGCTCGGTGAACCTCGGCTTCTCCAGGTGGAGCCTGTGGATCGTCTTCTCCTACCTCTGGCTTCCCTACGTCACGTTGCCGGTTTACGCTGCGCTGGAACGGATTCCCAACTCGTTGATCGAGGCGTCAACGGACCTCGGCGCCCGGTGGATCACGACCTTCCGACGGGTAATCCTTCCCATCGCGTTACCCGGGATCATTGCCGGCTCGATCTTTGCCTTCTCGCTGACGATAGGGGATTACATCGCGCCCGACCTCGTGGGCGATACCGAGTTCATTGGGAACGTGATCTACCAGAACGTCGGGATTCAGAACGACATTCCGTTCGCCGCGGCATACGCGATCGTTCCGGCGCTGGTGATGGCCGTCTATTTGCTGATCGCACGCCAGCTGAAGGCGTTCGAGGCACTATGAGCCGCGAGCGCGCGATCGAGCCGCAATCGATTCAGATCGGCCTGCGGGTGCTGACCGCACTCGTGCTCGCGTTCCTTTACGTTCCGCTGTTCATCATCATCCTCTACGCGTTCAACCCCGCCCGCTCGCAGTCCTGGCCGCTGCCCGGGCTGTCGACCCGGTGGTTCGTGGCCACCTGGAACAACGCGGACGTGCGCACCGCGCTGTTGACCTCGCTGAAAGCGGGACTTGGGGCAACCACCATCGCCCTCATCCTCGGAAGCCTGGCGGCCTTCGCCGTCCATCGCTTCCGGTTCTTCGGACGTGAGGCGGTCTCGTTCGTCCTGATCCTCCCGCTCGCGCTACCCGGGATCGTGACCGGGATGGCCTTGAACTCCACCATCAATCTCGGCGGCGAGTTGATCGGGCTGTCCTTCAGCCTCTGGACGATCATCATCGGCCACGCCACCTTCTGCGTAGTGGTCGTCTACAACAACGTGATCGCTCGGTTGCGGCGGACCGCGACCTCGCTGGTGGAGGCGTCGTATGACCTCGGCGCTGACGGTCTGCAAACCTTCCGCTACGTCATCCTGCCCAACATCGCCACCGCCTTGATGGCCGGCGGGCTGCTGGCCTTCGCCCTCTCCTTCGACGAGATCATCGTGACGAACTTCACCTCGGGCAGCGAGATCACCCTCCCCAAGTGGATCTTCAACAACCTTCGGCTCCCGAACCAGCGACCGGTGGTCAACGTGGTGGCGAGCGTCCTGCTGCTCGTCAGCCTGATCCCGGTTTACATCGCGCAGCGCCTCACCCAGGAAAGCGGTGGCCTGGTGTCGGCCGGCCGAGGCGCGATCCCGGCGGCAATTGAAGATGCCGGAGAGCAAGCGGCCGCGCCATAGGCTATAACCGTGTCCATGGCGATGCCAGCACCGATTGACGATCGGGTCCGCGAGGCCATTTCTCGGCCGATGACCGTGGTCGACATCACGACCGCCGGCCGCAAGAGCGGCGAGCCCCGCCGGCTCGAGATCGTGCTGCACAACATCGGCGGCCGCCTCTACATCAGCGGCCAGCCATCGCGCCGGCGGCGGAGCTGGCTGGCCAACCTCGACGCGGATCCGAAATTCATCCTGCACGTGAAGCGCGGCGCTCGTGCCGATCTCCCGGCCACGGCGCGCGAGATCACGGATCCGCAAGAGCGGCGCCAGGTGCTCGCCGAAGTGGCGAGACACTGGAAGCGTGACGACGTCGACGTCATGGTGCAGTTCAGCCCGCTGATCGAAGTCACGGTCTGATCGCGGGTCCATCAGCCCGGGTTGCCGACCGGTCAGAGATTGAGGACCGGAGTCCGGAATTGCGCCTTGATGCGTGCCGCAATCAACGATCGGTGACAGGCCCGTGCGTCGCGCTCGACGCAGAGTAGCGCGGTGACCGCGTCGTCGGGCAGGGATTCGAGGAAGGCGCCCAGGTCGACGTGGTCGAGGATCTCGTTCAGGTAGCGGCGTCGATACGCCTCGGACAGTTCGACGCGTGAGCGCTTGCCCACCTTGAGCCGGTCGTCCTCCCGGTACTGAAGTTGACGCAACTCGATGGTGGGCGCCAGCGCCGGCACATGCCAGTACCCGGTCCGCGCCTCCGCCAGGGCGGCCTGCAGCCGCAACGAGTTGGCCCACGCGTACTCCGGACCGCGAACGCCGCGCCGTTGGCGGACGTCCACCACCATGGCAACTTTGTGGGTTCTGAGTTTTTCGAGGAAATCGTCCAGGCTCGCTTGGTAGACGCCGATGGTCGCGATCGTCCGCATCGAGAGGGGGCTAGCTCACGCTGACGATCGTTGCCTTCCGCGCTCCGCCGGGTGTCTTGAAGGTCACCGTATCGCCGGCTCGCCGCTCGAGCAGCGCACTCCCGAGCGGCGCGGCGACCGACATCAGGCCGCGCGCCATGTTCCCCTCCGTCGGGCCAACGATCTCGTAGCTCGCCTCGCCAAACTCGTCCCGGACCAGCACTCTGGAGCCGATCCGGACGACGCCCTGCGAGCTCTCCTCCACGACCTCCGCCCGAGTGAGGGTCTTTTCGATCGTCTGAATGCGACCGTCGAGCATCCCCAGATGCTGGCGCGCATCGTGGTAGGCGAAGTTCTCGCTCAGGTCGCCCTGCGACCGAGCTGCGGCGACCTCATCGACCATGGCGGGACGGCGCGCGCGCAACTCGGCGAGCTCCGCCTTGAGCGCCTCGAAGCCGGACGCGGTCATCGGGATGGGGGCGTACTTCTCCTGGGACATGCCCTATGCGTTCCGCCTGGTTGCCGACTCAGGAAACGGCGTTGATGATCTTCTCCGCCTCGGCCTCCGTGAACGCCTTCAGGGTCTCGGTCGAGTAGTTGCCGTTCTTGCCCACCTGCAGGGCAACCCGCGCCATGGTCGCGTCATCAGGGGCTTCGACAACCGAGACGAGGTCATAGCGACCGAGCGTCATCCAGGTCCCATGCACCTTGACGCCGGCGGCCTGCGCCGCTTTCAAAGCATCGCGCTGGCGCTGGGGCTGGCTCTTGATGTTCTTGGCGCCCTCGGCGGTCAACTTGAGCAACGAGATATAGGTCGGCATCTCCGTTCCTCCTTTGTGAAAAGACGTCCCCCGACGTGTCGGTTAACGACTACTCGATCGCGGTCATAACGTGCTTGATGTTGGTGTATTCCTCGAGCGAGTACATCGACAGATCCTTGCCGTAGCCACTCTGCCGGTAGCCGCCGTGCGGCATTTCGCTGACCAGCGGAATATGGGTGTTGATCCAGACGGTACCGAACTGTAGCCGCCGGGCAGCATTCATCGCCCGCCCGATGTCACGCGTCCACACGGAGGCCGCCAGGCCGTAGTTGACGTCGTTGGCCCAGGCGATGGCCTCGTTATCGTCCTTGAATCGCTGCACGGTGATGACTGGTCCGAAGACTTCCTTCTGCACGATCTCTGAATCCTGTTTGACGTCGGTCACCAGGCTCGGCTGATAGAAGTAGCCACGTCCGGGGATCGGCGCGCCGCCGACCAGCACTTTCGCTCCGCGGTCGCGGGCCCGGTCGACGAAGCCCTCCACGCGCTCCAGTTGTTCCTTGGCGACCATCGGTCCCATCTCGATCCCTGCCTCGAGCGGGTTGCCGACTTTCACCGACTGGATGCTCTTCGTCAGGGATGACAGGAGGTTGTCATAGATCCTGGGCCCCGCGATCACCCGGGTGGCCGCGGTGCAGTCCTGCCCGGAGTTGAAGAAGCCGGCGACCTTGACCCAGGTGTTGACCGCCTCGAGGTCCGCGTCGTCGAAGACGACGACCGGCGCCTTTCCGCCCAGTTCCAGGTGCACCCGCTTGAGCGTCTGTGACGCTGCCTTCGCCACTTCCTTGCCGGTAGCGACATCGCCGGTGAGGGACACCATATCCACGCCGGGGTGGCGCACGATGCCGGCTCCCACCGGCTCGCCATCGCCGGTGATGACGTTGAAGACACCGGCCGGCAAGATGTCCGCGGCCAGTTCCGCCAGCCGCAAGGCGGTGAGCGGGGTCCACTCGGAGGGTTTCAGCACGACACAGTTGCCGGCGGCCAGCGCGGGGGCGATCTTCCAGATCGCCATCATCAAGGGATAGTTCCAGGGCGCGATCGAGCCGACGACGCCGATCGGCTCGCGCCGGATCATGCTGGTGTAGCCGCGCATATATTCGCCGCTGGCGCGGCCCTCCAGCAGCCGTCCGGCCCCGGCGAAGAACCGGAGGTGGTCGACGCAGGGTGGCAGCTCGTCCGAGAGAAACAGGGCCCGCGGCTTCCCTACGTTGGCCGATTCCAGGTTGGCGAGCTCTTCGCCGTCGGCGTTGACCGCCTCGGCCAGCTTCAACAGCAGCTCGCTTCGCTCTCGCGGGGTGGTCTCGAACCATTCGACGTAGCCTTTCCGAGCCGCCTTGACTGCGCGGTCGACGTCGGCCGCGGTCCCTTTCGGTACCTCGGCGATCGTCTCGCCGGTCGCCGGATTGATGATCGCCTGCCCCTCGCTTCCGGAGCCTGCCACCCATTCGCCGCCGATGAACATCTCCCGCCGCTTGACTGCCGTTGCCATGCTGGTGTCCACCCTCCTGTCCGCGGCGAAGCCTGGCCGCGACCCTTAGGATATCTCCCGATGGGGGAGTGGCCTGGGGCGAAGTCTCGGGAGCTTCAGAAGGAGCGCGATCGCTACCTGCCGCGCGGCATGTCGTCGACCATGCCCGTATTCGCCGCCTCGGGCAGCGGCGCCACCCTGACCGACGTCGACGGCAACCCGTATATCGATTTCGCCACCGGGATCAGCGTGATGAACGTCGGTCATAGCCATCCCCGGGTGGTCGAGGCGATCATCGGGCAGGCCGCCCGTTTGGTGCACTCCGGCGCGCCGGTGATGATGCCCGAGGGCTATGTGCGGCTCGCCCGTCGGCTCTGCGAGATCACGCCGGGTACGTTTCCGAAAAAGGCGCTGCTGCTGAACAGCGGGGCAGAGGCGATCGAGAACGCGGTCAAAGTCGTACGCCAGGCCACCGGCCGCCCGGCGGTGATCAGCTTTCACAACAGCTTCCACGGAAGGACGCTGATGTCGATGACGCTGACCGGTAAGGTCTCGCCCTACCGCCAGAACTTCGGCCCCTGGGCGCCGGAGGTTTACCAGGTTCCCTACCCGTATGAGTACCGGCGGCCGGTCGGGATGGCCGCCGAGAGCCTCGGTGGCTCATGCGTCGAGGCCGTCCGCCAGCTGTTCAAGACCACCGTTCCCGCGGATCGCGTGGCCGGGATCCTGGTCGAACCGGTGCAGGGTGAGGGCGGGTTCGTGGTGCCACCACCAGACTTCCTGCCCGGCCTTCGCCAGCTCTGCAATGAACAACAGATCCCGCTGATCGCCGACGAAGTCCAGACCGGCTTCGGCCGCACTGGAAAAATGTTCGCGGTCGAGCATTCCGGCATCGAGCCCGACCTGATCGTGCTGGCGAAGACCCTGGGGGGTGGGTTGCCGCTGGGCGCGGTGGTCGGGCGAAGTGATCTGATGGACGCGACCAGTCCGGGTGGGCTTGGCGGGACGTTCGGCGGCAATCCGGTCGCTTGCGCCGCGGCGCTGGCCGTGATCGACGTGCTGCTCGATGAGCGCTTACCAGAGCGAGGCACCCGCCTCGGCGAGCGCGCCCTGGCCCGGATGCGCGGTTGGATGGAGCGGTTCCCCATCATCGGCGAGGTGCGCGGCATTGGCGCCATGGTCGCGATGGAGCTGGTTACCGATCGAGCCACCCGTGAGCCGGCGGCGACGCTGACGAACGAGATCCTGCGGTATTGCCACGCCCACGGACTGGTGCTGCTGAAGGCCGGGCTTTACGACAATGTGATCCGCTTGTTGTTCCCGCTCGTGATCGGCGAGCAAGAATTGGACCGTGGCCTCGACATCCTCGAAGAGGCGCTCAGCGCCGTGCCTGCGTAACCTCCCTCGAAGTCGGCCGTTTGAGCTGCTGAGCGCGCTCGACTAAATAAAGAGGGTGAGAGGGAATGATCAAGCGACCCGTCTTATCGTTAGCCCTTGCCTTGGGCGCGACCTTGCTGATGGCGGTGAGCGCGGCCGCCAGCGGCACCTATACCGAATGGATCAACGGCAGCGAGCTGCCGAACGCGACGACCACCGAAGGCCGATTTGTCGGCGAGGCGACCGGTAGTTACGCCGGGACCTGGTACATCGACGTCAGGCATCAAGATCTGAGTCATCATCCCGCCTATATCACCGGCGGGAGCTTCCAGCTCAATACCTTCGTCAACGGCTGGCCGTCCTCGATCAAAGGTTCGTTTACCCCCTGGGGCGGAACCGTTTCCCAGACGAGCGGTTTTTGGGGTTGCAGCAACCAGCGCTATTCGGTGTATGGCGCTCTCAGTAATGTCGGAGTCAACGGCGGCAGCGGCTCCGGCTCGTTCAGCGCGACGCTCACGCACTACCGTACCAACGTCTGGTTCGCCGGCTGCGTTGTCTACGCCGCGTCGGTCAGCGGCACGGTTTCATTGACCTTCTAGTTGCCATAGTTCCCTCCCCCTTTGCGGGGAGGGTCCCCTTGGATCCCTCCCCCTTGCGGGGAGGGTCAGGGAGGGGGTAACGGGCGGCGGTTGACCGACCGCCGCCTGTACACTTCCAAACCTTATGGCCAGCACCCGCGCCGCCCTTGTGATTCGCCCGCTCGAGCCGGCCGACCTGGAGCGATGGCTCGAGCTGGTCAACCAGTTCCAGTACTGGCAGGACGACGTCGAGGCACTGCGGTTCGATGACACGTTGCGCCCCGCGGGGGAACCGGTGCTGCGGCTGGCAGCCTGGGCTCCGGACGGGGGGCTGGCCGGCGTGGCCGACGCGGTGCTGAGTGAAGACGGTTCACGACACACGGATCGAGCCATGGGACTGGTGGGCGTCGCGCCCGCCTATCGACGGCAGAGCCTTGGCAGCCGCTTGGCTGAGGAGGTGGAGCGGTTCGCCGCGTCGAATGCGTGTCGATGGGTGGAGGCCGAGGTACGAGAGAGAAATCTGCCGGTCGCCCTCCCGTTCATCGGCCCGCGGGGCTACGTCGAGCTGGAACGATACCGAACCTCGGTGCAGACCCCGTCGACGGTTGACCTGCGCGGTCTCGATGACCTGCGACGCCGGCTCGAGGGGGAGGGGATTGAAATCGCTGCCTTCCCGGCGATCGATTCTCCCCGCGCTCGCGACGAGCTGTACCGGTCGATGTTGCCGATCTGGCGCGATATGCCGCACGAAGCGCACGTCGATTGGGAGGACCCGACGCCGGAAACGTTCAGTCGCAGCATTTTCGAACGGCCTTCGGTCCTGCTCGATGGGTTCTTTATCGCTCGGGAGGGTGAGCGGATCGTGGGCCTCTCATACCTCGCGCGGAGGCCGGACGGGGATGCGGAAGTCGGCGACACCGGCGTCCTGCGCGACTACCGCCGTCGCGGGATCGCGCGCGCCTTGAAGCTGATGGTGACGCGCTATGCCGCCGACCATGGGATCGCGCGCGTGCACACCGACAATCGCGCCGACAACGCCGGAATGCTGGCGATCAACCGCGAGCTGGGGTTCGTCCCCGGCGAGCAGATCGTGATCTTCGAGAAGACGCTGTCATCATGAGCGCGCTTGTTCCCTTGCCGGAGCGAGGCAGCCTGGCCTACCAGGAGCTGGTGACGCGGCGGCCCATCGCCGACCAGGTGTGGGACTCCGTCAGGCAGATCCTCGATTACGTGCGGGCCAGCGGTGATCGTGCCGTTCTGGAGTTGACGGAGCGGCTGGACGGCGTGCGCCTTGCGCAAACCCGGGTTCACGGCGAGGAGTGTGCCGCCGCGCTCGAGGGCCTCGACGGCCGAGTCAGGGAGGCGCTCACCGAGGCGGCTCGCCGGATCGAGGCGGTGCACCGGGTCCAGACCTTCCACGAGCCCCCGGTCGCGGTCGCCCCGGGTGTGCGCGTCCATCGCGAGTGGCGTCCGTTCCAGCGGGTTGGACTTTACGCGCCGGGTGGCCGCACCGTCTACCCTTCGTCGGTGCTGATGATGGCGGTGCCGGCGCGCCTGGCCGGTTGCCCGGAAGTCGTCCTCTGCTGCCCGCCGCAGCGCGACGGCCACGTCGCGCCCGTCATCCTGGCTGCGGCGGTCCTATCCGGCGTCACCGAGGTGCACGCCATCGGCGGTGCGCAAGCGATCGGAGCCCTGGCCTACGGGACGGAAAGCCTCAACCGGGTAGCGAAGATCTTTGGGCCGGGGAACGCCTACGTCACCGCCGCCAAGCTGCAGGTTTTTGGCGACGTCGCCATCGACATGCCGGCGGGCCCATCGGAGATCGTGGTGATCAGCGACGGCACCGCGCCGCCGGAATGGTTGGCGGCGGATCTACGCGCTCAGGCAGAGCACTCCCCCGACGCCCTCGCGATGCTCGTCACCACCTCGGAATCGGACGCGGCGGCGCTGCGGGAGGTGCCGGAGGGCCAGGTGAAGGGCTTTCGGTGCGTCGACCTCCAGCAGGCGGTCGCCTTCGCCAATGATTTCGCGCCCGAGCACCTGGCGCTCGCCTGCCGCGATCCGGAGCGATGGCTGTCGCTGGTCACCTCGGCAGGCTCCATCTTCCTCGGCGCCGATGCGGCGGCGGCGGCGGGCGACTATGCCACCGGCGCCAATCACGTGCTTCCGACCGGCGGTGCGGCGCGGAGTTTCGGCCCTCTCGGGGTGGAGGCGTTTGGTCGGCCGGTGCAGGTCCAGGCGGTGGATGTGACGGGCATCGAGGCAATTGCCGCTGTGACCGATGTGCTCGCGGCGATCGAGAACCTTCCGTTGCACGCGGCCTCTGTGCGGACGCGATCGCGATAATGTCGACGTGGATGTTGTCACGGAGCAGGCGGAGGCCTTTCCCGATGCGTCCACCGCAGGATTCGCAATCGTCGTCGACGGACTTCGCAAGCGCTACGGCAGCCTGGTCGCCGTCGACGGCATCTCGTTTCGCGTCAAAGATCGAGAGATCTTCGGCCTACTCGGCCCCAACGGTGCGGGCAAGACGACGACGGTCGAGATTCTGGAGGGTCTACGCGACGCCGACGACGGCCGGGCCATCGTCGCCGGGATCGACGTTCGCAAAGAGCCCCAGAAGGTCAAGGGCCTGATCGGGGTCCAGCTCCAATCCTCGGCCTTCTTCGATGGGCTGAGCCTGCTCGAGCTGCTCGACATGTTCGCGGCGCTCTACGGGCGACGCGTCGATGCCATGGCGATCCTCAAGAAGGTCGATCTCGCCGAGAAAGCCCGCTCCCAGGTCAACAAGCTGTCCGGTGGCCAGAAGCAGCGGTTCAGCATCGCCACCGCGCTGGTCAACGAGCCGCGGATCCTCTTCCTCGATGAGCCGACCACCGGCCTCGATCCCCAGGCGCGACGCAACCTCTGGGAGCTGGCGGACTCGATTCGCGCCGAGGGGCGGACCATCGTGCTGACCACCCACTACATGGACGAAGCCGAGACGCTCTGCGATCGGGTGGCCATCATGGATCACGGCAAGATCCTGGCGATGGAGCCGCCAGACGCTCTCATCCAGCGACTGATCGACAAGGGGTTCAAGGGTGACAGGGTTGAGCGGAGCGCGAACCTGGAAGACGTCTTCCTGGACATGACCGGCCACGGGCTGCGCGAAGCGTGACATGAAGACGAATCCATTCGTCATGCTCACCTGGTCCTCGCTGAAGGCCTATTTCCGCAACCGGGGCGCGATCTTCTTCAGCCTGCTGGTGCCGCTGATGATCATGGGGATTTTCGGCTTGATCAACTTCGGCGGCGGCACCTCGAGCGTCAACATTGGTGTCGTCGACCAGGCGCACAACCAGGTCAGCGATCGCCTGATCACCAATCTGAAGGGCATCAAGGCGGTCAAGCTGCATACCGGCAGTCTCGACGCCGAGAAGCAGCAGCTACAGCAGGGCAACCGCGACCTGGTGGCGGTGCTCCCCGCGTCGATCGGCCAGGGATCGACCGCCATCACGGCCTACTACAACCAGGGCAATCCGCAGAACTCGCAGGTGGCGATGGCGATCATGAATCAGTTCGTCGACCGGGCCTCCTTCGCCTTCGCCGGGGTCTCCCCGGCGCTGACGCTCGATGCCAAACCGGTCCAGAGTCGCAACCTCACCTATGTCGACTTCCTGGTGCCGGGCATGATCGGACTATCGATCATGCAGACCGGACTCTTCGGGGTCGTGTTCACGTTCGTCCAATGGAAGCAGCGTGGCATCCTTCGCCGCCTGATGGCGACGCCCATGCGGGTGCGTGATTTCTTCTTCTCCCAGCTCGTGACCCGCCTCACGACCGTCGCACTGCAGATCGCCGTGCTGCTGGCGGTCGGCCTACTTCTGTTCCATTTCCATTTCGCCGGCAACCTGTTCTACCTGCTGATCGTCGGCATCGTCGGTGGCGGCGTCTTCCTGGCGATGGGGCTCGCGATCTCCGGCGCCTCCAAGAGCGAGGAAACCGCGGCGCCGATTGCCAACCTGGTCTCCCTGCCGTTGATGTTTCTCTCCGGGGTCTTCTTCTCGCGTTCCAGCATGCCCGAGTGGCTCCAGACCATTACCCAGTTTTCGCCCCTGACCTACGTCACCGATGCGCTGCGGAGCATCAGCATCGACGGCGCCTCGCTCTGGGCGATCCGCACGGATCTTCTTGGAATCCTTATCTGGCTGGCCATCGCGGCGGTGATCGCAAATCGGCTGTTCAAATGGGAGGTGGTGTAGTGGCGGTGCAAGTGAGCCCCAAGGTGCAGGAATTTGTCAAGGAGGTCTTTCCTGCCATCATCGGCACGGCCCGGAAGGACGGCAGCGTCGAGCAGGTTCCCGTCTGGTTCGAGTATGCGGACGGGTATTTCTGGATCAATGGCGGCACCAACCGCGGTTGGTTCAAACACCTCCAGCGTGACCCACGCATCACGCTCCTGCTGATCGACCCGAAGAACATGTGGCGCTGGTCACAGGTCCTCGGCCGCATGGTCGATTGGGCGGAGGATCCTGGCGGCGAGCATATCAACCACCTTTCGCACCGCTACATGGGCAAGGATTATCAGGGCCCGCGCACCGGTCGGATCAAGGTTCGGATCGAGCCGCTCCGCGTATCGGGAGCCGTCAATGGCAGCTGGGGCTAGGCGGACGATCGACCTGAGCCCGGCGGTCCTCCGCCTCGCCGCGCTGCCCATCCTGACGGTCATCGCCACCAAACGCGACGACGAGTCCATCCAGCTGAACCCGATCTGGTTCGAGCTGGCCGATGGGTACATCTGGGTGAACAGCAACACCCGCCGGAGCTGGCCGATGCATCTCCAGCGCGACAGGGAGGCGACCCTGCTGATAACGGATCCCGCCGAGCCCGATCGCTACGCGCAGATTCGCGGCCGGTTGGCCGAGGTCATTCCCGATCCGAAGCACGAATTCATCGATCGGCTGGCCCGGCGCTACACCGGAAAACTGTTCCGCGAGCTCGAGCCCGGCGAGGATCGGATTACCTTCAAGATCGAACCGGTCCGCGTGACCGGCCAGATGATCTAGGCGACCCGGCCGATGGAACCGATGGTGCTTTTCGGGATTCAATTCACGCTCAGCTTGCTGGCGTATCTGTTGATCGCCTTCTGGTACGTTGCGCCCCGCCTGTCCCGACTTCCACGGGAGGTTGCCCTGGTGCCGTTGCTCTGGGTGCACGCCTTTCGCGTGGTCGGTGGGACGATCCTCGCTCCGGGTGCGGTCGGCCCCGGCGTGCCCACGGAATTCCGGACGATGATCGGTTATGGGGACCTGATCACGGCCTGCCTCGCCCTGCTGGCATTGACGGCGCTTCGGATTCGCGTCCAGGGTGCCATCGCCCTCGTCTGGTTGTTCCTCATCGTGGGGACGCTCGACACCGCGAATGCCATCGTCCAATCGGTGCGGTTCAGTGTTTTCACCTACGCCCTGGGGGTGAATTGGGTAATCGTGACCATCTATGTGCCAGCGTTACTGGTGAGCAGCCTTCTGATCGTCATCCAACTGCTGGGCCGCAGCCGTGATCCCAACCCTGCTTCCGGACAACACCTGGGCGGCTGACGCCAGGCTGCTGGCGCTGCTCGATGCCTGGCTTCGTCCAGCCACGCTTGCCTGGGCGGAGCCTGCCCTTTCTGAAATGGGCCGGGCGGCGGCGCAGGAGTTGCAGGCCTGGGGCGACGCCTGCGAGCGACAACCCGCCAGCCTCCGGCAATTCGATGGCTGGGGCCAGCGCATCGACGAGGTCGTCTACCCGCCGGCATGGCGCGAGCTGGCGGCGGTCTCGGCCCGCACCGGGCTGGTAGCGCTCCCGTATGAACCGGCCACTCTGGCCCGCGTGGGAGCCGAAGCCCGCGTCGTTCAGGCCGCCCTCGGCTATCTCTTCGCGCCCTCCACCGCAACCTACTTATGTCCGGTCGCGATGACCGATGGCGCGGCCCGGGTCCTCACCGATGCGGGCACCGAGCCCCAACGACGCGAGGTGCTGGCTCGGCTCGTGAGTCGGGATCCGGCCCACGCCTGGACCTCCGGCCAGTGGATGACGGAGCGCCAGGGTGGCTCCGATGTGGGACGCAACACCCTTTCCGCGAGGCGCGCGGGCGATCGATGGCGCCTCGATGGTCAGAAGTTCTTTTGCTCGAACATCGGTTGCGAAGTGGCACTCGCCCTGGCCCGGCCGGAGGGAGCCGCGCCCGGCACCCGGGGACTCGCGCTCTTTCTGGTTCCGAGGCTCCTACCATTGGATGGCCGGCGTAATAGCTATCGCATCGATCGGTT
>VBDZ01000057.1 GCA_005881215.1 Chloroflexota bacterium | reverse complement strand
GCCCAGGCGGACCAGCGCGACCGATGAGGTGCGCAGCACGGCACGGGACTGCCACCAATTGCCGACCGACCAGCTCACGGTGCCCAGGGTGATGACGGCGCTGGCCTCGGCGAGCGAGCGGCCGCGGACACCGGTCAACATCAACGGGATGAAGTAGTCGGCGCCGATGAAGGCGAGGATCAGCATGAAGATGGTCGTGACCGCGGCCGGCGGACCGGGTCGGGCGCGAAGTGAGCCGGCCGGG
>VBDZ01000056.1 GCA_005881215.1 Chloroflexota bacterium | reverse complement strand
TCGCGATCAATGCGCCGTATGACGGGCCCAGCAATCCAGGCACGATCCAGGCGCCGGCAAGCAGGGCGAGCACGCGAGCCCGGCCGGACTCCGGATAAACCCGGGTCACGGCGGCGAGCGCAACCGTGTAGGCGCCGCCCGCTCCGGCGCCCTGGATAACGCGCGCGAGCGCGAGCAGCGGCATCGACGGCGCGAGCCCGCAGAGAATGGTCCCAATCATGAAGAGCGCGCCGAACCACAGGAAGGGTTGCGCGGGACCCTGCCGGTCAGCCGCCCGCCCGGCGATCGGCGACAGCACCAGGGCCGCCAGCGAAAACCCGGCAAAGACGAGCCCGTAGAACTCGAGCCCGCCCAGCTCCAGCCGGATCGCCGGCATGATGGCGATGATCACGAGCGCCTCGACGGCGACCAGGAATTCGACGAGCAGGATGCCGATGGTGAGGCGGCCGCGGCCCTCCTGGAACAGCTCGCGCCATCGCAGGGGCGTTTCCATCACCCTAATGGTGATGGAACGGTCCCACCGTTGCGCGCAAGGTTCACGAGGCCGTTGCGTAGACTGGGACGGTCGTGACCGGGCCTGAGATCTACGACGTCGCAGTGATTGGCGCAGGCCCGGCTGGATTGGCGTTTCCATCACCCTAATGGTGATGGAACGGTCCCACCGTTGCGCGCAAGGTTCACGAGGCCGTTGCGTAGACTGGGACGGTCGTGACCGGGCCTGAGATCTACGACGTCGCAGTGATTGGCGCAGGCCCGGCTGGATTGGGTGCCGCCGCATCCTCAGCGGGAGACGGTCTCAAGACCATCGTGATGGAAGCTCAGGCCGCGGGTGGGCACGCGGTGTCGAGCCCGGTCCTTCGCGATTATCCAGGCTTTCCGCAGGGCATCAGCGGCGCCGAGCTCACTGGTCGGATCTACGAGCAGGCCCGGATGCTAGGGGCGAGCTTTACGTTGCCGACACGGGCGGTCGGGTTGTCGTCGAATGGCAAGGAGTGGCAAGTCATACGCGGCGACGGACCTGCGGTTTCGGCTCGCGCGGTGCTGGTCGCAACCGGTGAGACGCCGCGGCGGCTCGCAATCGCCAGCCTGGAAGGGCTGACGGGAGCCGGCGTTTTCTATGTGGACGCGATCGCCGACCCGGCGAGGCTCACTGGTGAAGAGGTTTTCATTGTCGGTGCGACACCGGCGGCGGGGTTGGCCGCGCTTCAGGCCGCAAAGTACGCGAGTAATGTGACGATCGTGGTGCGGGCCACGTCGATGGACGGGGCGGTTTCGGATGTCCTGATCAAGCAGATCGACCGCACCCGGAATATTCGGGTGCGGACCAACACCCAGGTGGTCGAAGCCTTTGGCGAGGGGCGGCTCGAGGGCGTCAAGCTCCGACACCGGGTCAGCGGCACGATGGAGGCGGCGCGGACCCGAATGCTACTTGTCATGATGGGCGCGGATCCGAACACCGATTGGCTCAGGGCCTCGCTGCAGTGTGATGACGAAGGCTATCTGGTAACCGGAGCCGGCCTGGTGTCGGATGGTCGCTTGCCAGAGGATTGGCATTCAGTGCGCGCGCCCTTGATGCTGGAGACGAACCGCCCGGGCGTTTTCGCTGCGGGAGATGTGCGTAAGGGTGCGACGCATCGGGTAGCGTCCGCCATTCTCGAAGGGTCCCTCGTAAGCGCCCTGGTGCGCCAGCTATTCAGCGAGCGGGCCGAGGCTGAGGTCGGTGCGGCGATAATGGCGGGCCCGTAGAATTGTCAGGCATCTGATGGCGTACCAGACCCTTTATCTCAAGTACCGGTCCCAGAAATTTGGCGAGCTGGTCGGGCAGGATGCGATCGCCCAGACCCTCAAGAATGCGGTGGAGCAAGGCCGGGTCGCCCATGCGTACCTGTTCTCGGGGGTGCGAGGGACCGGGAAGACGTCGACCGCCCGGATCCTCGCCAAGGCGATCAACTGTTTGGACCGCAAGGGCGCCGAGCCCTGCGGGGTCTGCCCGAACTGCGTCGAGATCGCCAGCGGCGCGGCCGTCGACCTGATCGAGATCGACGCGGCCTCCAACCGCGGCATCGACGAGATCCGTGACCTGCGCGAGCGGGTGAAGTATCTACCGGCCGTGCTCAAGGTCAAGGTGTACATCATCGATGAGGCGCACATGCTGACGACCGAGGCCTTCAACGCCTTGCTGAAGACGCTGGAAGAACCGCCTGCACATGTGGTATTCGTGCTGGCGACCACCGAGCCGCACAAGATCCCATTGACGGTCGCGTCGCGCTGCCAGCGATTCGATTTCCGCCGGATCGAGACCGGGCCGATCGCCGCCAGGCTGGCGATGATCGTCGACCAGGAGAAGGTCAAAGTCGACCCGCAGAGCCTGGCGCTGCTCGCCCGGCTCGCGCGGGGCTCGATGCGCGATGGCATCACGCTGCTCGATCAGTTGATCTCGCAGGCCGGCGACGAGCTCACGGTACAGAAGACGCACGAATTATTGGGGCTGGCCGATCCGGATGCGCTGGTCCGGCTGCTGGGCTATGTCGTCGAGGGCGATGGCGCCCGGACGCTGGGCGAGCTGCAGACGTTTTACGACGCCGGCGGTGACATCCGCCAGCTGGTGCGCGGGTTGCTGAGCGCGATCCGGGAGGCCGCGTTACTGTCGGTTGGTTACCAGGACGCGGAAAGCCTGGGTGGCGCGGCATCCGCCGGGCTCGAGAAGATCGGCCGGGCGGCCGGGCGGAACGCGCTGCTGGCGTTGTGGAAGGGCCTGATGGAGATGGAACCCGAGCTGCGCAAGGGCGCCGATGCGCGCCTGTTGCTGGAGGTCACCCTGCTGTCGAATATGAGCCAGCCGGTGCCGGTGACGGTGGCTCCGGCGGCGGCGAGTGTGGAGGCGGTGGGCGCCGAGCGAGTGATCGAACCGGCGATGGCGCCGGAGCCGGCGGTGCTGGGGCCGGACGCGCGCTGGGAGGCGCTCAAGAACCGGCTGCCGAAGCCGGTCGCTAGCCTGCTGATGGACGCGCGGCTGGCAACGGTTCGCGATGGATTGGTTCGGGTGGAATTTCGCTATCCCGCCCACGCCGAGCTGATGCAGAAGGCGAGTAATCGCGACACGCTGCTGGCCGCGGTGCGCGATATCTTCGGCGCGGAGGCGCGACTGGAGCTGGTGGCGGCGGAGAAGCCCGCGGGTTCGACCGGGGTGCCGGCACCGGCGCGGCCTACGGCGTCGATCGCGGACGACCCGCTGGTGAAAGAGGCGATGAACCGGTTCGATGCCACCAACGTGCGGGTGACCCCCCGAGGGAGGGGATAGATGGGTCAGCAGTTCAAGATGCTCAAGCAGCTCCAGCAGATGCAGGCCCGGATGGCGAAGATCCAGGAGGAGCTGGGGGAGAAGACCGTGACCGGCACCGCCGGCGGCGGCATGGTCGAGGTGGTCGCGAACGGCCACCAGAAGGTGCTGTCCGTCACGGTCAAGCCCGAGGTGATCGACCCGGCCGACGTCGAGATGCTGCAGGACCTGGTGCTGGCGGCGGTCAACGACGCGATGGAGAAAGCGCGCGAACTGGCCAGCAAAGAGATGGGCGCGGTCACCGCCGGCATGGGTCTGCCTCCCGGGCTTTTGGGGTAGAGATCGCTCGCGTGGCCAGGTTCGGGTTGCGTGGCTGACGTCCCTGCCGCCCTGACGCGCGTGATGGAAGAGCTCGGCCGGCTGCCGGGGATCGGGCCGAAGACCGCCCAGCGCCTATCCTTCTATATATTGCGCGCACCCCGCGAGTCGGTCGACCGGCTGGCGGCGGCGCTGGTGGAGGTCAAGGCGCGGATCCGCTTTTGCAACGAGTGCTTCTTCATTGCCGAAGGCGAGCGGTGCGCGATCTGTCTCTCGTCCAGACGCGACCGGGCAGTACTGTGCGTGGTCGAAGAGCCACTGGATGTGCTGGCAATCGAGCGGACGGGTGAGTACCACGGGCTGTATCACGTGTTGCACGGGGCGTTGTCCCCGATCGACGGCGTGGGGCCGAGCGAATTGAAAATCAGCGAGCTGCTCGCCCGGTTGCGTCGGGAGCCCGTGGCCGAGGTGATTCTGGCTACGGATCCGGACATGGAGGGCGAAGCCACCGCCGCCTACCTGGCGGAGCAGCTGGCTCCGCTGGCGGTGCGGACGTCGCGACTGGCCCACGGCCTGCCGGTGGGCGGAGAGCTGGAATACGCCGACGAGTTGACGCTGGCCCGGGCGTTCTCGGGCCGCCGGGTGGTGTAGATGGCGACAGCTGACGATGAGCAGGAGGTAGCCTGGCTGGCGATGCCGGAGAAGGCGCCGGTGATGGGCGAGGCCGGGGAGGAGATCGGCCGGGCGGAAGGACTGCTGGGCGACAAGGAGGACGACATCTTCCACGGCATCGTGCTGAAGCTGGCCGCCGGCGGGCGAAAGGTGGAGGTGCGGGCGGATCGAATTCCGAAGATTACGACCAGACGGGTTTACACCGACCTGGCGGCGGACGAGCTCGAGCAGCTGCCCGAGTACAAGTAGGGCTCGAGGCCGCCGGCCGGCCCGCAATCCGCGACCTCGGGTTTGGCCGCGGCTCGGAGGGGTAAGCTAGTGAGGCCGTTCGTCGCCTTGACAATTTGAGAGTCGGATACGGTATCATTCACAAGCTGCCCGAGAGGCGGGAGGTTATCCCGCGCGCTTCTCAGGGCCGGCGAGCACCTTAACAATTGAAGAGTGGAACGGACTTCTCCGAGAAGGCCCTTCGAAATGTCGTGGGGACCCTGATTCGATTCTGAAGCCTCAGCCCTGTTGGGTCGAGGCGTTTTAACGGAGAGTTTGATCCTGGCTCAGGATTAACGCTGGCGGCGTGCCTGACACATGCAAGTCGAACGGGTGCTAGCTGCCCGCAAGGGTGGCTAGCGCTAGTGGCGGACGG
>VBDZ01000055.1 GCA_005881215.1 Chloroflexota bacterium | reverse complement strand
TCTGGGCCGCTTTTTCCGAAGGCCAGGTGATCACGAAGTGGGGGTGGAACGCTACGAGTTCGACCAGGCGCGCGAGCGACTGGCAGCGGTCGGCTGGGAGCTGCGCCCGGCGGAAGAGTCCTGGACGGGCTTCTCCCGGTTGCGCGTGCAGTACGCCGGCCAACTCAACAGTCTGGCGAAGTGGTGGGCGATCCCGCCGACACAATGGATCGGCGATCGTTCCTTCGTTCGGTTTACGCTGCCGCGACACGAAGCGATCACGACCCAAGTGGTGAATGGGTAAACCCGCGACCCCCTAAGGGGCTGTCGGGTTAGGCGGCGAACGCTCGCGGTGGGTTGCCGTGCAGCCTGGAATAGAAGGCGGAAGCGAGCGCGTAGGGAAGCAGCAGGCGCACTTCGAAATTCTGCGGACGCCGGGCGATCCCACCGAAGAGATCCGGGAGTTGGCGCCGCTCCATCGCCTCTGAGATCCGCTGGATGGTGAAGGCGTCGGAGGCACGGATCTGGGCACTCGCTCCCTGCCAGACCGTCTTGCCGTCTTCCAGCTGCCGCCACTCCGCCAGCAACACCCCCTGTGCGGCACTCAGTGCCAGCACCTGGCTCAGCCGGTTTTGCCCATCGGGGATGATCTCGACGCCGCGAGCTCGCGCCAGGGCGAGCGTCTTTTGGACGGCAGCCTCGACGTGCGGCCAGGATTCGGCGTCGGCTGCCGCGTGCGGCAGCAGGTCCGGGGCCTCGACGATCCGCTTCGTCCGTCCCAGGGCAAAGCCGTCGAGCTGGCTGCGCAGCCCGGCGCTGAGCTGCAGGTGCGCCAGCGGCGGCGTGCGCGATTCGAAGAGCTCGATGGCCGGTTCGGCAAAGGTGATCACCGGGTCCTCGGCTGGTTTGGGAAGCTCCTGGTGCTGGACGGTTGGCCGCCAGAGCGGCTCGCGACGGCCCCGCGGGCGAATGCGGATCTTGAACAGCCCCGCCTGATGCCGTCCCACCAGCACCGCGACGGTCACGCCCACCACCATCACGATGATCGTCACCGGGATGTTGACAAACAATAGGGCGGCCAGAGAGAGCACCAAGGTGGCCGCCAGGATCACCGGGCGCCGAAGCAGCCGCGACATCCCTAATACAACGACGACCGGGCGAATCCCCGGCAGCCCGGGTAAGGGGCTAGTTGAGGTTGCGAAAGAGGGTGGCGATGCCCTGGCCGCCACCGATGCACATGGTGACGATGCCCCACTCCGCCTGCCGGCGCTTCAACTCATAGGCGAGCTTGATCGTCAGGATGGCGCCGGTGGCGCCCACCGGGTGGCCAAGGGCGATGGCACCCCCGTTGGGATTGACTCTGTCGGGATCGATCTCGAGCTCACGGATGACGGCCACGGCCTGGGCGGCGAAGGCCTCGTTCAACTCCATCACGTCGATGTCATTGATCGTCATCCCGACCTTGCGCAGTAGGCTGTGCACCGCGAAAATCGGTGCCACGCCCATGATCTCCGGCGCGAGGCCGGCCACCGCATCGGCCACCCACTCGAGTTGTGGGGTCACGCCGAGCTCACCGGCTTTCGCCTTCGTCATCACCACGACCGCGGCGCCGGCATCGTTGATGCCGGACGAGTTGCCGGCCGTGACGCTGCCGCCTTCGCGGAAGGCGGGCTTGAGGCGGCCGAGTGACTCCAGGGTGGTGCCCGGCCGTGGATGTTCGTCGAGGTTCGCCACCACCGGCTCGCCTTTCTTCTGCGGGATCGCAACTGGAACGATCTGGTCGTTGAATCGACCCTCCGCGATGGCGGCGGCCGCGCGCCGCTGGCTTTCCGCAGCGAACTTGTCCTGCGCCTCGCGGGACACGCCATAGCGCTCCGCCACTTTTTCCGCGGTGCAGCCCATCTGGTAGCGGCCGAACGGGTCGGTGACCAGTGAGAGTGTGCCGTCGATCAGCTCTGCTTCGCCGAGGCGCCAACCGACCTGCGACCGGGGCAGCAGGTAGGGCTGGATCGACATGTTCTCGTTGCCACCGGCGACCACCACCTGAGCTTCGCCGGTGCGGATCTCCTGAACGGCGCTGTTGATCGCCTGCAATCCGGATCCACACAGCCGGTTCACGTTGAAGGCCGTCGTCTTTTCCGGCAAACCCGCCTTCAACGTCGCCAGCCGGGCATTGAACGCGTCCTCACCGACCTGGCCGACGCAACCCAGGATGACTTCGTCGACCGCGTCGGGCGAGACCCCGGCGCGATCAACGGCGGCGCGGATCGCGTTGGCGCCCAGGTCAGACGTCGGGGTGTCCTTGAACGCGCCGGCAAACTTGCCAATAGCCGTGCGCACGCCGCCGGCGACGACGATCCCCTCTCCGTTCACTGCCACGGCCTCATTTTAGCCGCGGCCGTCTCGCGTTTTAGACCCCGGGCCCAGGGGCGCTGCCGGTCCCCGTGCCGACCGACCCGCCGTAGGCCGGTCCGCCGCCGCTCGACTCGTTGCCGCGTCGGGTGATCCGCTGCGCCTGTTGCTGGGCTTTGGAAATTCCGCGCTCCACCTGTGGCCGCGCCGACTCGACCACACCCTGGGCCTGGTCGATGACCGGTTGCATCTGTCCGCGAACCTGGTCGAGGCGGTCGGAAAGGTCCTCGCGCATCTGGCGTCCCGGCTTGGGCGCGTACAGCAAAGCCACCGCACCGCCGATGATCATCCCGTGCACCACGCCTCTCAGATATCCCATCGTGTCCTCCCTTGGCCAGTCGGCCGTCCCATCTTATCCTTCACGCCACGCGCCCGATGGCTTCAGGCTGGGGGCGACCGCCAGGCGAACCCCCGCGGAGCGGACCGCCAGCACGACGCCACGAACAGCCAGGTCGAGGAGTGCGCGCAGCACCACCGCGCTCACGCAACAAAAGCTGTAGAGGAACGTCTCCGCGATCCGCGCCCGTAGGAACGGGACACCGATCGCCAGGCCCGCGATCAGGACCGCGGCCGTGCAGAGCGCGGCGCCCAGCTCGACGGCCCGGCTCTGCAACCAGCTTGAGAGGCTCATCTACAGAAAAGGATACAGCATCGCTGTCATAAGTCAAGCAAATATCATGTCCGCATCAGCCTGATTGATGCGGCCTGGCGGCGGCGGGTGGCCCGGGCGCGGGTCGGCCATTTCGCGACGTCGGACGGCCGGCGACCGTCGGTGGTGCCGGTCTGCTTCGTGCTGCTCGCGCAGACGCTGTACCACGCCATCGATGCCAAGCGCAAATCGACAGCCCCCGGGCGCCTACGCCGTGTGCGGAACCTCCGGGCCAACCCGGCGGCGGCCCTGCTGGTCGATCACTACGTCGAGGACTGGCGCCGTCTCTGGTACGCGCTGTTCATCGGACGGGCCCGGCTGATCGATGGTGGTCCCGAGCAGCAGCGTGCGATCGCCGCCTTGAAGCGAAAGTACCCGCAGTACCGGACCACGCTGCCGCTCTCGCCCGACGCCCTGGTTATTGCGTTAGATGTACGGCGTCTATCGCATTGGCAAGCCAGCTCACCCGTCCGCCGGCCCGCTCGGGGCCGAGCGCAGCGGCCATGAAGGTGCGGATGGAGACGATCCCGCTGGCGGGATCGCCGTAGCGGTCGGCGAAGTTGACGCTGTCCGCAAACCAGGGGTCGTTGATCTCCAGCCCGCCATTCGAGGCATAACCGGTCAACAGCACGAAGTGCTGGTTGCCGCTGAGTCGCACCTCCGCAACCACCGGCCGCCCCGCCTCGAGCTCGCTGTCGATCACGCCGAGGTCGGGTCCGAGCCAGCCCGAGAAGGCGACCCGCCCGCCGGAGTACGTCGTCACCGCATCCCAGATCAGCTGGTCGTCAAAGGCATAGCCGCCGCTGGCGGTCAGCCAGGCATTGAAGGCTGCTGGATCGGTGTTGATGCCGTAATAGCGAAGCATCATCGTGACCGAGGTGATCGCGCAGCCGGCCGAGCCGATGGTATCGGTGGCGGAGCTCCCCAGCCGCCCTCCCGCCCAGGCGCCATCTTGTTGACCGATCACCGGGACGTCGATCGAACTGTCGGCGTGGGCCGCGATCGGGCCGCCGATGGCGATCGATACGGCGATGGCCGGGGCGAACACGGCCAGCCGCAGGCGGCTGGCTGCGAGCCGGCATTTCACAGAAAGGAACCTCTCCGGGGTGGCGGGCACAAACGTCGGCCATCTTGGACCGCACCTTCGGCCTAAACAAACGGAAGGGATGGTCCAAGGTGGCCGAACGCGCCGATCCGATCTTCACCACCCGAACCTGTGGGGAAAAGACGCGACCCTGCTCCTTCGGCTGAGGCCGCATGTAACGATCCGCGGCATTTGGGCGACAATTTCTATTGAGTCCCGGTAAAGGTACGGTCAAGGGCAGGGGCCGAAAGACCCATAAGCCCTGGTAGGTTTTCCCGGGTTGCCCGTGCTAGGCGGCCTGCTGGCGGCGGGCGGCGAGGCGCGCCCTGGCGCGTTCGATCCGCTTTTCTTTGGCGGCGCGACCGCGCCGGACGTGGGGCTTCATCGCCGATACAACTGCCGCGGCTCGGTTCGCTTGCAGTCGTGAGCTGCCGCGGATCAATTCGCGGCCTGATTGTGATGCGCGCGTGGCTCGGGTCCAATTGAATTAGGCATTGTTAAGATGGGCTGCGGATGAGTGACCCACGCCCAATCGGTGTCTTCGACTCGGGTGTGGGCGGGCTGACCGTCCTGCGCGAGCTGCAGCGCCAGCTTCCGCACGAATCCACCGTCTACTTCGGCGACCTGGGCCATTTTCCATACGGCCCGCGCTACCAGGCGCAGGTGCGGCACTTCGCGCTGAACATCATCCGCTTCCTGGAGAAGCTGGACGTCAAGCTGGTGGTGATCGCCTGCAACACGGCGACGGCGGCGGCTCTCAACACCGCCCGCGAGGTCTTCGACATCCCGATCATCGGCGTGATCACCCCCGGGGCCGAGGCGGCGGTGGCGGCCACCAGGAACAAGAAGGTCGCGGTAATCTCGACCGAGGGAACGCTCCAGAGCCAGGAATATCTGCACGCGATTCGCGAAGCCAACCCCACCATCAGCGTGCTTCCCAGAGCCGCGCCCGAGCTCGTCGACCTGGTCGAGGCCGGGAAAGCCGAAGCCCCGGAGACGGAGGCGATTCTGCGCGACGCCCT
>VBDZ01000167.1 GCA_005881215.1 Chloroflexota bacterium | reverse complement strand
TCTCGAGCATTGCGAACCGTGGAAACCCATCCGCGGGGTCGATTGGTCGAACCAGCGACTTGTCCACGAGCGCGGACAGCCCTTCCACAGCCTCCAGTTCCAACCGTTCCGGTTCGGCGACCGCCTCGGCGGCTTCAAGCGTCCAGCCTCCACTGAAAACCGAAAGCCGCCTGAACAAGCTCTGCTCGGGCTCTTCGAGGAGGTCGTAGCTCCAGGCGATCGCCCCGCGCAAGGTTCGCTGTCGTTCGGGCAACGTTCGACCGCCAGAAACCAGCAGGGAGAGACTGCGCTGGAGACGAGGCAGCATCTGTTGCGGCGTCAGCACCTTGACCCGCGTCGCGGCCAGTTCGATGGCGAGCGGCAACCCATCCAGCCGGGCCGTTATCTCTGCCACCGCCTGAGCATTCTCCCTGGTGACCCGGAAGCGTGGCTGGACAGCGAGGGCGCGCTCCGTGAACAGCCGCACTGCCTCGGAGCGGCTGAGGGTCTCGAGATCAGCAATTGACGTCGGGTCCGGCGGTTTCAGCGGAGGAACTACGTACTCGTGCTCGCCGCGGAGTGACAGCACCACTCGAGATGTGATCAGCACTTTCAACTTCGGCGCCGCTGAGACGAGCTCCTCGACGACCCCGCCTGCGGCGGCGAGCTGCTCAAAGTTGTCGATGACAAGCAGGAGCTCTTTGTGCTGCAGGTGCGTCTTGAGAGTCTCGATTATCGGAACGCCGGCCACTTCCGCAACGCCAAGTGCTCGTGCAATCGCCGCGGGAACCAGGCCGGGGTCCGTGAGCGGCGACAGGTCCACGAAGAACGCGCCATCCGTGTAGTCGCGCACTGTTTCCGCCGCAACCTGCAGGGCCAGGCGGGTCTTTCCCGTTCCTCCCGCACCCGTGAGCGTCAGGAGACGCGCTTGAGCGAGCAACCTGTGGATCTCACCGATTTGGTCCTCGCGTCCGACGAATGAGGTCAGCTGCAGCGGCAAGTTGTTCGGCCTGGTGTCCAGCGTCCGTGGTGCCGGAAATTCAGCCGGGAGCCCATCAATAACCAGGTCGTAGAGGTGCTCCGGCTGGAGGATGTCTTTCAAACGGTGTTTCCCGAGGTCGCGAAGCTGCGCTCCAGCCGGCAGAGAGTGCTCGATGAGCGCCCGGGTGGCCTCGGAAACGATCAGCTGCCCGCCGTGTGCCGCACTTGCAATCCGAGCCGCACGGTGCACGTCCATTCCCACGTAATCCGATCCGCTGAGGACGCCGTCTCCGGTGTGAAGACCCATTCGAACGCGAACGACGCCGCCCGCCGGCCAGGCGTGGGCGGCGAGGCCCCGCTGCGCCGCGACCGCGGCTCGGACGGCTCCCGGAGCGCTGGAGAACGCGGCAAAAAAAGAATCGCCTTCAGTGCCCACTTCGGCCCCGCCGGCCGCGGCAAGCGCCTCCCGGATGATCAGCTGGTGCTGCTTCCAGACGGATGCGTAACCCTCGCCCAGGTCCCTGAGTAACTTCGTCGAGCCTTCGATGTCGGTGAACAGGAACGTGACGGTGCCAGTGGGCAGCTCAGCCATCTCTTTACCTGGTCGGAACTGCCCCACAGGTGATGTTCATGCCAGCCGCCGTCATCGCCGCCGCGCGATCTGATGCGAGCAACGCCGCCATCTCCCCAACGTCGGCAAGCGTCGTGAGCCGCCGCAACATGGTCTTGTCGCGCATCCAGGCGACCAACTCCCCGGTCGTCATCGGATGACCGGTTCCGTAGGCCGGCTGGAGGCCGCCGGGATCATGAAGCGCCTCGGGGATTCCGGTTGTTTGCAGCCAGACGACGCGGATCCCCAGGGGGCCGAGTTCGCACGCCCACTGACGGCAGAGGCTTTCCACGGCGTCGAATGCGACTCCGGTGCCGCCCACCTCGGGGAGGGCCTGGCGCGCCGTCGTGGCCGTTATCGTCATGATGATGCCGGATCGGCGGATGGCCATCTGCCGTGCGGCGGCTCGGGAGGTCAGGAATTTCGACCTTACGGCGGTAGATATGGGTCTGACAAAGTCTTCGAAGGGCATTTCGAGCAGCGGGCTACCGTGTGCATCTCCATGGCTGATCGCGTTGAAGGAGATATCCAAGCCGCCCACCTTCCGGGTGATGGCTGCGGCGTGTTCTTCCACCTTGCCTTCGTCCAGCGCATCGACCTCGGCCACCTCTGCGATGCCGCCCAGGCCTGAGATTTCGCTGGCGACCTTGTCCAATGTGGCACGAGTTCTACCCGCCAGGAAGACGCGGGCTCCTTCGCGAGCGAAAGCGGCGGCGACCGCCGCGCCGATTGCACCGCCCGCCCCATAGACCACCGCGTTCTTGTTCTCGAGAAGCACTTCATCCCTCCGGGTTGATCATGTTTGAGTGAGCCCCTCGTCGGCGGCCTCGACCTTGACACCTGTATAGTCTCACCGGGGAAAACCGTTCTCCTCTTCCGTATGAATTTGGGGATCAGTCCGGTATCAGCACTGATGAGTCCGCTTCTGTCACGGGGCGCCCTGGTGGGGGTGCTGCTGCTGACAGCGGTCGGGGCCGAACGAGCCGCGCCACCTCAGCACGCACTGGTGGCGCAATCGGCATCTGTCAAGAGCTTCCCAATCGCCGACACAGGAGTTGAGGAGATCCCGCCGCGGCTGACCGCACACTCGCGAGTCACCTCGTCGGTGCCGCCTCAGGTCGTAGCGGTGCGGGCTCCGCGCGCAACCACCCGGCCGAAGCCCGTGCCACCAGCGCAGCCCCGGATCGCGGCGGGCACCGGCCAGTGGGGCTTGATCAACCAGGACCGCGTCGCCGCCGGCCTGGCGCCGCTGCAATGGAGCCCCTGCCTGGCAAACGTCGCGACGGGCCAGGCCGCTCGGATGGCGGCACAGGGCTATATCTCGCATGCCAACGGCCGCACCCTCGACCTCGGCTGCCATCTCGGCCCGCAGACTGGAGAGAACATCGGGTTTCAGGGGGGCGGGATCAACGACCCGGGGATGAACGCGTGGTTCATGGGCGATCCGCCCCACCGCGCCAACATCCTGGGCCCCTATCACTACGTCGGCGTGGCCTGGGTGGTGGCACCCAGCGGGACAGCCTACCTAGCCGTCGAGTTCGGTTAGTCTCGGGCGTCAGCTCCCGCGGACCCTCGTTGATTCAGCCTATCGCGAGGGACTAGCTAGGCGCCGCTAGGCTGGCATTCCAACCGGCACAAAACGCTTGACGAAAGCGAGCGCGGTATCGGCGACCTCTCGCCAGCCGTTATCGATGACAAGCGCATGTCCACGGTTGGGCATCTCGACGATTTCGGTCACGCCCTCGTTGCGCTTCTGGTTCTTGTAGGAGGCATTCGCGATCGCCGGTGGCACCGTATGGTCCTTGTCGCCGGAGATGATCAGCAAGGGTCCGCGGTTGGGGTTCTTGGTGTCGACTTTGGCCTCAGTCCAGGGGTTGAGGTTTTCGGCTGCCGCCTGAAAGAGCGGGGCGCCTGGGGCGGGCACGGCGAAGGTTTCGTAAAGCTGCTTCGCCTCATCTTCGGCGACGACGTTGGCGAAGGCGTAGCGGAACTGCTCGTAGGTCAGCGGAATCGCCCGATTGCGGTTGGCTGGATTGCCAAGTACCGGCGATGCCGCTTTCAGCGATGAGAAGGGCAGCGGGAGGACGCCGCGGAAAGGCGCGGGGTCAATTGCCACGGATGCGGCGGATAGCCCACGCCCAGCGATGATTTGCGTCACGAGGCCACCGAAGGAGTGCCCGATTACCGCCGGCTTCTCCTTCAGTTGCCCAATCACGTCGGCATAGTGATCGGCAACCTGTCCAATCGTCTTGTGAGCAAAGACCTCTGGGTGGGCTTTCGCGGCTTCGACGGTTTCAGGATCATCCGGCCATCCAGGAGTAAGAGCTGCGTAGCCCGCCGCCTCAAAAACGGCCACCCACCGGTCCCAGCTCGTTGGCAATAGCCAGAGCCCATGGATGAAAACTACTGGCGTCCGTCCACTCGCGTTGGCCTGATCGATCTGCTCGGCAGTCGTGCGATCTGCGGCACTAATCATTCGGAGCCTCCCTCTTCTGCGACCTGCCGGCGTCGTCGACAACTCTACGCGGGCCTGCGGCTTTTTGCCAGATCGCTCGAGACTCGGCAGCTATGAGCTCTGCCGGACCTGCTTGACGCGGATGGCGATGAGCTTCTTGACGAGCGGCTCGGGGAGCGTACGGTCGATCGGAAACTGCAACGCGCCCTTGGACGTAACGTAGCCGCGCACCTCATCAGGGATCTCGGCAAATACGGAACCGCTGTGCGGCAGATAGCTGAGGTGGTTCTTGAATGCCGCGAATCCAGCGACGACCTTCCCCTGGAGCCGGTACGCGGGTATCCCATAAGACATGCCCTCCTCCGCTTCGGGAACAATGCTGTGGATCGTCTGCCGGAGTTGCTGCAGGGTGGTCCGCTTGGGTTCGTCAAGTTTCGCCAGGTAGTCGTCAATCTCTTGCTGCGACATGAGCTCAATGCTCAGATTACTGTGTGGGCGCGTCCGCCTCGGCCTTATGATGAGGACGGAGGGAGCGAGCATCATGCAGCTCTCGGCCACCGAGGTTGCCGCCGGGGCTGTGGCAGCGGCTCCGATGAATTCGAGGCACAGACCCAGGCTTGATTTTCGGCACGAGGTTCCATAACGCATACAAGGAGCACCATCATGAAGACCGATTGGACGACCGAAGTGAAGGGCACCGGCCAGTACGCTGAGGTCAACGGCATTAACCTCTACTACGAAACTCAGGGGACCGGACGACCGCTGATCTTGCTGCATGGTGGGCTTGGGTCCGGCGAGATGTTCGGGCCTGTTTTGCCACTGTTGGCGCAACAGCACCAGGTCGTCGCCGTCGACCTGCAGGGACACGGCCGTACAGCTGACATCGATCGACCGATCGACGTCAAGCTCATGGCCGACGACATCGCGGCACTGATCGACCATCTCGCGCTGGCCCGCCCAGACATCGTGGGCTACTCGCTCGGCGGTGGCGTGGCGCTGCAGACAGCGGTGAAGTACCCCTCCAAGGTCCGACGGCTCGTCGCCGTCTCAGCGAACATCCGGCCGGACGCGATCGATCCGGCGATGCGGGCGCAGCAGACCCAGGTAAATGCCGCCGCCGCGGAGTTCATGAAAGACACGCCGATGTACCAGCTGTACCAGCGGGTCGCGCCGCGCCCCGAGGACTTCCCCAGGTTGCTGACCAAGATTGGAGAATCGATGTCTAAGGACTACGACTTCACAGAAGACGTCCGCGGCCTCAAGGTGCCGACACTTATCGTCGCGGCCGATGCCGACATGGCACCGCCCAGCCACTACGTCGAGGTGTTCAAACTGCTCGATGGCGGCCTGAGGGACGGCGGCTGGATGGGCGAGGGCCGGGCAAAGGGCGGGCACGCGCTCGCGATCTTGCCGGGCCTAACCCACTACAACATCTTCAGCTCGCCACTATTCGCCGCGGCTACTCTCGCGTTTCTCGAATAGCAGCCGACCAAATGCGCCGCCGCGCAGACTAGGCGCCTGCGCTCTCGGTGGTACTCGCCCAGACGAACCATTGCCGGATAACGCCACGAAGGCCGTCGGCATCGAACGCAACGGCGTTTTCCAGGTCAGGCAGGCGGTAGGACAGGCGAAGGTGGCCTAGATCCGGGCCGACGGCGACAAACACCGTGTCTCCTTGCCGGGTCAGGGCTTCGAAGATCCGTCTCTCTGCCGCGGTGAAGTCGGCCACATCAGTCGTGCGTTTGAGGTAAAGAAAGCGTCCATTCAACTGCAAGACGCCGACCGAGGTAACGACAAGATCTTCCGCCCCCTCCGGGACAAGTGATGTCTCGTGCTGCAGCCAATCGAACCAGCCCGATTGCTCGGCGTCCGTCTCGACCATCTCCATAGCCATAACGACGCGGACCGTTGGGCTCCTTCACCCCCTTGACGGATGGTGCCGAGACGGATGACGTCGGCTCGGTGGCTCCTAAAAACGCTCGGATAGGCCCGAGTGGTAGAAGAAAATCATGAAAGTCACCAGGAACAGCCCCGGAACCGCTCAGGGGCCGAGTGGGTGGTTCACGGGCGCGGCGTACATCGACAGCCTCGCGGCTCCGTCGGGGCCCTCGCGCCTGAACGCGAGCAGCGTCCATTTCACGCCGGGCGCGCGGACCGCGTGGCACACCCACCCAAACGGTCAGACGATCTGCGTCACCGAGGGCGTCGGGCGCGCGCAAGGTCGCGGAGGGCCGATCGAGGTCATCCGTCCCGGCGACCGCGTGTTCTTCGAGCCCGGCGAGGATCACTGGCATGGCGCCGCGCCGGATCGCTTTATGACCCACCTCTCACTGGTCGAAGTCGATGACAAAGGCAACAGCGCGACCTGGGGCGCCCACGTGAGCGACGAGGAATACGCGCCTTCGCCCAAGATAGAGGGTGCGTAGCCATGCGTGCGGCTGTCTTTTGCGGACCCCACTGCATCGAGGTCACTGACCGGCCCGATGCCGTGGTCCAGGCGCCGACTGACGCCGTCGTCCGGGTTGTCCTGGGGTGCGTATGCGGCTCAGACCTCTGGTACTACCGCGGCGAGTCTCCCCACACGCTGGGCCCAATCGGCCACGAATTCATTGGCGTCGTCGACCAGGTCGGGACGGAGGTGCGCCGCGTCGCCGAGGGCGACTTCGTCATCGCGCCGTTTAAGTTCAGCGACGGCACATGTGCACACTGTCGCGCGGGCTGGACGTCGAACTGCGTCGCAGGCGCCCCGTTTGGGACCGACGGAATCGACGGCGGGCAGGGGGAGGCTGTGCGTGTGCCCTTCGCCGACGGCACCCTCGTTAAGGTCCCCGGCTCCGGTCACTCAGATGAAACCCTGCGCTCGCTCCTGACGCTCACCGATGTCATGGCCACGGGCCACCATGCAGACGTGAGTGCCGGCGTCAAAACCGGCAGCGTTGTCGCGGTCGTTGGGGACGGCGCCGTCGGTCTGTGCGCCATCATTGCTGCGCGGCGCCTGGGCGCCGCCCGGATCATCGCCCTCAGCCGAAACCCGGCCCGCCAGACCATGGCTCGGTCGTTCGGCGCCACGGACGTCGTGGCCGAGCGCGGCGACGCGGCAACAGAGGCAGTGCTGGAGATAACGGATGGGATAGGTGTCGACGCCGCGGTCGAGTGCGTCGGCACGGCCCAGTCATTCGCGACGGCGTTCGCTATCGCCCGACCCGGCTCGATAGTAGGTTTCGTCGGGGTGCCCCACCGTGTCGAGGTCCCAATCGATACGATGTTTGGCCGCAATATCGGATTGCGGGGCGGGGCCGCCCCCGTCCGTCGCTACATTCCTGAACTGCTCGACGACGTCCTCAACGAGCGGATCCATCCCGGACTGGTCTTCGATCTCGAGTCCACCCTCGATGGCGTAGCCGAGGCGTACGCCGCCATGGACGAGCGCCGTGCGATCAAGTCGCTCCTCCGGATAGGGACGGTTTGATGGTGATCAGCCGGAGTGCTAAGGAGGCACGATGATGAGCGAATGGACGAGCGAGGACCTCACAAGGATCGGGAACGCGGAGGAGGTGCAGGTCACCTCACGCCGGGGCGACGGCACGTTGCGAAAACCGGTGACCATCTGGGTGGTACGCGACGGCGACAGCCTCTACGTCCGATCGGTTAAGGGACCCACGGGCGCCTGGTTTCGTGGCACACAGGAGAGGCACGAAGGTCGAATCCGAGGCGGCGGCGCCGATCAAGACATCACCTTCGTGGACGCCGACCACGACATCGGCGACAAAGTCGACGCGGCGTACCGGGCCAAATACCGGCGCTACGCCGGAAGCATCCTCAACAGCGTGCTGACTCCGCAGGCGCGATCCACGACGATCCAACTCGTGCCTCGCTAGGCGAGGAGATAACACACTTCGGTCTCGAGCTGGGCGGGGTCCTCACGCCAGTCGCCGTAGATCTCCCAGCGAGGGCCAGCGAGGGCCAGGCTCCGTGCGACGCACCACTCGCGGATGGCGCGGTGAGGCTCATCTAATCGGTCATAGGGCCCGCGGTGGAGCGTGCGTGCGACCCGGCCCGCCGGCAGCCTGGATGGAACGACCCGGCCTGATGGCTTGAAGGACCGAGTCACCTGGACTCCGACCTCGACGTTCGGAACGTCATCCTTATAGAGCATGATGTTGTGCCCATCGGTGCGGAGGTCGCTGCTGCGGAGGAAGGCCCAGACCTGGTCGAGCATTTCCTTCCACAGGCTCGGGAAGCGCTCCCAGGTTGTGGTCGCGGCCACAACCGCGGTGGGACTCTCGGCGCTGGTGGTCAATTCGACGTGATAAGTCATCGATGCGGGTGAGGACCGGCAGCCGCGCCGGCCCTCACGCGTCGGTTCTGTCTAGCGCGGCGCCATCTTGAGCAGTCCGAACGCTGCGCCCTGGGGGTCGCTGAGGATCGCAAAACGGCCGCCCGGGAAGTCCATCGGCGAGACCATCTCGCGCGCGCCCGCCTGCGTAGCGGTCTTGAACGACTTGTCAACGTCGCTGACGGCGAAATAGACCAGCCAGTAACTGGGCACCTGTGCCGGAACCATCTTGTTCATTTCCTGCCCGCCGGCAATACTCTCGCCGCCGAGCTGGAACTCCGTGTAGGGCGGTGAATCCGGGCCCACGTCACTCGTCTTTGGTGTCCAGCCGAAGACCTTCTGATAGAAGGAGATCGCTTTGTCGACGCCACGTGAGCTGAGCTCGGCCCAGGCGAAGGTGCCGGGCTCGCCGGAGGGCAACCCGGCGTTCATGGCGCGAGGCTGCCAGGCGGAAATGAACGCGCCGGTCGGATCCTGGAAGACCGCCATGCGCCCCTGATCTCCAACGTCGAAGGGCGGCGCGATTACCTTGCCGCCAGCCGTCTGAACCTTTTTGGCCAGGTCGTCGGCATCATCGGTGCCGATGTAGACCGACCATGCCGTCGGCGCTTCCGGTGACATCTGGGGCCCAATCCCCGCCACCTGTTTGCCTCCGACATTCGCCATCCCGTAGCCGCCGTATTGCGGATCTGGATTGACCTCGACCTTCCAGCCGAACAGCTTCGAGTAAAACTCGCGTGCGGCCGGGGCATCTGACGTCGACAGATCGACCCACGCTGGTTTGTTGGCGACTGCAGTTTTAGCTTCAGCCATAACCTGCCTCCTCATTGTCCGTGTGCGAAGTGGACGAACGTCTCCCCGGCGGGTCAGCCCGCCAGGTCAAGCTCTATTCTGCACGCCTCATCGACCAGCTATCAGCGGCGAGTTGGCGTTCGATGAGTTTCGCAGCCGCTAACCGTCAAAGTGAGCATGATCGCAGAACGGCTCGCGAAGACCCTCGACGGCGACGTCATCGTACCCGGAGATCCAGCCTACGACGCGGCGCGCGCGGTATGGAACGCGATGGTCGATCGGAGGCCACGTCTGATCGCACGCTGCAGTAATGTCGCGGACGTGCGGGCAGCCGTTCTGGCGGCCCGGGATCTCAACATCGAGATCGGCGTGCGCTGCGGCGGACACAGCGTGCTCGGCCTCGGGATCCCGGAGGACGGGCTGACGATCGATCTCACACCGATGGGGGCGGTGCGTGTCGACCCGACTCAGAAACGCGCCTGGGTGCAGGGCGGCGCACTGCTGGGTGCGCTCGACCGAGCGAACCAGCCGCATGGGTTGGCAACAACGGCCGGCAACGTGTCACACACCGGAGTCGGCGGCCTGACCCTCGGCGGCGGGATGGGGTGGCTGGCCCGACAGTACGGCCTTTCCTGCGACAACGTCGTGTCGTTCGAGATGGTCACGGCAGACGGCGACGTCATTCATGCCAGCCAAACGGAGAATGCGGATCTTTACTGGGGACTGCGCGGTGGTGGCGGCAACTTCGGCATCGTCACCGAATTCGAATTCCGACTGCATGAGGTCCCAAACGCGGCGCTGCTTTCCACGCTTTCATTTCCCATCGAAGCCGCTGGCTCGGTGCTACGGACCTGGCGTGACCTGGCCGCGGAGGCACCCCGGCAAGCGACCTTCACTGCCAGCCTGCCGGGCGACCAGAATGTTGTCACGGTGGGCTTCGTCTGGGTGGGCCATCCAGCGACCCGCCGGCCACTGCCCAGCATGAAGCCGCTTGGCAGGCCTCTAACCGAGAACGTGGTCGAGTTGTCATATGTCGATCTCCAACGGATCGACGACAGCCCGCAGGGACACGCACTGCGCCGATATCAGAAAGGCCATTACCTTGGCGAGCTATCCGACGATGCGATCGAGGCACTGTTGCAGAGCCGCACCGACGCAGCGATCGGAGCCCTCCCAAACATCGGCCTGCAGGCGTATGGCGGTGCGATCGCGGACGTGCCCGATCAGGACACCGCGTTTGCCTTCCGCAGTACCGCCTTCGAGTACGTCGCCGCGAGCCGGTGGACCGACCCGGCCGAAGACGATCGACGCATGGCGCTCGCGCGGCGGACGGCCGCGGCTCTCGACCCGTTCGCCCGAGGCCAGTACGTCAATACACTCAGCGACGAAGGCGCCGAGGGCGTCCGTCGCGTGTATCCACCGGACAAGCTCGCGCGGCTAACCGCGGTCAAAGACAGATACGACCCGGAGAACGTCTTCCATCTCAACCACAACATTCGTCCCTCGGTCCAACGCCGGGCAATCGGCTGACCGTTCACGCCGGGATGCGCGATGACCGATCACTGGGATTCAGTGGCGCGCCGGCACATCCCTCGCCGGACTGGTCGCAACACTGGGTCAGCCGCCCATTAGCGGCAGCGTCATGAACGTGCTATTCGGACTCGGGCGGTAGCCGCCGAAGGGTCCACACGGTTCGAAGCCGGCACTGGCGTACAGCGAGCGAGCTGGGGCAAACCCTGCCATGGACCCCGTCTCGAGACTCAAACGGCGAAAGCCGCGATCGCGGGCAACACCGATGACATGATCGAGGAGCGCTCGACCGATGCCGCGACCTCGAGCCGCCTCCGCAGTGTGCATTGACTTGACCTCCGCGTGGCCGGCATCCAGCATCTTGAGCGCCGCCACCCCGAACAGCTCGCCTCGAACGCGGAAGCTGAAGAAGGTAATCGCGGGATCCACCAGGCCGTCGACTTCGAGCGCGTGGGTATCCTCGGGCGGGCTCTGCGATCGGGCGAACGCGAGGTGACGCTGCAGCAGGGCCCGCACATCCTCAGCGCGAGGGTCATCAATGGAGATCTCGCCGTCAGGCTTGCTGGAGGACAATCCGGCTTTCTCGAACGATGGCCTACCGTAACACAAGGAGGTGAGAACCATGGATCGCGGCCCGTGGTCGAAGGCCGGGTCAGCGCCGGCCGGCGACTTTGAAGCTGCCTCGAAGGGACGACTCCGCCGGCCCGTCTTGGATGACGCCCGGCGGAAGGTCGAGCGGGCCCTCGCGACCGTCGATGCGGCCCAAGAGCTGGCGAGAGCAGCGGAGGCGGTCGTGAACAGCGCGGAGACCGACTTGCTGGGCCAGGAAAGCACGGGCCTGAGCGCGCTCCGCGTCGCTCTAGCCAGATACCGGGCTGCCCATGGTGACTGAACCGTATGGTCGCACTCCACCCACGGGGTTCACGGAGTCGTCGCCGTCATGCCGACCAGCTCGGCGCTGACCAGCCAGAGCCGCGCGGTCATGTCGATGTCGTAGGCGATCCTGTTGGCCCTTTTCGGCTTGCCGTTGGTAAAGAACTGGCCGGTGACATCCGCCAGATCAGGTGTAGACGCCAGATAGATCGATGTCTGGGCACCCTGCGCCGGGGTCTTCAGCAGCGGGCGGACCACGCGACTGATGACCGTGAAGAACCAGGCCTGGTCTTCAGCGCCGAAGTTGGTGCGAACGACGCCCGGGTGCAAGGAGTTGGCCATGACCCGGGTGCCGTGGAGGCGGCGCGCCAGCTCGTTCGTGAACATGACGTTGGCGAGTTTGGACTGGTTGTAGGCGCGCTGTCCCGAGTAGCTGCGAGCGCCCTGCAGGTCATCGAACTCGATCCGGCCCATCGACTGCGCGCCGGAGGAGACGGTAATGACCCGAGCGGGTGCGCTGGCCTTGAGCCGATCCATAAGCAGGTTGGTGAGGAGAAACGGAGCGAGGTGGTTGAGGGCGAAGGTGCGCTCCAGGCCGTCGGCAGTCGAGTGTCGGTGGGCCCAGAAGCCGCCGACATTGTTGACCAGCACGTCCAGACGCGGGTAAGCCTCGAGGACAACGGCGGCGAGCTGACGCAGCTCGTTCTGCGAGGTCATGTCGGCGGCGAACGCGTCAACAGCCGGGTTTCCCGAGGCCGCACGGATGTCGGCCGCCGCTTGTTCGGCGCGCGCAGGGTCGCGACCCGTGATCCCGACCCGGGCGCCGAGGGTCGCAAGGCCGGTTGCAGTGGCCTTGCCGATTCCCCCGGTGCCGCCGGTAATCACGACGATCTTGCCACCCATCGGAAGCGTGCCAACCATGGTCCGCGCCTCGGTTATGAGGCTGCGACCTTGATCGGTTCCCCTCGGTAGGCCTCGGGCTGGAACCCCTTGAAGAAGAGCCAGAATGGCAACACCAGCTCAAAGAAGAACCCGGGGATCGTGAGATAGAGGCCGATGTGGATCCCGAAGATTTCGGCAATGGTCCCTGCCACCAGAATCGGGTAGCCAATCAATCCCGAAAGCGCCAGCCACCGGGGGACTAGTTGGGTCCGGAACAGCAGCAGGCAGAGGAATACGGCCCCGACGCCGAGCGTCATCTCCCCCATCTGGTAGGCCATGGCATTCGTATGGACAAGAATTGACCCGAGCGTTTGCGCTCCGGCCTCGCCCGCGTGCCCGGCCAAGGGAACGATAAGTAGGAGAGCGAGCACCCCAACGCTGAGAAGGACCACCTCGACAATCATCGTGGCCAGGTAGGCCAGCGCGGTTCGCTTGCTGTGCTTCTCCAGGATCGGGAAGAACAGAACGCCCTTACCCAGATCCACCCCGGTGTTGAGAAACATCAGAAAGGCGCCAATCACCAGGATGGTCTGACTTCCGGCAATCGTCGAGAGAAAGTTGGAGCCGCCGACCAGGGAGGTCGCAAGCCCGGAGCCCACTCCATAACAGAGAAACCCCGCCAGAAACAGCGCTCCAATCAGCCTCGAATACGTCATTCGAGACCCCGCCAAATCACCGCGTTTCGCTTTCGCCTCGGCGGGAGTGTGCAAGGTCGCGGGCCCATGGCCATTCGTCGTCGGTTTCGCAGTGATCATGCTGTGGCTCCATTAATGACGGTGACGACGACCTTGCCTCGAGCGTGTCCTTGACCGACGTAAGCGATTGCTTGAGGCGTCTCGCTCAGCGGGTACGTTCTGTCGATGACCGGTGTGACCTTGCCTGCCTCAATGAGCTCTCTTAGAACAAGCAGATTCTCCTGCTTGGACTTTGCAATGAACGTCCTCACGGTCTGGCTCACAAAAGCAAACGACAGCTTCGCCTTGATAAGACGACCCCCGCTTGCGACCCACCGATGGTCGAAACCCCCACCGTTCGGCACGAGCATCCCCTTCGGCGTGAGCGCGCGTCGGAGGTCGGACAATGATCGGTTCGCCACGTTGTCGAGAATGAAGTCGTAACGCAGACCTGTCCGTGTGAAGTCGACTTTGGTGTAGTCGACGACTTCGTCTGCGCCGATCGATCGGAGCAGGTCAACATTTTTGGTGCTGGTCACGCCGGTCACGTGTGCTCCGAGCGACTTGGCAATTTGCACCGCGAAGGTCCCGATGCCTCCGGAGGCACCGTTCACCAGAACTTTCTGCCCGGCCTGCACCTGGCCGTGATCTCGAACCGCCAGGAGGCCGACGGTCCCGGCCATGGGAACGGCGGCAGCCTGCACGAACGTAAGCCTCGTCGGCTTGAGTACCAGCGCGTTTTCCGCGACGGACGCGTACTCGGCAAAGGCGCCGCCGAGCTGACCGCACCAGCCGAAGACCTCGTCACCCGGCCGAAACCGCGTCACGCCCGCGCCGACGGCCTCGACCTCACCCGCGACATCGGTGCCCCGAACCGGATTCTTTGGCCTGCCCATCCCGTACAGTGGCCGAGCGATGTAGGGCAGGCCGCCGACGATCGCCCAGTCAGCGGGGTTCACGCCAGCCGCCCGAACGCGAAGCAGCACGTCGTGGTCTCCGATCGCAGGCTTGTCGATGTCCCTAAGCTTGAGGACGTCTGCCGACCCGTAGGTGTCCTGGACGATAGCCTTCATCGTGGTTACTCGTGTCGTGCTTGGCCGAATCTCCGTCGAAATCATGGTTCCACTTCCTTCTGCCCTGCCGGGCTGGTGCTTACACCGTAAGCTTGCAGGCCTCATCCTAACACATACAGCGTAAGCCTGTCTGGACTTACGGTGTATGCTATCGGCGGGTAACGTGAACGGACATGGCCATGCAGGCTAAACGCGCGGCAAAGCGCCGCGCTGCCTTGACCAGGGAGCGGATACTGCGAACCGCCATCCGCCTCACCGATCGCGACGGCATCGACTCGCTCAGCATGCGAAAGCTGGGCCACGCGCTCGGGGTCGAGGCGATGTCCCTCTACAACCATGTGCGTAACAAAGTGGACTTGCTGGACGGCATGGTCGACATCGTGTTCAGCCAGATCGATCTACCGTCCAACGGATTGGACTGGCGGAACGCCATGCGCAAGCGGGCTGTCTCGGCCCGCCAGGCTCTCCTGCGCCATCCCTGGGCCATCGGTCTGATGGAGTCGCGAGCTACACCTGGTCCCGCCACCTTGCGACATCACGACGCTGTGCTTGGAAGTCTCCGGAAGGCAGGCTTCTCGATAGACATGGCCGCCCACGCGTACTCAATCCTGGACGGCTACATCTATGGATTCACGCTAACCGAGCTGACATTGCCGTTCAGCACCTCGGAGGGCGGTGCCGGGGTGGCAGAGATAGCAGGAAACATCATGGATGGATTCCGTCCGGGCGAGTACGGGTACCTGGCCGAGATGGCACTTGACCGCGCCAGGAAGCCGGGCTACAAGTACGGCGACGAATTCGAATTTGGCCTCGATCTCATCCTCGACGGCATCGAACGGGTTCGGGCATGAATTCGCCGCCCGTCAAGGACGCCCGATGATGCGCAATCAGGTCCTCGAATCGGTTCATGCTCATGGGCGGCAAGCCGTACGGCGTGCGACCGGTCAGGCGGGTTGCTTGCGCTCCCGCTGCTGACGGAAAAGTTCGGCGATCTCTTTCACCGTCGTCGCATCCTCGGGCCGCTTGTCTGCATCTCGAAACGACACGATGCGCGGAAATCGCAGCGCATAGCCGGGCTCGTCGCCGGCCTTGCCGGCGGTATGGCGCGGGCTCGGTGTGATTTCGTCGGCCAGCACTTCGACCACCACCTCGGGCTCGAGCCACACATCAGGCACCAGGATGGAATCCACCCGCGCCGGCCGCTGCTCCACCTGAAGCTTGTCCGCCCGCTCGCGGATCTGTCGCCACTCAGCGTCGGACAGGCCGGTCCCGAGCTTGGTGATGGTGGCAAACCGGTCGTGTTGCGCATCGTAGACACCCGCCAGCAGCGCCCCCAGGCCGAAGTCCGCCCGCTTGCCTTTTCCAAAGTAATAGCCGAGCAGGACCAGGTCGACGGTATCGTTGAGCTCACCGCTGGTGTGGCGTTTCAACTTGACCCAGTTGAAGTTGCGCGCGCCAGCCTGGTACTTCGAATCCGGTCGCTTGACCACGACGCCCTCCAGCCCCTGGCTGATGTTGTCCAGCAGCGTTTTGGTCAGAACCTCGACCGAGTCCGTCTTGATGATCGGAGCGGGAAGGAGCACCATCGAGCCCGCGATCACGTCGTCGACGAGCGCGAGCCTCTCCTCGTAGGGCAGCTCGGTCAGGTCGCGGCCGTCACGGTAGAGGATGTCGAAGATGAAGGCGACGAGCGGCAGGTCGAGCGCGGCCTGCTCGATCCCGTGCTGCCGGCGGCGGCTCGCGGTCAGCTGGAACGGAAGGTACTCCTCCAACTCCTTGCTGTAGGCGATTGCCTCGCCATCCAGGATCAGCGCCTCGTCGTTCAAACCTCGAGCGGCCGCGGTGAGCTCGGCGAACATGAGGGTGAGGTCCTCAAGGTTGCGCGAGAACACCCGCACGGTGGAGCCCTGTTTGTGGATCTGGACCCGGATTCCGTCGTACTTCGGCTGGACCGCGACCAGGCCAAGCCGCTTGATCACCGCCTCCGGGTTGGGGAGTCGCTCCGCCAGCTGGCTGCGGATCGGCCTTCCAACGGTCACCTTCAGGGCATTGACCGCAACTTCCCCGCCGGACCAGAAGGTCTTCGCGATCATGCCCAGGTCGGAGGTCCGGTTATAGGCGCCCTCCAGCACCGGCCGAAGCGAGCGGTCGCCCTTCTTCGCGAACGACAACCCGTCGAGCACGGTGGGATCGCCGATGCCGAGCCGCAGGCGACCCAGCGCGATCCTGACCAGGTGCTTGGCCGAGTTCGGATCGACCTGTTTGAGCAGGGCCGCGAAGAGCGATCGTTTCTTTTCGACCGATCCGGCGCCAGCTGCGCCGGCGATTTCGGTGAGCCTCGCGTGCACATCATTGACCGTCAGCGTCGTGGTCGATCCATGCGCCGAAAGACTCGCGGCCACCAGGCCCAGATCACCAAGACGGCCGAAGAGTTTCGCAACCTCGTCGCTCGGCTTGTCGAAGGCCTGCGCGACGGCCGCGATCACCAGCTTCTCGCCGAGGCCGATCTCGACCGGCTCGAAAAAGGGGACCAGCCGCCCCTGGATCAGATAGGTCAGTGGCTGAATCTCGTCGGACGAACTCTTCGCGTAGAGCTCGGCGAGCGTCTTCACCAGCTCGTTCCGGCTGCTGGTCGACTCCAGCCGGTCCAGGTAGGCGCTCAGCTCAGAGAACGTCACAGCAGCGCCTCGAGCCGATCGATGAATGGCCGCTGAGCCGGCAGCAGCTTGCGCCGGGCTTCCTCCAGGTCGAACCAGGCGGCGCGGTCGATCTCGGGAAATTGCTGCACCCTTCCCGACCGCGGCGGCCACTCGAGCTCGAACGTATTGCTGCTCGACCGGGTGACGTCGAGGTCCCCCGGCAGCGCCCAGGCGTGGACAGTCTTGCCTCCCCTCTGACGGATGTCACCTAAGACTTTGATCTCCCCCTCGGGTGCCGGCACGCCGAGCTCCTCCTGAAATTCGCGCCGCGCGACATCGATGCCGGCTTCATTCTCGGCGATCTCGCCCTTCGGTATCGACCAGGCCCCATCCTCGCGCTTTTGCCAGAACGGACCACCGGGATGGACCAGCAACACCTCCACCCTGTTGTCCCGTTGCCGGTAGAGAAGCAAGCCCGCACTCTGGGCGCTCAATCCGACAGCAAGCTTGACATATTCCCATATCGGTATATAATGGCGTCCATGGCACGTGCGGCAACCACGGCGGATGCGTTCAACGCCGTGGCCGAGCCCCGGCGGCGGCAGATCCTGGATGTCCTCGCCGGTCGAGAGCTACCAGTAAACGACCTCGTCCGCATGGTCGGCCTGGCCCAGCCTCTGGTGTCCAAACACCTGCGGGTGCTCAGGGAAGTTGGGCTGGTTGGCGTCCGTGATCAAGGGCGCCAGCGGATGTACTCGGTCAACGGTCGCCCGCTCAAGCCGATCCACGACTGGGTGAAGAACTACGAGCGGTCATGGTCGCAGCGATTCGATCGGTTGGACGTCGTCCTGGAGGAACTCAAACAAATCAAGGAGGAAAATCATGGCGATGGCGAGTAGCGGTACGGCATTGGTGACGCTGCCGACGGACACACAAATTTTGATCACCCGGGAGTTCGATGCACCCAGGCACCTGGTCTACAAAGCCTGGACGACGCCCGAGCTCATCAAGCGCTGGTGGGCTGGCGACCGGGGCGAGGTCACGATCGCCGAGGTTGACCTGCGGGTCGGTGGCAGATGGCGCTACGTGATGACCGCCAACGATGGATTCGAGGTCGCCTTTCACGGCGTTTACCGCGAGATCGTCCCCAACGAGCGCCTCGTCTCGACGGAGGTCTTTGAGGGCATCCCTGACGCCGAGGCGTCGGCCGTGGTTAACACCATCACGTTGACCGAAACGGACGGACGCACGACGCTGACCAGCCTCGCGGAGCACCCCAGCCGGGGGATCCGCGACATGGTGATCAACTCCGGCATGGAGGCCGGGATGCAGGAAGCGATGGATCACCTCGAGCGGGTCGCGGCTTCTCTTCGCTAATCAGGCGGCGGATCACGGGCCACCGGGAACACGTTCCCGGCGGCCCGGCGTATGGAGAGCCGAGGCCAGCGTATTCGGATCGTAATCCTGACGATGTTGGCGGCCGTTGACGAATATGCCGGGCGTTCCATCGACGCCGTTCCGCTCGCCGCTGCGCACATCGGCCTCGATCCGCGACAAGCCGGATTGGGCCTCGAGATCGGCGCGAAACCGTTCTTCGTCGAGCCCGAGCATCCGGGCATACCCCTGGAGGTCGCGGTCTTCCAGGAAAGGCTGGCGCCGCAAAAGCAGGTCGTGCATCTCCCAGAACTTTCCCTGTGCGTCGGCGGCCTCAGCCGCCAGCGCGGCGTGCAGCGCATGCGGATGAATTCCCGTCAGTGGGAAATTTCGAAATGCGAACGCGAGCGACTCGCCCAGTCGCTCGCGCACCGTGGCAACGCTGAGGAGCGCCTGGCGCGTGTATGGACACTCGTAGTCTCCATAGATCAGCAGGCGGGATGGCGCCGTCAGGCTCCCACGAAGATGGTCAGCGGAGGAGATCTCAACCGAGGGAGTTCGCTTCATCCATGATTAGGTTAGCCCTCGTGGATGGGATTGGAGGCGCGATCTGGCCAAGCTGAGCTACACGGCAATCACCTCACTCGACGGCTATGTGGCGGACGAGACCGGCAACTTTGACTGGGCCGCGCCGGACGAGGAAGTGCACACGTTCGTGAACGACCTGGAGCGGCCGATCGGCACCTACCTCTACGGGCGCCGCCTCTACGAAGTGATGGTCTTCTGGGAAGATCCGAACGCGTTCACCGACGCGCCGCCGTTCATCCAGGACTACGCGCGGATATGGCAGGCAGCCGACAAGATCGTCTACTCCACCACCCTGCAGACCCCATCCAGCACCAGAACGCGGATCGCTCGAGACTTTGACCCCGAAGCCGTCCGGCAGATGAAGGCGACCGCGCAACGCGACATCAGCGTTGGCGGTCCCGACCTGGCCGCCCAAGCGATCAAGGCCGGCCTGGTCGATGAGTACCACCTGTTCGTCACCCCCCTGCTGGTGGGAGGCGGCAAGCCCGCGTTGCCCGAAGGGATCCGCCTGAAACTCGAACTACTCGACGAACGCCGCTTTGGCGGTGGCGTGGTCCATCTTCACTACCGCGCCTGAAAGGCCTTTTCGCCGGCGCGGATCGGAACCTTGAGCCAGTTCTCCGCCGGCGGAAGCGGGCAGCTCCAGGCTGGGTCGTATGCGCAATTGGGGTTGTAGGCGTAATTGAAATCAATGGTTACGTCATCGCCGTGGGCGTGTACCTCGAGATAACGGCCCGCCCCATAGGTCTCGTGTCCGGAGGTGGCGTCACGAAACGGAATGAAGAGCTCGTCCGAATCATCGGATGCGTAGAGGACCACCTGGGCAGCCTCGCCATCCACCCGGAAGCGCACGACACCGTAGCGCTGATACACCTGCTCTTCGCCGGCACTGGTCGCCATCCGAACCTCGCCGGGCTCGACGTCGCGGTCGACCGTCCCGTTGATGACCAGCTGCGGGTTCTCGTCGAAATAGACGAGCCCGGCGAACGCATCACGTTGCTCGGGTGTCAGCGGTGAATGCGGTTCCTTGCGGAACACCCGGTCCTTCTCTGCCCGAAAACGCTTTAGCTCCGTTCCACCCATTCTCTAGAGACGGAAACCGAGGCGGGCCTTCATTTGTTCCCTTCGGCTTGTTCGGCCCAGCTAAAGAAACCTGGCAACCATCTCACGCACTCGGTCCTGCTCCGATGACCAGGCCGCCCAAACGCTCGCGCACCAGCGCATCAGCTCCCGGTCGCGGCGCGGTCCCGGTTGAACCCTCAGCACATCGGCGACCGTCAGCGGACCGACTCCCTGCGGGGGTTCGAAGCGCGGCCACTGCCTCGATTTCGACGCCATCAGCATATGCATGCTCTGGACCTGACGGCCGGTAAACCTCCGTTCGACCGCCAGATAAAGACCGGCCAGGGCAAAGGCCGCCCCAATCGTTGATTTCGATTCAGGTACATGCTGCGCTCCATAGGCGTCGACCAGGTGCTGATGGATAAACGCGGAATCGCCGTGGGCGAGTGTGTAGTACGACAGCTCATTCATCACGCTGCGGCATTCGCCGGACGCGTTGGCCTTTCGATCAGGTTCCAGGCCAAGGCTCGGGACCTTCAGGCCGCACCCCGGGCAAACCACGAACACGAGTTCCCACCTTAAATCAGGAATGATCCGTCCGGCGAATTTGGTGCTACTTTTACGGGTGCAGGACAGCCAAAGACCCGGTGCACGCTCCAACTCAGCAGTTAGATCACGACCGGCAGCCCGACGGGGTACGAACGGAGTCCCCCGCCGATCTCTTGAGACCTGCTGTGCCGGGAGGCCGGATCGTTCTCGCCGAGGAGAGGGCCGAAACCTCGGCGTACCTCCGAGGCCTCCTGGACGCGCATTGGGATGTCGAAACCGTTGAAACCGGCGCCGAGGCACTCGAATTGGTACGGAGGCGCCCTCCAGATATCCTCCTGACAAACGCCACACTGGGTGGCACCGACGGCCTGACATTGCTCCGAACGTTGCGGTCGGAGCCTGAGACCCGGGACTTACCGGTGGTGTTGTACTCCGATCGGGTCGATGAGGCTTCGCTCGAGGCGTTCGAGGAGGGGGTGGACGATTACCTGATCGAGCCCTTCACGACCCGGGAATTGCTGGCGCGCTTGAGCGGCGCCATCAAGCTTGCGCGCATGCGCGCCGAAGTGTCGCAGGCGCGTTCTGAAACAAAAGTCGCGAGCGCCAGGGAATCGCTTGTCAAGATCGCCGCACACGAGCTGCGGACGCCACTGACGGTGATCGGAGGCTACGTTTCCATGCTGCTGGACGGCAGCCTGCCGAGCGGCTCGGAGCGGGCGCGGGCGGGACTGGTCCTGGTAGCCCGCAAGACCGAAGAAGCCAAGCGGATGGTGAATCAGATGCTGCTGGCAGCCCGAATCGACGCCAAGGGGGTCATCCGTGAGGAGACGACCTTCGACTTGCGACGGTCGGTCGCCGACGCCGTCGACCGCGCGGCGGGCCTGGTTCAAATAGAGACTCAAGAGCTCGTCATGACACTGCCCGAGCGCCCCGTTATGGTCGACGCCGATCGTGCCCACCTGGGCTTGATCCTGGACAACCTGCTCAACAACGCTCTCGTCCACGGCAAGGGTGGTATCACAGAAATCGCGGTGAGTGGCGATCCGCCGACAATCCGGGTGATGGACCATGGCCCGGGCGTTCCTAGCGAGGCCCGCGCTCGCATCTTCGAGGCGTTCTTCCAGGTGGAGGGTCAGCTCCACGGCCGGGGTGGGGTTGGGCTCGGGCTTGCCGTCAGCCGCCAGCTCGCCGAGCTCCAGGGTGGCTCGCTGATCCTCGAGCCGCCGACACCCATTGGCGGTAGTTGCTTCCGCGTCACTCTGCCAGCGAGCGCCCCAGCGAAGAGCTAGCTGCAACGCGCAGCCAGCCGACCCAAGGGATATGATGCGTCCACTACTGGGCTCCTCCTTGGTTGTTCTCCCCCAGGTGGTCAATGGGAGGCCCGGCCGCCGGAGGCCGCTCGAATGGGGGAAAGCACCAGGTAGAAATGAGCGACTCCCCCGATGGCCAGGGACGTGGCGACGTCCAGGTCGGATCTGAGGCGGCAGCCGAAAGTGTCTCCGAGAGGGCCGCCCTGGAGTCGGTCTCCCCCACCCTGCTCATGCCGGGCGAGGATCCGTCCAGCCCGTATATCCCCGACGCCGAGCACTGGATCACGGTCTACAGCGAGCTCTACAACTTCACCGTCGGGATCCTCAACCGTTTCCGCACCGAGATGGCCGGTCTCCAAAAACCGGCGCAGGACTACCTCCGTTCGCACGATGTGATCGTCCACGAAGAACAGATCCAGCGCTTCGCGCAGCGGCTCGCCTTCTGGAATCGGCGGCTCACCCGACTGCAAGCCAGGTCAGGCAGGTCGTAGACTCCGGCTGACCGGCAGGTTGCTACCGAACGACGCGGTACTTGACGTGGGTCACGGCTGGAGAGGCGAGCACCTTGACGGGTTCGAGGGTCGGTTTGCCCACATTCTCGAGCAGCCGCTCCCCTGCTCCGAGAACGACCGGCACAACGTGCAGGTACAGCTCGTCGAGTAGGCCGGCCGCGAGGAACTGCTGCACCGCGTGAGCGCCGCCGGCGATCACGATGTCCTTCGGGCCGGCAGCAGCCCGGGCCTGGGCGAGCGCCGAAGTGATCCCGTCGGTGATGAAGTTGAAGGTCGTGCCACCCTTCATCGGCAGCGGCGCGCGTGGATGGTGGGTAAGAACGAAGACCGGTACGTGGTAGGGGGGATCCTCGCCCCACCAGCCTTTCCAGGCCTGATCCCAGCGCCCGTCCCCACCGCCGAACATCTTGCGGCCCATGATGTAGGCGCCGACATTTTGGACCACCTCGTCGAGCACATCGGAGTCGACGCCGCGGGCGCCGCCGAGCTGCCCCTGCTGCTCCCGCCAGCTCGCGGTGGCGAACGCCCACTCGTGGAGGCCCAGCCCCCCTTCGCCGAGCGGGTTCTCGAGACTCTGGTTGGGCCCGGCGACGAAGCCGTCGAGCGAGATCGATATCTGGCAGGTGACCTTACTCATGCTGGTAGTGACTGCGGCCGGACGCCAGAATAAGCGGTGGTGGCTGAGCTGGGAAGGGCTAGAGATCGCGATCGAGCGCTGGCGGCGTTGAAAGCCAGCGACCGGAAGATGGCGCGGATGATCGACGCGACCGAACCGGTCGATCCGGGAGAATGGCGTCGCGCCCGGCCAGTCGGCGATCCCTTCAGCGTGCTCGTCTACTCGATCATCGGCCAGCAAATCTCGGGATTCGCGGCTCGAGCCATCGCGGGGCGGCTCCAGGATCGGTTCGGCGGGCGGCTGCCGTCCCCGGCCGAGCTCCTCGCCATGGATCCCGCCGACCTCAAGAGCGTGGGGCTCTCCCGGATGAAGGTCGAATACCTCCGGTCGCTGGCCGAGCACATCATCTCGGGCGAACTGCAGATCGACCACCTGGAGAAGCTTTCGGACGACCAGATTCGCACGCAGATTACCGCCAGCCGGGGACTCGGGCGCTGGACCGCGGACATGTTCCTGCTGATCAACCTCGACCGGCCGGACATCCTGCCGATCGGCGACCTCGGCATCCGGTCGGCGGTGCAGCGGCTCTACCGGCTCGACCACTTGCCTACTCCGGGGGAGGTCGACGCCATCGGGGAAAAGTGGCAGCCCAACCGCAGCCTGGCGAGCCTCTACCTCTGGGCGTCAGCCAGGCAGGCGGCTAAACCCGTACCCACCCCGTCGAGGCCGCGCCCCAGCAAGAGAAGGTAGGGGCCGGGCAGCTCGATCCGACCGCATCCTTATATATGTGACCTCGTCTTCAGCGGGTCAGCCGCCTCGCCGAAGACGTGACAATCCTGCAACGGTGTCCCTGGCTGGCCTTCAGATCAACGCTTCTCACGGTTCCACCGCGATACACCTCTACCGTGCTGCTCGCCCGCAAACGAGTGAACCGGCGGTTCACCGCCGCGGCCCTCATTGCCCTGCTCTTGACGGCTGGCTTCGGCCTCTGGGTCACCTATGGTTTCGGGGGAATCACGGTCGCCGAGCGGATCGATGACCTCGGCGAAGCCGTGGCCGCACTCGTCGCTGCCGTCGCCTGCGGCGCGGCAGCCCTGAGGCACGTCGGGCGGAGCCGACTCGGTTGGTTGTTGATCTCGGCGTCCGCGTTGACCTGGTCGATGGGCGAGCTGGTGTGGTCGTACTACGAACTGGGACTCGGACGGCAGGTCCCCTTTCCCTCGATCGCCGACGCGGGATTTTTGGGAGCCGTTCCGCTGGCCGCTGCCGGCATTGCGCTTTTCGCTCCGGCAAGGCGGCGGGCCGTCATCCGTATGGCCACCGTGCTCGACGGGCTGATCATCGCGGGTTCGTTGCTCGCCGTCAGCTGGACCACCATCCTGGAGACCATCTACAGCCACGGGGCGGACAGCGTTGTCGCGCAAGGCATTAGCCTGGCGTACCCCGTCAGTGACGTCGTGATCCTGACCATGCTCCTGCTCCTCCTGGCCGGTCGGTTCCGCGCCAGGAATCGGCTGCGGTTGTCCCTGCTCGCCGGCGGCTTACTCGCTAACCTCCTCGCCGATAGTGGATTCGCATACCTGACCACCGTGAATTCGTACGGCCCGGCCCAACTCATCGACACCGGGTGGGTGGCCGGCTATTTGCTCATCGCGTTGGCCGGCTTTCGCGGCTGGCTGATCCCGGTCGACCCTCCGCAGCCGAAAGAGCAGGCCCAGAGCCTCTGGCAACTCTTCCTCCCCTACATTCCAATGGCGATCGCCGTACTGGCGTCGTGCGCCGATGCCGTACTTGCCGGTTCCATCGACGCGTTCCTGTTCTACGACATCGTGATCGTCGTCATGCTGGTGGTGATCCGCCAGTTCATGATGTTTTTCGACAACACCAGTCTCAACGAACGGTTGCAGGAGCAGGCGGCGGCCCTGCAGCGGCGTGAGGAGCACCTGCGGTCGCTGGTCGAACACTCGTCGGACGCCGCCTCGCTCGCCGACGGCTACGGCGTCATCCGCTTTCAGAGCGCATCCGTGCAGCGTCTGTTCGCCTTTGCCCCTGGTGAGCTGGTGGGAACGCGCCTCGTCGACCTCGCCCATGTTGCCGACCGAGCCGCTCTGCTGAACTGTTTGAACGATGCGCTGAAGGCCTCCGCGCACCCGACTTCGGTCACCTGCCGGCTGCGCCACAAGCTCGGTACCTGGACGCACTGCGAGGTGACGGTCACGAACCTCCTCTATCTGCCGAGCGTCGAGGGGCTGGTGGTCAACATCCGTGACGTCTCGGATCGGAAAGAGCTCGAGGAGAAGGTCTCGCATCAGGCCGGCCACGACCCGTTGACCAACCTCGCCAACCGGTCGGCGTTTCGAAACGCCCTCGAAGAGGCGATTGAGCACCTCGAGCCCGGCCGGACCATCTCGGTCCTGATCGTCGACATCGACGATTTCAAGTCGATCAACGAAAGCCTCGGCAGCGAGCTGGGCGACCAGCTGCTGGCTGCGGTCGGCGCCCGCTTGGAGCAGATTATCCCGGCCGACGCCCTCGCCGCCCGGCTCCGGAGCGACGAGTTCGCGATCCTCTTGCTGAACACGACGATTCTGGGCGCCGGTCCCCTGGCTGCAAGCATCATCGACCGGTTCGCTGGACCCTTTCGGGCCGGTCAGACGGAGGTCGTGATGCGCGTCAGCGTCGGCGGGGCCGAGCTGGTCGACGGAGAGGAAACCGCCAGTGACCTCCTCCGCAACGCCGATCTGGCGCTGCGCCGGGCCAAGGCCAAAGGCCGGGCGCGCTACCAGCCGTACGACCCCGGCATGCGGGGCAGTCTGGCTGCCTGACGGCGGCAGCGAACATGAGGGCCATCGCCCGCATGCACGCCGCGCTGGCGAGCCGCAACCCAACTGAGCCAGATCGTCGACACCGTGCTGGACGTCACGGCATAGCCCGAGGCAGGCCCAGGTTGATCGAGTTCGCCCACGCCGGCCGCCGGCTGACTCCCTTACCATGAGCGTCATGCCAGCCCCGTCCGTCACCGTCGCGCCCGGTGACCTCGAGACGCAGTTAGAGCAGCACCGGTCAGAGCTGACCGGGTACTGCTACCGAATGCTGGGTTCGCCGTTCGAGGCGGAGGACGCCGTGCAAGAGACGCTGCTGCGGGCGTGGCGCGGGATCGGTCGCTTCGAGGGACGGTCGGCCCTCCGCTCGTGGCTCTACCGGATCGCGACCAACGTCTGTCTGGACATGCTGAACGGCCGGGCGCGCCGGGCGCGGCCGATGGATCTCGGACCGGACAAAGCGCCGGTCGCCGAGAATCTGCATACGCTGCCGGAAGTGACGTGGATCGAGCCGATTCCCGACAACCTGGTCGCCGCCGAAGCTGACCCGGCCGAGCTCGCCGTCGAGCGCGAATCGATCCGGCTGGCGTTCGTGGCCGCGCTACAGCACCTTCCCCCGAGGCAGCGCGCGGTGCTCATCCTGTGCGAGGTCTTGCGCTGGAAGGCGAAAGAGGTCGCCGAGCTCCTCGAAACGAGCGTCGCGTCCGTGAACAGCGCACTGCAGCGGGCGCGGGCGACGCTGGATGCGAGCGGTGTCACCTCGGACGACCCCGCGCCGCCGATGGACGAGGCGCAGCGCCAGCTCCTGGCCCGATACGTTCAAGCCTTCGAGCGCTACGACGTCAAGGCGCTGACTTCCTTGATCCGGGAAGACGCCAAGCAGTCGATGCCCCCCTACGACATGTGGCTGCGCGGTCGCGACAATATCTTCGCCTGGTGGTTCGGCCCGGGCAGCGGCTGTCGCGATTCGCGGCTGCTCCCGACGGCCGGGGCCAACGGCCGAGTCGCCTTCGGCCAGTACAAGCCGAGTGAATCGGGAAGCGGCCGGGATCCGTGGGCGCTGGTCGTGCTCGAGACGGCTTCTGACGGGATCGTCGAACTCACTTTCTTCCTCGACACCAAGCGGCTTTTCCCGTTGTTTGGCCTGCCGGCCCACGTCGACTGAGGTCAGCCGGGCAGGACGTCGCGCAAGCCCATAAAGGCCACCAGGTCGCGCAGCTCGACCGACGCCCCGCGCAGCCTGACCTGACAGCCGCGGCGCTGGGCGGCCAGCTGCAATCGCGCCAGCGCGTCAATCGCGACTGCGTCGGCGTGAACGCCTCGCACGTCGCAAAAAGCAAAAGCGGAGCCGTTGTGCTCCAGCAGAGCGCAGATGCGAGCGCACAGGCCCGGCAGATCCGTCGGCGCGAGCGGGCCCCTGATAGCGAAGGTGGCGACGCTTCGCTTCTCCGTTGGCATGCTGATGATGTCCAAGTGATTAGACGGCCGATCGACGGAAAACTCATCGGGCCTAGACCCGTGGCTGGGCTAACCTAGTCTTCCGATCGTGAATCACAAATCGCTCCCCAGCCTCCAGCACCTGCCAGCGTTCCTGGCGGCGCTCGGCATGGAGTTCGAGACGGTTGAGCCGAGCCGGGTCGTCGCCTGGATCGAGCTCGGTCCGGATCAGCACACGCCCTGGGGCGTGGTCCACGGAGGCGCGTATACGACGGCCATCGAGAGCGCTGCCAGCGTGGGCGCGTCGGCGGCGGTGCTGGAACGTGGTCAATTCGCGGTCGGGGTCAACAACATCACCGACTTCGTCCGTCCGCTGGTCAGGGGTCGAGTTCGGGTGGTCGCGGAACCGATTCACCAGGGCGCCACCCAGCAACTCTGGGAGGTCAACATTACGCGGGCCGAGGACGGCAAGCTGGTGGCCCGGGGGCAGGTCCGCTTGCAAAACGTCGATTTGCCTTCGTAACACGCGGCCGGCGCCAGCGTTCACCGGATAGCCCATGGCGAAGCCTGCTCCCGTGATCGCGCTCGCTGCGCTCATGCTGCTCGCCGCCTGCGGCACCCCCGCGGCCCAGGCGCCTCGTCCGTCGACCACGCCGACCGCTACACCGACGCTCTCTGCCAGCGCGACCACCACCCCTCTCCCCTCCTGCGCGGACCGGGTCTTCGCCGGCATGACGGAGGACCAGCTCATCGGACAGCTCTTTCTCCTCGGGCTTACCGCCAACCAGCTGGGGCCGGCTGAGGTCACTGAGATCCAGGCCGACCACGTCGGCTCGGTCTGGTTCGTCGACCGCACCTCGGCCGGTGCGGCGGCGATCCGCCGGGTGTCGGACGCGGTCCAGGCGCAGACATCGGCCCCGGCGACAGCGAATGTCCGCTTTTTCGTGGCCGCGAACCAGGAAGGCGGCCTGATCCAGGCGTTACAGGGTCCGGGATTCTCGGCAATACCCAGCGCCGTCGTCCAGGGAAGTTGGCCAACGTCGACGCTCGAGACCCGCGCCAGCGGCTGGGGTCAGGAACTCCGCGCCGCCGGGGTGAACCTGAATTTCGCTCCGGTCATGGACGTCGTGCCCGCGGGATTCGATGCGCAGAATCAACCGATCGGCGGCCTGCAGCGAGAATACGGACACGATCCGACAACCGTCGGCAGCCACGGCGCCGCGTTCATCCGCGGCATGCACCAGGCCGGCGAGGCGGTAACGGTGAAGCACTTTCCCGGCCTCGGTCGCGTCACCGGCAACACCGATTACGTCCCGGCGACGGACACGACCACCACGATCGACGATCCCTACCTGCAGTCCTTCAAGCAGGGAATCGACAGCGGCGCCGAGTTTGTCATGGTGGCGATCGCGACCTTCACCCGGATCGATTCCTCTCACCTGGCGGCGTTCTCTCCGACGGTGATCGGCCAGATGCTCCGGGGGACGTTCGGCTTCCAGGGCGTGGTGGTCTCCGACGACCTGGGGGCGACGGTGGCGGTGGCCAGCATCCCGGCGGGCGACCGCGCCCTTGCATTCCTGTCCGCGGGCGGTGACCTGGTCATTTCCAAGACCGCCGTGGCGACCCACGCCATGGTACTGGCGGTTCGATCAAGCAGAAGCAGGCTTTCGGTCTCCTGCCGTGCTGAGCGGGCTCCACGCCAGCGGTTCGCAAATGGCTCGGCGTCCGGCTATCAAGGCTTTCTCTTGGCTTGCTGCCTCGCGCGCCAAGTCAGGCGCTTGACTCGACGTCGGCGACAAAACCGCCCCAACCGTTGCTGGGCTCGCGGGGTGGCGCCGTGATAACCAGCAAGCGGACCGGCCCATCGCTGCGGATCGCGTAGCTGTGTTCCTGGCCACGCGGCAAGAAGACGAAGCCGCCTGCCTCGGCGTCGAAACTCTGGCCGTCGCAACTGAACGTCAACTGGCCCTCGAGAACGTAGAACATCTCGTCCTCGGTCGGGTGGCTATGCGCCTCGGGCTCCTCGCCCTTCCGGGTGACGTATTCCAGGACGGCGGCGCCATTCGTCGTTTGCCGCTCACCCGCTTTGACGGTGAAATCGATACCCAGGTTGTACGTTTGACCCTCGCCTCGACTCAAGCGGTAGGGAAACGGTGAAGGCCCTGGATCAGGGCCTTCACCATGTCGGTCAGCGATGACCGTTCTCGGTGTCGAGCGATCTACCGGTTTCGAGCAGCGTTATGAGGGTCAAGCCCGCTCCTTGCGGGATACCCCGCGACGGCGGCCCGACCGGTCTGGCTGATCGGCCTCCTCGAGCGGCGGGATCGGACGCCTGGCGCGCTCCATCAGCTTCCAGGGGTCATCGTGGTCTCGCATCCAGTCCCAGATCGACGCGATCGTGATGCCATCCGGGCGAAGCGAGTCGCGCTCGACATCCCGCCAGTCAACCGGGACGGCGACCGGCGCGCGGCGGCGGGCTCGGACCGCGTAGGGGGCGACGACGGTTTGCGCGTAGGCGTTCCGGTTGACGTCGATGAACAGGCGACCTTCACGCTTTTGCTTGATGAACTCGGTCGTCAGGTGGCCAGGGTCGGCGGCGGCCAGGCGCTGTGCGACGTGGTCGGCGAAGATGTGGACCGCCTCGAAGCTCGGCCCGACGGTGACCGGGACGACCACGTGGAGACCGCGGGAGCCCGTGGTCTTGACGAACGGCACGAGCTGCAGCTCCTCGAGCATGGTCTTGAGATGCAGGGCGGTGGTGCGTACCAGGCGGAAATCGTCGTCCGAAGGGTCGAGGTCGAAGATCAGCAGGTCGGGTTGCGACGGGGCCGGGCTGCGCGACAGCCAGACGTGCGCCGTGACCATGTTGTAGTTCGCCAGATAAACGAGGGTGGCGGCGTTGTCGATCACCGCATGGGTGATGGTGCCACCCCGATGGAGATCGACCGTGACGCGCCTGATCCAGGGCGGGAACGACTCCGGCACCCGTTTCTGCTGAATGGCGATCCCGCCGATGCCATCCGGGTAACGGTTCATGTGCAGCGGACGGTCCCGAACCTGGGGCAGCATGCGGCCGGCGATGCGGAGGTAGTAATCGACAAGGTCCCCTTTGGTGATGCCGTCATCCGGGAAGAGGACCTTGTCCGCGTTTGAGATGTTGATCTGGTGCCCGTCAACGCTGCGCATGGCTCTGCAGAGAGGGTAGTCAATTCCGGCGGTTTCGGCCCGTTCCAGTTGGGAACCGCGCCCAATTAGAGGGATGGGCTGCTTATCCTGGGGGAGCCGGACAAGCAACCCACCATCTTCGGCATCGGTCGATCCGGCAAGGCCAGCAGCGCGTCAGACCAACAGTGCGGCGGTCCTGCCGCTTCCGACCTTGACCCTCTCCCGAGTCAAGAGGGGGGCGGTACCTCCGGTGACAGATACCCCTCTCCAGGACTCGGGCCTCAGCGACTTCTGTCCCGGGATTTGGCGCAACCCTATCGCGATTCGTATTGGAGGGCAACTACGAAACTTCGTTCGCAAACAACCGTTCACGGCTCGCGGGCGACGACGCTACGCAGCGGCGACCGGGGCGCCTTCTTCCTGGGCTCGCTGCCGGCCGCGCAGCGGTACGTCGTTGAGGAAGACGGAGGCGATCAGGGCCACCACCAGAACGGCGCCACCGTAGAGGAAGACCTCGTGCAGGGTGGACGCCAGGGCCACGCGAATCCCATGCAGGACCTGGTCGAAGATGGCCGCGCCTTGTGGGCCGGCGGCCGCCATCGCTTGGGCCCGGCGGGCCGCGATCTGGGTGGGATCGAACAAGGTTTGCGGATTGCCGCCGCCACTTCCCACGAACCGTGTCACCTGGGAGGGGAGGTGAAGACTGGCGATCTGCTCGCTGATGTGGACCGGAAGCCGCTGGCTCAGCACCGAGCCCAGCACGGCGGTGCCGATGGTGCCGCCGATCTGCCGCCAGAACTGCACCTGCGAGGAGGCCACGCCGAGGAAGTTCCGCGGCAGCGCGCTCTGCACGGCCGTCAAATAGAGGGGGAATGTCGT
>VBDZ01000166.1 GCA_005881215.1 Chloroflexota bacterium | reverse complement strand
CGAACCGCCCGTAGTGCTCAGCCAGCTTGAGGAGGTAGATCTCCTTGTGATCGGGATTCCAGTAGCCGCGGATGCCCTCGAAGCAGCCGGTTCCGTAGTTGAGGGCATGGGTGCCGACGCTCACCTTCGCCTCGTCGAAGGGAACGATCTCCCCCTGGAAGTAGGCGAACCCGCCATAGACGCCAGGTGTTTCCTTGATGTCTCCCTCCCCCTCGGGGGAAGGGCTGGGGAGGGGGCGAATCATGCCACCACCTGCGTGCTGCGGACGATCGCTTCGAGGTCGCGGTCGAGGATGTCCTTCTTCCGATCGGCGAGGTCCAGGAACTGCTCCCAGGCGCGGGCGAATGCCGCCTCGGGCAGGTGAAAGCCGAGCTCCGCCAGCCGGAACTGGAAGGCGTGACGGCCTGACCGGGGCGAGAGCACGATCCGGCTCTCGCCCATCCCCACCTCTCCTGGTGGATGCCGGAGGCATGCGCGAAGGCGTTGGCGCCGACCACGGCCTTGTTCGGCTGCACCGGGATGCCGGTCTCTTGGGCCACCAGGGCGCTCATATCGGCCAGGCGGGTGGTGTCGATGTTGGTGCGCAGGCCGAGTGATTTCTCGCGGGTGCGCAGGATCATGACAACCTCTTCGAGCGAGGCGTTGCCGGCCCGCTCCCCGATGCCGTTGATGGTGCACTCGACCCGGCGCGCGCCGTTGAGCACAGCGGCGACGCTGTTGGCGGTGGAGAGGCCGAGGTCGTTGTGGCAGTGCACGCTGATCAGGGCGCGATCGATGTTGCGCACGTTGGCCCGGATCGACGCGATCAGGGCGCCGAACTCATTCGGCAGCGTGTAGCCGGTTGTGTCGGGGATGTTGACCACCGTCGCCCCCGCGTCGATGACCGACTCCAGGGTCTCATAGAGATATTCGGGATCGGCGCGGCCCGCGTCTTCGGGCGAATACTCGACCTGGTCGCACAGCGATCGGGCGTAGGCCACCGCCTGGGTCCCCCGGGTCAGCACGTCCGTGCGGTTCGATCGCAGCTTTCGCTCGATATGGATGTCGGAGACCGAGAGCACCATGTGGATCTGGTTGCGCTCCGCGTCCCGCACCGCCTGCCAGACGGCATCGGCACCGCTTCGAAGTCGCCGGGCGATGACAGCGGGAAGCCGGCTTCGATGACATCGACCCCGAGCCGCGCCAGCTGGCAGGCGATCTGGAACTTCTGGTCGGGGTTGAGCGAGGCGCCCGGGGATTGCTCGCCGTCGCGCAGCGTGGTGTCGAAGATGTACACCCTCTCGTCCATCAGTTTCTCTTCTGGCCATTCGGCTGGAGCCAGGGCATCATCGCCCGCAGATCGGCGCCGACCTTCTCCACCAGCTCTTCCTTGGCTCGCCGACGGTAGTTGTTGAAGGCGGGACGGCCCGCCTGGTTCTCCAGGATCCAGGTCCGGGCGAAGGTCCCGTCCTGGATCTCGGCCAGGATCTGCCGCATCTCGTCGCGCACCGCCGGGCTGATCACCCGCGGCCCACTGGCGTAGTCACCGAACTCGGCGGTATCGCTGACGCTGTAGCGCATGTAGCTCAACCCACCCTGGTAGATCAGGTCGACGATCAGCTTCATCTCGTGGATGCACTCGAAGTAGGCCAGCTCCGGCTGGTATCCGGCTTCCACCAGGGTGTCGAAGCCGGCCTTCATCAGGTGGCTGATGCCGCCGCAAAGGACGGTCTGTTCGCCGAACAGGTCGGTCTCGGTCTCCTCTTTAAAGGTGGTCTCGAGTACCCCGGCCATCGTCGCCCCGATGCCCCGGGCGTAGGCCAGCGCCCGGGCGCGCGCCTTGCCGGTGGTGTCCTGGTGGACCGCGAACAGCGCCGGCACGCCGATCCCTTCCTTGAACATCCGCCGGACAATGTGGCCGGGGCCCTTGGGGGCCACCATGGCGACATCCACCTCGTCGCCAGGCACGATCTGGCTGAAGTGAATGTTGAAGCCGTGGGCGAACATCAGGGTGCTGCCCGGCTTCAAGTTCGGCTTGACCGCCTCGTCGTAGAGCCGCTTCTGGGTCTGGTCCGGCACCAGCAGCATGACGACGTTGCCCATCTGGACCGCGTTCTCGACCGTCTCAACCCGCAGGTCTTCCTGCTCGGCCGCCTCCCAGGACTTGCTGCCCTTGTAGAGGCCGACCACCACGTCGACCCCACTGTCCTGCAGGTTGAGCGCGTGCGCGTGGCCCTGGCTGCCGTAGCCGATCACGGCGACCCGCTGTCCGGCGAGCGCTGACATGTCCGCGTCGCCGTCGTGATAGACCTTCGCCATCAGAGGTACGTCTTGGTGGTGAGGTTGTAGAGCCGCGGATTCAGGCCGATCACCTGGTCGGCATCGACCGGCACGTCGACCAGGATCGACTGGCCCTCGGTCTCGTAGCAGGCGTCCATGATCTCGCCCAGGTTGCTGAGATCCGGTCTGACCCGGAAGCCGTCCCAGCCGTGCGCCTTGGCGGCCGCCACGAAGTCGATCGACGGCAGCGACGAGTGGTAGCGGCGCTTCTCGACGTCGGGGATGACGACCTCGAGGCCCTTGTCCACGATGCCGTAGACGCCGTTGTTGATGATGAACACCCGCAGGTCGAGGTTGGCGGCGTCCGCCAGCGTGCCGCCGAACAGCCGCCAGCAGCCGTCGCCGGTGAAGACGAAGGTGTGCAGGCTGGGGTCGGCCATCTTGGCCCCCACCCCCAGGCCGAAGCCGCCGCCCATCGCCGACCCGTCGTGCATGGTGTGGAACGGGATGAACGGATGCGGCCGCTGGGTGACGTACTGCCGGTCCTTGTAGGCGATGCAGACGTCATCGAAGCCGATGCTGTTCGGCCGCCATGACCGGTGGAGCTGCTCGTAGAACGCCATGAAGTCCACGGACCCGTCTCGAACGTCCCGGGTGATGTGGCGGGTGTTCAGCCGCGCCGGCACGTCGACGTTCGGTCGCCGGCCGACTCCGCCCGCCGCCAGCCGCGGAATGATCTCGCCCAGCGTCAGGTCGAGGTCGCCCCGAACGACGTGGTAATTGCCGCGGACGCGATGGCGGAATTCACCGGCGAGATGGCCGTAGGGTTCCGACCACCCAGTGAAATGCCAGACATCGCCGGCCGCGATGGCGCCAAGGTTCAGCGAATATTCACCGGGATCGAAGCCCAGGGTGATGATGCAGTCCTCCGGCCCGATGCTCCGCCAGAGCTTCATCGCCTCGTCGTTGCCGCCAAAGGAGATGTAGCCGAAGCCATAGGGATTCTCAGGTGAGACCGCATTGGCGCCGTTCACCGACCAGACGGTCGGCGCCTTTAGCAGGCTGGAGAACTTCGTGGTCATCGCCTGGATGCCGGGCCAGCGGGCGGCCTCGCTACTCACATAGATGATGACCCGGCGGCCGTCGGCGGTGCGCGGAAACTCGTCGACGAAACGATCGACATCCTGCTGGCGAATGCCGCGCGGTCGCTGGCGGGAGGGAATGTCGACCTCCACGTCCCGGGAGAGGATGTCGGGATAGAAACAGATGGCGACGGGCTTGGATTCGAGCAGCACGGCTTGCGCTCGCTCGAGTTGCTCCTCGATGGTGTCGAGGTCATCGATGACCACGCAACCATCCGCCAGCTCAGCCTGCAGCTGGGGCAGGATGTTCATGCCATGGACGGAGACGTCCTGCAGTGGAGCGAGCCCGATCGACATGGTGGAGTTCAGCGCCACGATGTAGACCGCCGGAATGTTGTGCAGCTTGGCGTCGGTGAGGCCGCTGCCGCCCAGCTTGGTGGCGGCGCCGGTGGTGGTGATGCAGCCGGCGACCCGGCCGGACGCAAGGTAATAGCCGAGCGGGGCGAAGCCCGCCACGTACTCGCCCATGGTCAGCATCCGGGGGATGCCGTCGCGAGCCTCCGAGAGATCGGAAAACGGCTGCAGGTGTTTGGTGACGTGGATCAGACCGCCGCCGTTCACCCCGGCATAGTTGGTAATCCCCCAGCGGCGCAAGGTCTCGATCAACCAGAAGTTGCCGCTGGTCTGCTCCAGCGGCGGCGGCGCAAAGGGGGTTAGCTCCTGGTCAACCCGATCAAGCATTTCCGTACTCATGGCCCGGCTCAGCCACTGAACATCTGGTTGATGGCCTCGGTGGCGTCGGGCCCGGGATTCGCCATCGGATGGCCATTGGAGACCGCCGCGGTCAGCGCCTGGGTGACGATGCCGGCGACATCGATTTGGTGCCGCCGCTCCTGGATCTCATGATGCAACCGATCTGGAATCTCGATCGTGTAACTCGCCATCGCCGTCCTCCTTGCCTTGAATCAGTCCGAAAACAAACAAAAAAGGCCCTCGTCCTGCAGGGACGAGAAGCCTGGCTTCCCGTGGTACCACCCTACTTGCGGTCAGCGGACCGCCCCTCTTGTCGAGCCGCCCGGCTCCGGGGGTGAGTAATCCCCATCAACGCCGGTTGACCCAGCCGGAAACGCTAGCAGCCTCAGCCGGTGAGGTGCATTGTGCAAAGGATCCAAAAGTCCTTGGATCTTTCGGTTCTTCACGCCGAGGGCCGATTCCGGCATACTAGTCACTCCCCATGGCGCTAACGGTCCGGGAAGCGATGGCGTTGGGGGGGTTGAAGCGAGGGGAGGTGCTCGCCGGAGCGGGAGGCCTCGATCGCACCATCACCTGGGTGAAGGTCCTCGAATCCCCCGAAACGATCAGCTGGCTCGCCGAGGGCGAGCTGCTGCTGACGGTGGCGTTTGCCATCAAGGACGACGAGGCGGCGCAGCGGGACCTGATGCGCAACCTGGCTGCCGTCGGCTCGTCCGGTCTCGTCATCAAGCCTGAGCGTTACCTACCGGAGATCCCGGGCAGCATGCTCGGCCAGGCCGACGAGTTCGGCATCCCCCTGATTCGGATCCCCCAGGACGTGTCCTACCTCGAGATCATGACCCCGATCCTCGAGCGGATCATCAACGCCCAGAACGCCGATCTGCGGCGCTCGATCGAGATCCACCGGCAATTCACCGACCTGGCGCTCAGCGGCCAGGGGCTGGATGCGATCGTCCGGACCCTGGGCGAGCTGGTCGAGAGCTCGATCTCGCTGGAGGATACAAACTTCCGGCTGCTGGCCAGCCATATCGTTCCGGGCCTGACCGACCGCCACCGGCAGCAAACGCTCACCCATCATGGGACCCCGCAAAAAGCGCAGCAGGCCGTCGCCGCCATGCTGCACGAGGTGGTCGAGGGGCGGAAGCCGCGGAAGGTGACCCCGATCCCCGAGGCCGGCATGACGCTCCACCGAATCATTACCCCGATCCTGGCCGGGCGGGAGAATCTCGGGTACCTATCGATCATCGAGCACCCGCAACACCAGGAGCAGCTGGCCATGATGGCCATCGAGCACGCGGCCACCGTGATCGCGCTTGAAATGATCAAGCTCCGCGAGGTGACCGAGGCCGAAGACCGCGTCCGCGGCGAGCTCGTGGATGACCTGCTCAACGGCACCTTCGGCGACGAGTCGAACGTCCAGCGGCGAGCCCGGCATCTGCGCTACGACCTGTCGGTCCCGCACCTGCTGCTGGTCGTCGATGTCGATCATTTCTCCCGGTTTATCCGTGAGCATCGATACGAAGAAGGCCGGGTGATCACGCTGAAGCACGAGTTCTTCCAGCTGGTGACCGGCGCCGTCCGCCGCAAGAACCACCGTCACCTCGCGACCGCGCACAGCGACAGCGTCATCGTCCTGGTGCCGCAGCCCTCCGGTGAGGATGCGAACGGCGAGGAGCTCGCCAACCAGATCCGCAAGGCGGTGGCCGACTCAGACCTGGGCATCACCGTGTCGGTCGCGATCGGCCGCCTGTGCGTAAAGCCGGAGGATTTCAAGCCGACCTTCACCGAAGCCCAGCGCGCGCTCGACCTGATGGTGCGCTTTGGAAAGCGGGAGCAGGTGATCAACTACGACCGGCTGGGCGTCTACCGGCTGCTGGCCCAGGTCGAGGACCGGGCGGGTCTCGATGCCTTTGCCGGCCGGATGCTGGCGCCGCTGGTCGATTATGACCGCGCCCGCGGCACGCCACTGCTCAAGACGCTCGAGGTCTACCTGCAGCGGCACGGCAATCTGCGCCAGTCGTCGCGCGACCTGCACATCCATCTCAACACGCTGCATTACCGGCTGCACCGCATCACCGAGGTGACCGGCATCGATCTCAAGGACGCCGACGCGCGCCTCGATCTCCTGCTGGCGCTGCGCGTCCGTGCCCTGGCGGAGCACTCGTAGATGAAGACGATGGCCCAGAAGATCTGGGACCGCCACGTGGTGGCCGAACACGAAGCCGAGCCCGACCTGCTCTACGTCGACCTCCATCTCGTCCACGAGGTCACCTCCCCGCAGGCGTTCGAGAGCCTGCGGTTGAACGGCCGCAAGGTCCGCCGTCCCGACCTGACGGTGGCGACCATGGACCACGACGTTCCCACCCGGGGTGGCCGCGCCGCCGCCGATGAGACCGCGGCCCGCCAGATGTCGGCACTGGAGGAGAACTGCCGCCGCGAAGGCATCCGCCTCTACGGGATGGGGAGCGCCCGGCAGGGCATCGTCCACGTGATCGGCCCCGAGCTGGGGCTGACCCAGCCCGGGCTGCTGATCGTGTGCGGCGATTCGCACACCTCGACGCATGGGGCGTTCGGCGCCCTCGCCTTCGGCATCGGCACCTCGGAAGTCGAGCATGTGCTGGCGACCCAGTGCTTACGGCAGCGCCGACCCAAGGACATGGCCGTCACCGTCGAGGGTGATCTGCCGTTGGGTGTGACCGCTAAGGACGTCGCGCTCGGGATCATCAGCCGGATCGGGGTCGACGGCGGCCGCGGCCACGTGATCGAGTACCGGGGATCGACGATCCGCGGGCTGTCGATGGAGGGGCGGATGACGGTCTGCAATATGACGATCGAGGGCGGCGCCCGAGCCGGCATGATCGCGCCGGATGCGACGACCTTCCGCTATGTGAAGGGCCGCCCGCATGCGCCAAAAGGGGATGACTGGGAGGCGGCCGTCGCCAGCTGGGAGGGCCTCGCGAGCGATGCCGAGGCCGCCTTCGACCAGGAGGTGCGGCTCGACGCGAGCGCCTTGCAGCCGTATGTCACCTGGGGAACGAATCCCGGTCAGGCCGTTCCCGTGACCGGGCACGTCCCGGATCCCACCAACGAGAGTGACGAACGGGCGCTGCGGTACATGGCGCTGGAACCCGGGACGGCGATGGAGGCCATCACGATCGATCGCGTGTTCATTGGCTCGTGTACCAACGCCCGCCTCGAGGACCTACGCCTCGCGGCCGGCCTCGTGCGTGGGCAACGCGTGAATCCGAAAGTCCGCGCGATGGTGGTGCCGGGCTCGGCCAGCGTCAAACGCCAGGCCGAGTCCGAAGGACTGGACGCGATCTTCAAGGCTGCCGGCTTCGAGTGGCGGGATGCCGGCTGTTCGATGTGCCTGGGGATGAACCCGGACATCCTCGGCCCCGGCGAGCGCTGCGCTTCGACGAGCAATCGCAACTTCGAGGGCCGGCAGGGAAGTGGAGGCCGGACCCACCTGGTCAGTCCACCCATGGCCGCCGCCGCCGCGATCGCCGGTCACCTGGTCGACGTGCGGCGGTTCAACTGATGGAACCGTTCGCCCGCGTCACGGGCGTGCTCGCTCCGCTCGATCGGGCCAACGTCGATACCGACCAGATCATCCCCAAGCAATTCCTGAAGCGGATCGAGCGCTCGGGCTACGGACCGTTTCTGTTTTACGATTGGCGCCGCCCGGGCGACTTCATCCTGGACCGGCCGGAGTATCGCGGTGCCAGCGTGCTGGTCACGGGCGAGAACTTTGGTTGCGGCTCGTCGCGTGAGCACGCGCCCTGGTCGTTACTGGATGCGGGGTTTCGCGCCGTGATCGCGCCGTCGTTCGCCGATATCTTCAAGAGCAACAGCTTCCGCTGCGGCCTCCTTCCGGTCGAGCTTCCCGGCGAGGCGGTGCGGGCGTTGATCGACCTGGCCCTGCAGGAGCCGGGCATACAGATCACGGTCGACCTGGAGCAGCAGCGCGTCGCCGCCGGCGATTTCGAAGCGACCTTCGCGGTCGACGCCTTCTTCCGCGACTGTCTTCTGAACGGCTGGGACGAGGTCGCGCTCACCCTGCGTCAAGAAGGGGCGATCGCCAATTTCGAGGCCCTTCGCCCTGCCTGGCTGCCGCGAACTCACTAGCGCCGAGGTTCGAATCCTATCGACCCAGCCATTTTCACTGTTTGCCGCTGCGACGAGTGCGTCGAAGGGCTTTCGCAATTCAAATTCCAGCGTTCTGCCGTTCAGGACGCGGTTCGATGTCAGCAGACCCACGAGCTCGCGGCGTTGTTCCGGATCGGCCCGCTCGAATATTTGGGGAGCCTGGGCGATCAGTTCGATGAGCTTGCTACCGAGCTCCATATAGGCGCCTTCGGCGTGCTGGTGCCGGGCCAGGTCGCGGCTCAGCTGGCTCCGCTTTTCCTCGAGCTGGTCCCATCGCTGGCGGAAGAAGTCTTCGGCGATGAGCCGGTGAAGGCGATCATCGTAGAGCCGGTCCATTAACAGCTCCTGCTCCTTGATCTCCGTGCGGATTTCTTGGACGACGGTCTGGTGGTAGGCGCGCTGCTCCTCGCGGCTCCTGGCGATGCCCTGCAGCAGCCAGGCCTTGGCATCGTCCGGGATGGCAATGCTGGCCAGCAGCGCGCGCACTTGCTCGTCGAGCTGCTCCTCGCGGATGTAGGTCTTCCGGCACGCTTCCTCGCCGGCGCAGTGGTAGTAGACGTAGCGCTTCTTCTTGATTTCCGCCGTCAGATGACGGCCGCACGAGCCGCAAATCAGCAGACCCTTGTACGCGAAGTCGTGTTTCCGGTAAACGGGCTTCTCATGGGCGCTGAAGGCCGCCTGGACCGCATCCCACAACTCGCGCGAGACCAGCGGGGCATGACTCCCGGCCCAGCTGCGCCCCTTCCAGCGAAAGTCGCCTTTGTAGAACGGGTTCTTGAGCAGCCATTGGAGCTGGCTGAGGCTGATGAGTTTTCCCTGCTTCGTGGTCGCGAGGCCTTCGTCCCGCAGCTTCGTCCGCAGCGTCTTGAGTGAATAGGCGCGCGTGGCGTAGAGCTCGTAAGCGCGGCGGACCATCGGCGCCTTGATGGGATCCGGGACGATGACCTGACGGTCGCCTTCGCGGACGTTGCGATAGCCAAGCGGCGCCTGGTGCGGAAAGCCGCCTTCCTGGACCTTCTCGGCCATGCCTTTCTTCACCTCGTCCGAGAGGTTGTCGATGTAGTGCTTGGCGAGGAGCACCATCATTCCGAAGGAGAGCTTGCCGGCCGCGTTGTCCGGAAAGTCCTGCTGCCAAAAGAGCGTCTTCGCTGGGAGCTCGTCGATGGTCATGTAATCGCGCAGGTTCCGGCAGAGACGATCGACCTTCTCACAGATCAGGGCGCCGATCGTCGCGTCTCGCCGAGCGGCCTCAACCATTCGCGAGAACTCACGACGTCCCGGCTCCTTGGCGGTCTCGACGTCGACGAACTCTTCGACGATGGCATAGCCGTGGCGCTCCGCGTATTCGTGGACCCGTTTCAACTGCACCGGGATCGAGTAGCCTTCACGCTCTTGCTCTTTGGAAGAAACCCGAGCGTAAGCAAAAGCCGGGATGCGTGCGCCCTTTTGGGGCTTTGAATCGATGTCTGGCTCGATCTGCTTCGCCTTCACGCGGCCTCGTCTCCATCGGTCGTCGACAACTCGCGGGCCCCGAGTATAGAGCCGCTGATGCCCGCGAGCAAGTCGATGAAGCGAAAGAGATTGCCTTCAATCTCGGTCAGGTCATCGTCGGACAGCAGACGGCCATAGATCCCCTCCCAGACAATGCGCGTCGTCGGTGGATCGGCCGACCCCTCCACCGGTTGCTTGACGTCGTGCTGAAGGGGGCTCGACTCTGGCCCCCTCACCCCGCGTTTCTCGGTCAGGCCACCTCTCCGCCTCCAGGCCTGCGCTCCCACCAGTTGCCTCGACCGATGCAGTCGGCGATCGTCCGCTCTGAGGTCTCTCGTGCCGGCAGGTCTGTCAGGCGTCTGCGACGCAGGCGGTTGAGGTCGACCGGCTTCGGCTCGATGAGCTCCTCGTCGTCCTCCCCGGCGTCGGGTCCTCCGACAGGCGCCCAGAGCGCGCCCAGCGGGCCGACCTGGTCGATGCGCTCGACCGTGGTGGTCCAGAACCGGCAGCAATGGCGCCCAGTAAGAAACAGCTCACGGGCCAGTCGGTGAAACAGTTCCTCGCGACTCGTCCGATGCAGGACAAACAGCACGTGTTCGCGGTCGGCGCCTTTGGTGTCTTCGTAGAACCTGACGTAGGTGCGCAGCTTCGAGCGGAGACGGCCGATGGACTCGGTACCGCGATCCCATTCCAAATCGAAAGCGATGGTGCGATCGCAGCTGAGGTAAAGACCCTCACCATCCGGCGTGGCGATTGGTCGTCGATGTTCCTTGGCCCAGGTGCGCCGGCTGCTGCGGCTGCTCTCCTCACCAATCCAGAGCAACAACCCCTGGTCCACCTGCATCCGACTGGCCAGGGCCAGATCTATGAAGAACCCGTTGGCCTCCAGGTCGTGGGTGAGGTGCCAGCAGTGGTCGCGGGCATCTTTCGCCCGGCGGATATAGGACCAAGGGGAATGCCCGCGAAACTCCGCCAGCAGCCGGCCTCCGCGTGGTGTGAGCAGGAGCATCGATGGTCGGCGGGTGAGGCCCGGAGGATCGATCATTGACCAGCGGTAGGTCAGTCCGTGATCCGAGAGGAACTGCAACCGCATTTGGGCGGAACGAATGCCGTGGAAGAAGAGCTGTTGGATTTGGAGCGTGTTGAGGTAGCGGTAGTCGTGGAGCGCCTGGAGGATGGCGACGTCGCGTTGGGTGAGCGAGCGTAGGAGATGAGAGGTCTCTTCCTGGGTGAGCAGAGAGCTGGAATGTTTGTGGAGATCGCGAAGAATGATGGGGTGACCATGTATGGGAGTCCGTCGCGGGGTTGAGCTGGACGTTTCCTGAATTCGCATAGGCTTCGCGCTGGGGTTCGTTCCCTGAACCGCAGGCGGAAGCGACGGGGCAGGAGCGAAAGCGGAAACGAGATCCTCCCGGACTGGGGTGACATAAGGGCCGGGGTCCCAACGATTGCTGGATGCGTCGCCTTCATCCGAGGTACCCTGGGGCATGGAGCCGTCTGGGTCTTCGTTGCCGATCGTTATTCGCTCAGGACGCAGCTCGTCGCGTTCCTCTCCTCCTACTCCTTAAAAGGTGAGGCCAGAGTCGTCCTTTGGACGCTAACCCTTTAAAGGGGCAGAATCGCCAGTGGTTTTCGGACGCGTGTCTTTGTCGCCTCTATCTCTAAAAAGCCGGTTTTCCGCCCCGATTTCTTACATCGGGTTTCACTCTCTAAAGAGTGAGTCCGTTTTGCATCCCCTCTCCCTAAAAGAGTGAGGCCGGAGTTGCGACTCTCCTGCCTTCGCCTTCAACCTGTCCTCCATGACCTATGAAGTCGTCTGCGTCTTCGTTGGCGAGAGGAACCGGAACGTCATTTGGCGGTGTGGTGGCTCTGTCGGCTGCGTTTGGTGCTGATCTTGCCAACAGCCCGTGCCGGGTCCAACTGCTCGGATGGTGAAGTTCATGACGCTGCGGCATCTGGGGGTGGATGCTTTTCACTCATCGTGCGCATGAGTGGCGATTCCGTTTGGACTTCTGTGGGCTTGCTTGACAGCTGGATTGACGTGTGATTCACTGCGGCCCGTGGGGTCCGGGGGGCATTGTTCTGATTGAGCGAGCTTTTGGCAGCGGTCGCTCCCTGCCCTCATCGCGCCGTTTTAAGGCTGCGGAAGAACAATACGGTGAGGAGGTGACGACTGGTACTTAGTCTCGTGAGCGAGGAATTCAAATCCAAAGGGGGATAGAGCCATGCAGCGTTTCCTTCGGTACGCGCTGGCCGGGTTTGCTCTAGTCGCGCCACTCGTAGCGACCGCATCGCTAGGCGCACAAGCAAATGCCAGCGGGTCGGTAACGCAGCAGTTCAACTGCAAAGCGTCTTTCGATGCGTACGCGGTTAGTGACGCCGTCCGACATGCCTGTGGCATATCAAAGCATTCGCTCGAACGAGTGATCGCTCTCCAAGGAGGGGGACAGGGCTACGAATACAGTGTGGACGGGGCGCCTGCCACAATCCTGGTCCCACCTAAAGGGTTCAATCCGCTGACAGCAACCGCTGCTCAGCTAGACGAGTATGGCTTGCCGTCTCGTCCGACCGATCAGTCGGCTTTAGGTCCCTGGTTGAAGATGATGTCGAACTACCATCCCGTAACACCTCCTAACTTCATGGTTTCGATTCCGGATCAGCGACATCCGAGAGTGTCTGCAACGTACCTCGCCAACAACTGGTCCGGATGGGTGGCCACCGGGAACAACGGAAATTACACGATCGCAGAGGGCTACTGGAACGAGGTTTCCCTCGGCTCTTCTTGTACAGGAAGCAATGAGTTAACTTGGGCGGGGCTCGGTGGTTGGACGTCAAGTGTTCTCGCTCAAGACGGAACAGCGATGAATGTTTCCGGACTCTCTCAGCACCAAGCCTGGTGGGAAATAGTTACTCCTTCGGGTAGCAACATCAACCCAATAGCCGGCATCGTTGGCGCCGCTGGCTACGGTTTTGTTGCCCTCACGAAGTGGATAGGCGGAGGCTATGATTTTTACGTATACAGCTACTCGAGCGGTCTGGGCACAACGGTTCAGGTAGGAAACAGCAATTACACGGGTGATACAGCAGATTTCATCATCGAGCGCGGACTCCACAACAACACCCTATCTCCGCTGTCCAATTTCTACTACTTGAACTATCTCGACGCGTGGGTAAATGGAAATGGCTCGGGCAATGGCGTGGGTCACTACTCGAATCAGAACATCAACATGTATAACTTCAGCAAGGGATACTTGTTAGCGAATACCAGCGGCTTATCCAACAACACAACTTTTACTATCTACTACGACAACTGTCAGTAAACTATCACAGAAACCGAGAGGAAAGGCCACGGTACCGCTACAATAACGGGCCGCGGCCTTCAACCATCTAGGGAAGAGATTAGCCCGTTGATCCGTTATACAATTTGGCGTGAAATCCTCAATTCCCCTTAAGGTTAGATGACAGCCACACAACCGACGATTCTGAAGCTTGCGATACTTAGTGTGGCGGTATTGAGCATTGGTTTCGTCGGTGGCAGGACAATGGCCAGTAACACGCCGGGGAGCTTACGACACGAGCTGATTATTCCCGGACACCCCCAGAGCCTGACGGTTGCATGGATGCCCTCAATGGATGCTCCTCTCAGCACGCAGCAACCTATTATTCTTTCGGCCAATGACGCGAGGGTCGCGCGGCTAGTCAGTGCAGTAAATGCCCTGCCATACATTGCTGGGGATGGAATTACCTCATGCCCAGCAGACGACGGCTCGGGTTACCGGCTTGAATTCAAATATCCGGATGGAGATCAATGGACCGTCGAAATGCCAACGACCGGATGCCGGCCGGTTACCGCGGGTGGAGCCTGGGCGTATGCGTACGCATCGGACATGGTGCTAGGGGATATAGGGGCGATTCTCCCTCCAGGCGCGGACATTCATAATCTCGGCCGATAACTGCAAGCCGCCCGCAGATCGCGTTCCCTTCGCAGGCCACCGGGCAGCGTTCGGCCGTTTGCGCCACCCGTTAGGACCCGGGACAGTCCGAACTGGCAGGGCAACCTCAATGTCGTCGTGGTGGACCGGTTGGCCGGTGTCGATGCCTATGTGCGACCCCAGGGCTTCGACCGTCTTGTCAGTCCTTGTTCCGACCGCTCATCTAGCGTGTATCGCCATCGAGAGGGGTTTGAATTGTTCGGGACTGGTAGAGGATCCGACGATTTCGGTTCCTCGGACCCGTTCCGAGATGACCTACATAACGCGTCGGTGGCCTTGGATATCAGCCGCAGGACCGATAGCTGGCCACGCGTCGAACGGCGTCGATGATGTTCATGCACTCCCTCGTGGTCTTCAATAGCGGTGTCCTCGGTCGGTGGGAGGGTTTGAAGCGACTGCACTTTGCCCGATCCGGGGGACGGACCTTGCTGTAGCTCAGACGGCCGAGGGTGCGGACCTTGGCTGGCAACCCAACGCACCTTCAGATGGCCATGAACACCGTTCGTAAAGCTCGATCCAGCGACACACTCATTTCTCGCGCGATGTGGCTAACAACCGTTGCCAAACCTGACCAGTCGACCCAGCCATCGCCTTCGGTCACAGCGTCTGGCGGTACCCCCACGAACACCCCGTTGAAGGCTGGCCCGACAGAGCTCGTGTCGGACCTGCGGCAGCGTAACCACGGTCGATCAGCTCGCGGCATGAGTGACGGCCGCTGCAGGCGGCAACCGAGAGCCCCTGGTCAGGCCACTTCGCGGAGGCTGGCCTCTGAGACGTCGTAAACAAATGCTCGCACCGAGTTGCGGGCAACGAGAAACCGGAAGGATCGGATTAATGCCAGACTGCGCCGCAGGTCTTCGTCCAGGTCCGTGAAGGCGCCCAGCGTGAACGGGAGCTTGATGCCCGCCTCTCGCTCGAGCTGCGGGACCAACTGAGACTCGTTGAGGCGCATGAGGCCGCAGTCGGTGTGGTGCAAGAGCAGGATCTCGCGCGTTCCCAAGAGGCGCTGGGAGATCAGCAGCGAGCGCAGGACGTCGTCCGTGACGATGCCCCCGGCGTTGCGGATGATGTGGGCGTCTCCGGTCGGAAGGCCAAACATGCTCTCGACGTTGATGCGCGCATCCATACAGGCGACGATGGCCACGCCTTTGGCGGGACGGCCGTGCTCGCCCGCGGTGGTGTACGCCCAGGCGTGGACCCTACTGCTCGAAACCATCTCGTCGATCACGCCCACGATCCCCATCGTACTGCCCGTTGCTCAGCGATCCGCCAACACCTGACTCAACGGTCGGTCGCCAGCTGCGCCAAGCTCAGCTGCAAAGTCCGTAACAGTTGTTGCCAAACCTGACCAGTCGACCCAGCCATTTTCACGATTTGCGGCTGAGACGAGCTCGTCGAAGGGGTTTCGCCATTCAAATTCCAGCGTTCTTTCCTTCGGGACGCCGTGCGGATTCCCTATCTCTTAAAGGATGAGGCCGGAGTAGGCGCCGGTCGGACGCTTCAGCCTTAGCTTTCAGCGCTCGGTCAGCGTACGGTGCCTGAAGCGAACCTATCACCAGTCCAACCAGCCGGGCTGTCCGGCGTCACGTCGCTTTCATGCATCGGCTCGGTCACGAACCTATTTCATCGACGCCCACCCCCCGCCAACAGGGGCTAGGCTCGGGCCGTGGGGCGGCCAGCTGTACTACGGGTTGACTGGGCAGCGGCCTGCCTCGGCACCCTTCTCGTGGCGAGTGCGCTTGATTCGTGCGGCCAACCGTCCCAACAGGTTTCTTCGTCTTCGACGACTCACCCGTCTGCGCATCCTAGCTCTACAGCCTGGGCCACGGCGAGCGTATTTCGTGACCAATCATCTGGCAACTCGTTTTCTATCCAACTCCAATCCGGCCGACCAGATTCGGGAAGCTTCGACTACTTCGTTATAGGGCAAGGTGATTATCTCGGAGTCGCGTCGATGACTGACAGCGGGGTTGATGCGGTCGCGATTTCCGCATCGACTAGCGCTCAGTTCGTTCCGATTTCCGGACAACCCCTGAGCCGGGTTTCGGTTCGCGTCGATGGAGCAATTCTCCAGCGTGAAAAAGTCCTGACGATGGAAATCTGGATCGGCGGGACTCACGCCCATTTCCAGACAGGAAACGCCGACCCGGCAACGGCAACCGCCTTCGCTGAGCAGGTGGTCGCGAGTCTCGCTCAGCACGACTGGATCGTTCTCTACGCGATGCTAGCGCCGGAGGCACAGGCAAGCTTCAAATCTGAGCAGCAGTTTGCGAGTTCCCTCAGCGCCATCGATACGCTGGAGGCAACTCTAAGCGGATCGCCGACGATATCTTCAGCGAACGGCTTTTCCTACTACGCGCAGGGGATCTCATTGAAGGTCAAAGAGTCTTCGGGAATCAGAGCCTATACAACCACTCTCTATCTGGTCTACGAAACGGGGCGCTGGTATTTTCTAGGCAACGATCCTGCGGTGCCCGCCCCATAGCCTCCGCTGGTCGGCCTTGTTCCGCTTGGTACCCACGGGGATTGCTCCCAGCGCGCCCGCTCTGGCGGCTCCATTCCTTTTGGAGGCTGATGGCCATGTCCAAGCCCTAGCGTCGAAGCTCAACCGCTGAGGTAAGCAACTTGTAGACGAGACGGTTCAACCACGGCTCCGCGAAACCCGCGAGCGACGCGAGCAGAGTTGCTGAACCTGACCAATTGACCCAGCCATCGCCTTCAGGTTAGAAGGGTTCGGGCCAGCGTCTCGCCAAGCCAGTCTCGGAAGCGCTCGGATGACCATCCCCGGTCAGCGCGTAACAGGCGGTGAACCTCTGGGCTGGTCAGCGTCCAGACGATGGCGGCGGCTTCCTCGACACTGCGCTCACGGCGCAGGGGGCCATTCGCGCGCAGCCAACGCACCAGGGTCGTCATGTTGCGAAACCGCTCCTCCTGGGTCTTCCGTCGGAGCGTCGAGATCTCTGGATCGATCGCGGCGGCGCTGCGCATGAGGTCGTCAATCGGTCGTGAGCGCTCGATGGCATCGGTCACACCCGCCACGAAGCGGGCCAACTGGCGTCGCTGGTTGGGTTCCCGACGCACTGACTGAGGCTCCGGCCGGTCCAACATAGCGATGGGTTGGTCGTCGCCCCCGACCTGCCGTTGCATCAAACCTGAGAGAACGGCTCGCTTGGAACGGAAAACCGCGTAGACCGTATCAATCGCCACCCCGGCCTCCGCGGCGATCCTCTCGATCGTCGTCGCTGCGTACCCATACTCGCTGAACAACCGATGCGCCGCATCGAGGATCCGAAGGCGGGTGCGTTGGGCCTGCTCCTGGCGGACTCCCGAAACGTAACGCCGCTGTGACTTGACACGAGGCACGCTAATAGCCTAGCATCACGGTATTAATCCGAGTCAAACTGTAACTAATTACTGAAGGAGACGGCACTAATGGCAGAAGTCGCGACCAAGGGACAGGCGATCGTCCGTCACCGAGATGAGGGAGACGCCATCTGGGCGGTCGGTTCCCTCTTTATGGTGAAACTGGCGGTTGAGGAATCGGGCGGCCCGCTCAGCGTCATGCAGGTGGTCAGTCTGCCGGGCGGTGCGACGCCGCTGCACGTACACCACACGGAGGCCGAAGCCTTCTATCTTCTCGAGGGAGAAATGACCTACCAGGCTGGCGAAGACGTTTTCGAGCTACGAACCGGGAGCTTCGTCTATCTGCCAAAGGACCTTCCGCATCGGTTCCGTGTCCGAGGGACAACGCCAGCGAAATTCCTCGCGTTCGGCACGCCGGGTGGAGTTGAGCACCTCTATCGCGAGGTCGGAGTACCTGCTACTGAGCTCGTTCTGCCATCGCCCCCCACTCCGGAAGAGTTCGGACGCTGGCCTGCCGCTGCGCCCAAGTACGGGCTGGAGTTGCTAGGCCCGCCGCTTCCGGAGTAACTCTCACAAAGGGACCCGGGCTTTGGCGGAAAGTCAAGCGTTGGCGCCCGAGGGAACTCCCAAGCAGCTTCCCCGCAACGGGTCCCCACGCTGACAGGCGGCTGGGCAACCGCGATCCAAAGCCCGGTGCACTGACGCGGTGAACGTCTCATTCAAGTCGGGTAAGAAGGTTGCTAGACCTGACCAGTCGACCCAGCCATCGCCTTCAACCAAGGGCCGGCCCAAATGCGGCCCTGGCGACGAGGTATGTGCCTAGCTTGATGCGATTTCGACGTTCAGGTAGCGGATTTCGCCTTCTGCCGGTGAGGCATCGTCGTCTCCCTCGAGAGTGAAGGCAACGGCTTCGACGACCTTCCGTTCCGCATCGTCTCGCGTATCGGCGCCGCCGACGATCCCAAGGCTCGGAACTCGGAAGCTCCAATTTGCGGCTCTCGGAATCATAAGCATATTCGACACGAAGTCTCGTAATGATTTGCCTTCCTACACGAGTCTACGCAGTCCTTCCAATGTATAGCCGAATTGCTTTGCGACTTGGCTGTGCGTCGCACGTGAGAACCCGCGGGCCGCGCTACGCCGCCCGGCTCGGTAGTCGTTCCATACGGTTGGACACGAGACGGCCGGCGTCAGCCAGCAGAGTTGCCAGACCTGACCAATTTACCGAGCGATCGCCTCAGGGCGCAGACGAGGTAGGCGCAACTCCGGCTTACCAGACCGCGGCTGCGCCTCCCGCAACGTCGCTATCGATAGATGTCGACGCTAGCAGTAGAGAACGGTGGTGCGACGAGGCCTCCCATCACCAAGACACCTCGGTTACCGCGCAACGCCACCGCGGCGTGGCCGGCCCGAGGGACGCTCATCGATCCTGCTGATGACCAGACCCCGGTTGCGGTGTCATAAAGATCGTCGCTCGATTGCGGTGTCTCCTCCGCAACGAAGCCGCCAGTGACGAGCACATTGCCGTCTGGCAGGCGGACGGTTGCCCATTCGGCTTCGCTCCTGGGCGCGGTCATCGAGCCGGTGGTGCTCCAGGCGCCGTTGTGCGGGTCATACAGCTCCGCCATGCTCGTCCGGATGCCGCCAGCCGGCCCAAATCCTACTTCGCCACCCGCGACGAGCACTCTGCCATCGAGCAGGAGCGCTGCTGCGTGATCAAAGCGTCCGACATTCATACTGCCGGTGAGGGTCCAGGTGCCCTGCGCGGGATCGTAGATCTCAGCCGTGTTGGAGGGACCAGCAGCATTGACCCCGCCAGCCGCCAGAATTCGTCCGTTCTTGAGTTCGGTCGATGTAAGCTCTCCGCGAGCGACGTGCATCGGCGTCGTAAAGCTCCATGAGCCGGTGTCCGGATTCCAGATCTCGGCGCTATTCGTCGGGACGAATAACCCTATCATCGGGTTGGCAAAGATGAATCCGCCGGCTACGAGGACTCGGCCGTCTGGGAGAACTGCTGCCAGGAAGTCTTCCGCTCGTCGCTGGTTAAGACTTCCCGTGATCGTCCACGTGTCGGCGCTCGGATCATAGATCTCGACGCTGTCGAGCACACTGAAGCCGGGGCCGAATCCGCCAATCACCATTACGCGGCCGTGCTGCAGGCGCACCGCCACAGCGGCCGCCCGCGCCACGTGCATCGGGGCAACAGTGGTCCACGTGCCGGAGTGCCAGTCGTAGATTTCGGCGTCGCTGAAGAATTGCCCTCCGTCGTAACCGGCAGCTCTGAGCACGTTCCCATTCAAGAGCTCGGTTGCCGTAGGAAAGGCGCGTGCGAAATGCATCGGCGTCCCGGGCGTGAAGCTGGCCGCGCTCATGCCCGCCCATGCCGGAACGCTAATCGAAAGGCTTGCGATCGCAAAGGCTGCGTACGTAATCAGCGACCGAATTGGCACCCTCATATCTCTCCTCCTCGAATCGCCGGCGGTCTGCGACAGAGAGACCATAACGCCGCCTTTCGACAACGTCAAGTGAAAATGCGCTCGCGGGGAGGGCCCTCCTCCGACACACTTGAGCTGGAGCTACCGAAACTCAAACAAGGCTCAGCTCCGAGGAGAAAGTCAGAGGGCTG
>VBDZ01000165.1 GCA_005881215.1 Chloroflexota bacterium | reverse complement strand
CGACCGGCCTGGTGCTGCTCACCCTGCTCGGCGGAGCCATGGCGGCCGCGGGCGCCGCGGCCATCAACTGCTGGATCGACCGCGATATCGATCGCAGCATGACGCGCACCCGACACCGGCCGCTCCCCGACGGCCGGATCGCTCCCAGTCACGCGCTGCTCTTCGGCATCGGGCTGGGGCTGGCCGCCTTCCTCCTGCTGGCCTTTAAGGTCAACGTACTGGCGGCGAGCCTCGCGATCAGCGGACTGCTGTTCTATGTCTTCGTTTACACTCTCTGGCTCAAGCGCTCGACCGTCCAGAACATCGTCATTGGCGGGGCGGCGGGAGCGGTGCCGCCTCTGGTCGGCTGGGCCGCGGTGACGAACAGCCTCGACCTGACGGCGCTCTACTTGTTTGCGATCATCTTCCTGTGGACGCCGCCCCACTTCTGGGCGCTCGCGCTGCGGCTTCGTCATGACTATGCCCGCGCCGGGGTGCCGATGCTGCCCGTGGTGCGCGGGGAGCTCGTAGCCCGGCGGCAGATCGTCGTGTACACCGTGGTGCTCGTGGCGCTGAGCCTGCTGATCGTGCTCAGCGGCGCCCTTGGCCGGCTCTACCTGGCCGGGGCAGCCCTGCTCGGCGGCGGGTTCGTCGCACTGGCGATCATCAACTGGCGTGGCCGGCGGCAGCGCTGGTCGCGGTGGCTCTTCGACTACTCGATCGCCTACCTCGCCCTGCTGTTCACGGTCATGGTTGCCGATCGCGTGGTCGGCTAGCATGGGGAGCGGTCATGCATAAAGACGAGGCTCGGCGAAACGTCCGGCTGGGGATGCTGTTGTTCGTCACCGCGGTGATCATGCTCGGGTTGTCCTTCGCCTGGGCGCTGATCTACAACAACTTCGGCTGATGGCGGAGCCTGAGTCGACCTCGCCGTCCGAGGCGCACGAGGCCTTCCACCTCCCGCCGCCGAGCATCTGGCCCCCGGTGCTCGCCCTGGCGGTCGCATTCATCCTGACCGGCCTCGTCGTCATCCACGTGCTGCTGGTGGTCGGCGCCATCCTCGGTGTTCTGGCATTCGCCCTCTGGGTGCGGGACGCCCGGCGCGAATTCGACGAGCTCCCCGAGTAAGCGGCCGGCGATTTCCGCGGGTACGGTAGACACCTGATTCTCGCCCGCCCGCGGCGGTTCGCGTTGCGGCCTGCCGAGATCGGCCCGTACACTCAACCCGGGGGAATCCCGTTTCTCAAGGAGGCAATCGTGATCGCTTGGAAAATGGCACTCGTGGCCGCGGGAAGCGCGCTGGTCTTGACCGCCTGCGGTGGCAGCAGCGGCACGTCCAGCAACAGCGGCTGCAATCAGACCGGGGGCAGCACCAGCGGTACCGGTACCCAGGTCGTCAAGCTCAACCCCGATCCGAACACGGTCGGCCGCTTCGACCCGAGTAGCGTCAACGTCAAGGTCGGCGAGACCGTCGAATGGGACTGGATGGACAGTGCCGCGCCGCACACCGTCACCGCTGATGATGGGAGCTTCGAGTCGTGTACCCAGAATGCCGGCTTCAAATTCGTCGTCACCTTCAGCAAAGCGGGCGACATCAAATACCACTGCACGATTCACGCCCAGATGGTCGGCGACGTAAAAGTCGGCTAGCTCCGTGTGGCGGGTTGCCGCACTGGTCAGCGCGCTCTGGCTGGCCGGTTGCGGCGCCTCGGCGCCAGCCGACGATGCGGCGATTGCCGCGGATTATCACAACCATCGATCGAATATCGAGGTCACGGCCGATGGAACGGTGGTCCGGCTGCTTCCCGATCGAACCAGCAGCACCGGCACCCACGAGCAATTCATCATCAGGCTCAGCTCGCAAAACCTGACCGTCGAGATCGAGCACAACATTTCGGTCGGGGCTCGCGCTCCGATTGCCGAGGGTGATCGCGTCATCGTGCACGGCGAGTACGTGTGGAACTCGAAGGGCGGCCTGATCCACTTCACCCATCACGATCCGCAGGGTACGCACGAGGGCGGCTACATCGAGGACAACGGCAGGACCTACGACTGAGGCACGGCGGCCAGGGTGCCGCGAGATCCCGATCAGGCCAGCTTGACCTGTTCGACTTCACCGGCCACGAGCGAGACGCGGGTTCCGTCCGCCATCCGGACCAGCAAGGCTCCGTCATTGCCGATGTCGTCCGCCACGCCCCGGATCGTCGCCCCATCGCGATGAAACGTGATGGGCCGGCCCAGCATCGAGCTCCGGCTACGCCAGGCCGGTACGATCCAGTCAACCCCTTCGCGGTCGGCACGGTCGTAGGCGTTGGCCAGATCGTTGAGAATCGCGGCCAGCAGCACCTGGCGCTCGACTGGATGCCCGAGCTCGACACGAAGCGAGGTGGCCGCCTCGGGCAGGTCAGCTATCGATTGGTTGACATTGACCCCGACGCCAAGGATCACGGCCGGTCCTGCCGGGCGTTCCAGCAGGATGCCGGCGAGCTTCTGGCGGTGCAGGATGAGGTCGTTCGGCCACTTGAGGTCCGGCGCGGCCCCGGTGGTGACCTCGATGCCGCCGGCGACGGTCACGGCCGCCAGCAACGGGAGCAGCGGAAGCACGTCGATCGGTGGTCGAAGGATGGTGGAAAACAACAGCGCCTGGCCGGCCGGCGCCAGCCAGGATCGGCCCAGGCGGCCGCGACCGCCTCGCTGGAAATCGGTCACGATCGTCCAGCCCTGCTCCACCCCCTGGGCCGCGGCTGCTCGAGCCAGGTCCTGCGTGCTCTCGCAGTCCGCCTCGTAGTGGAGTGACCAGCGAACTTCACCAGTGGTCAGCCGCGCGCGGACCTGGTCCAGGTCGAAAACGCTCACGGCAGCACCGCCGCAGCCAGCGGGTCCTCGCGGCTGCCCGCCTGCACGAAGATGATCCCGGCCACGATCACGGCCGCGCCCGCGACCTGCAACGGCTGCAACCGATCGCCCAGGATCAGGTAGGCGATCAGGCCGGCAAAGACCGGCTCCGCGGTGGCGGCGATCCCGGCTGATGATGGTCGGATGGTCCGCAGTGCCATCACGAAGAGCGCGTGGGCGGCCAACGTTCCGACCAGGCCGACGAGCGCCATCACACCCCAGATGCGCCAGTCCGTTGGCAGCGCCACGCGGGTGACGCTATCGAAGGCGAGCCAGAGGACGCTGCCCATCCCGAAGCCGTAGGCGAGGATGGTCCAGGTGTCGAGCCGTCGTGCCAGGGTCGAGGCACGCAGGATGTAGAAGGCGAAGAAGGCGGCCGACACCAGGCCCAGCATGACACCCGGAAGGTTCACCCGGAGGAGTTCCGGTTGATAGGCGCCGACCGCAAAGAAGGCGCCGGCCAGCACCATCGCCAGGGCGCCCCAGACCTGAGGGCCGACCACCTGGCGGCGGTGATAGCGCTCGACGACGGTGACCGCGACCAGCCCTAGATATTGCACCAGCAGGGCGACGGCGATGTTGATTCGGGCGATTGTCAGGTAATAGCTGAGCTGCACACCGGCCAGCCCAACGCCGCCAAACACCGCCAGGGCGGGCAGCTCCCGGCGGCTGACGCGAAGCAGCCTCGGCCGGATCACCAGCAGCGCGAGCACCAGCCAGGCGAAGGCCCACCAGATCCGAAGCTGCGCCAGCACCAGCGGGGAATAGCCGAGCTTGAAGAGCGCCTTGACCACGTTGCCGCCAGCCGCGAACATGAACGCGGAGAGGACCACCAGCAGGTAACCCCCGCGCAGCGTTCTCAGCGGCGGGACGACCGAATTTGCGGGCCTGGGTCGCCGCCGAGCGAGTTCTTGACCAATTCGAGCTTTGAAAGTAATGTAATCCCTCGGGAAGCATGGCTCGGACCCTCTCGGGCGGCCGCATGATCGAGCAGACCTCGGTCCAGATCTCGGCGCTTCGCGAGCGGTGGCACGCGGAACGTGAACTCCGTTATGCCCGGCGGAACCGGATTCGTCACATCGATCGGCTGCTTGACGAGCTCGAGCTGCTGAATATCGCCGAGGAAACGCAACTCCCGGCCGATCTGGCGTTGCGGGTGCAGCGGCTGGCCGCCGAGATGGAGCATTCCCTGGGCGACCGGGCGCCCGAGGATCTGACCATCGCCGAGTCTATGGATGCGCTCTACGACCTGCAGGATGGCTTGATGCTGACCCTCGAAGGCGTCGAGGACGAGGAAGAGCCCTAGTCAGATCAAGGGCTGGCTAATGCTTGGGCTGGCCCTGGCCATTGGTCGACGAGTTCGCGGGCTGCCCCTTCGAGGAGCCGGCTTTGCCTTTGCCGTCGTTAGCCTTGCCCTGGCCCGCGTCTTTGAGCCGGGCCGCCACTGCGGTGGTGGACTGATCCGCCTCGGCGACCAAGCCTTTCAGCTCGTGTGACACGGTGCTGATCTTCGCGAGCAACGCTCGCTCCCGAGCCGTGTTCACCGTCAGCAGGGCCTCGGTATCGGTGCCGCCAGTTCGACGCAGGTCGCGCAGGCCGACGGCCTGCTTCGTGCGGTAGTCCTGGAGCAACTGGCGCGCAATATCTGCCCTCGAGCCTCTGCCTTCCAGCTTGAGCATCCCCTGGTTGACCCAGTCGAAGAACGAGCCGATCGGGGCGCTGATGCTTGCCCCCGTGACCGCGTTGTAAATGCTCGAGACGAGGGGATCGACGACGGCCACCGGCTGCGGGCCCGGGTTGGCCCGCTGCCCGCGCAGGAGGTTGTAAGCATTTTGCAGATCGGCGTTGGCCTGGGCCAGCTCATCGAGCCCGCGCTGGGTCGGGTCATCCGGGACGGTGCCGTTCATCCCGTTCCACCAGGATTGGACGGCGTACCAGCCGCTGTCGACGCTGACCCCGTCGGGCTGGTTCCAGAGGGCCTCGACCAGGTTCGCGGAGGCGCCCGCCGTCAGCGGCACCAGTGTCATAACGATGGCACTGGCAGCCGCGAGCAGGGGGCGTTGCAGGGTACGACGCAGAGAAAACACCTGATGGCCTCGCTCTTGATGATCTAGCAGCGCCAATGGCGAGCGGGTAAGGCCCGGTCGCAGCCTCTTCACAGCTCAGTCGCGTCGCGTTGACGCCTTTAGCGGATCAGGTTCTCCACAACGGTCGCGATCCCCTGGCCGACTCCGATGCACATCGTGGCGAGCCCGTAGCGCGCCTTGCGGCGGGCGAGTTCGTGCACCAGCGTGGCGATGATCCGCACCCCGCTCGCCCCCAAGGGATGGCCGAGGGCGATGGCGCCGCCGTTGGGGTTCACCCGCTCCGGGTCGAGCTCCAGATCACGGATGCAGGCGAGCACCTGCGAGGCGAAGGCCTCGTTGAGCTCGATGACGTCCAGATCGCCGGCTTTCATTCCGGCCCGCGCCAGGGCTTTGCGGCTGGCGGGAATCGGCCCCAGGCCCATGCACGATGGATCCACGCCGGCGCTGGCCGCCGCCATCACCCGCGCGATCGGGCGGGCGTTCAGCCGCCGTGCCTGCGCCTCTGACATCAGAACCAGGCAAGCGGCGCCGTCGTTCAACGGTGAGGAGTTGCCCGCCGTCACCGTTCCATCCTTGTCGAAGGCGGGCTTCAGTGCCGCGAGTTTTTCCAGGCTCGTGTCGGCCCGCGGCCCCTCGTCCTTCTCGAACGCGTTCCCGTCCGGCAACCCGACCGGGACCAACTCGGTTCGGAAGTGACAGGCCGCCTGGGCCGCGACCGCCTTCTGATGACTTCCGAGCGCCCAGCGATCCTGCTCCTCGCGACTGATCGCATAACGGCGGGCGACCACCTCGGCGGTCTGCCCCAGGCTGATCGGGGGATACGTCTCGGCCAGTCGCGGGTTGACCATCCGCCAGCCGATGGTGCTGTCGTGCAGCGTTTGCGGCCCGCGGGCGAACTCCCGCTGGGGTTTCTCCAGGATGTAGGGGGCGCGGGTCATGCTCTCGACGCCGCCGGCGAGAAAGCACCCGCCGTTCCCGGTCTCGATCTCCCGGGTCGCGGATACCACGGCTTGCATCCCGGAGCCGCAGAGACGATTCATGGTCGCGGCCGGGATGTCGACCGGTAGCCCGGCCAGCAGGACCGCCATTCGCGCCACGTTGCGGTTGTCCTCGCCGGCCTGGTTCGCATCGCCGAAGTAGACATCTTCGATGCCGGCCGGATCCAGCTGATTACGCTGCACCGCCTGGGTGATGACGAGAGCGGCAAGATCGTCGGGGCGCATCGCTTTGAGGGCACCGGCGTACCGCCCGATCGGCGTCCGCAGCGCGTCGACGATGACGGCGGTTTCCACCGAGTTCATGCTACACGCGGGAATCCCGCGATCCTATCCGTAAAATCAGTGCCGAACGCATGACCGATTTAGCTCGCCGCTATGACGCGGTCAATCTGGTCGCCGACCCCCTGCACGGCTATATCAAGATCACCAAACGGCTGCGGGGCGACTCCGATGCGGCCGAGCAGGACCTGCTCGATCACGCCTGGCTGCAGCGACTGCGGCGAATCCACCAGCTGCAATCGGCCTGGTGGGTTTTCCCGGGCGGCGAGCACTCGCGGTTCCAGCACGCGCTCGGGGCGATGCACATCAGCGGCGAGTGGTCGCGACAGCTCTACCCCAACCTGTCGGCGCTGCATCCAAACGTGCCGTCCGCGGCGTGCGTCGAGGAAACGCTGCGGGTGGCCGGCCTGCTGCACGACATCGGGCACGGACCCTTCGGTCATTTCTTCGACCAGAACTATCTCGACCGCTACGCGATCGACCATGAGGTGATCGGCCGGGCGCTGATCCAGGGCGAGCTGGCGTCGACCATCGCCGCGCTCCGCGCCAGCCCCAGCGGACCGTTCGCCCCCGGCGAACGAATCGATCCGCGCTGGATCGCCGAGCTGATCGCCGAACCGGTGCTGAGCGGCCCCGTTCCCGGCTGGGTCCGGGCGCTCAAGCCCATCCTCAACGGCATGTACACCGCGGACAACCTCGACTACGTGCCCCGCGACGCCTACATGTGCGGCGTCAAGGTGGGACCGGTCGACATCGACCGGCTGCTGCACTACTCGTTCCTCGACCGAGAGGGAATGCTGCTGCACCAGCACGGCGCGCAGGCGTTGTTGCTCTTCTTGAACGCCCGCCTCTACCTCTACAACAACATCTATTACCACCGCACCGTCCGCCGGATCGACCTCCACATGCGGGAGATCTTTCGCGAGACGATCGAGCGCATCCTTCCAGGCAACCCGCTCGACCACCTCGACCGGTACCAGGAACTCACCGACTGGTCGTTGATCGATACCGTCGACGGCTGGCGCCACCAGGGAGGGCGCGCCGCCGAGCTCGCTCGGGAGTGGGGCCGGATCGTCCGTCGCGAGCTGAAATGGCGGCTGATCTTCGAGGATTACTACGAGTTCTCCAGCGTCGAGGAGGCGTTTGTCGATCCGGAGCCGACGGACTATATCCGCCGGATCCGGGAGGCCCTCCCCCAATCGCTTGCCGGCGCCTCTTTCGAGGTCGACCTCGCCTCGGTCGACCCCCGACCGCAGAACCCGTTCAACGACCCATTCCCGGTCAATATCTACAACCCGGTGAGCCGGTCGGTCGAGCGCAGCGCCGTGGCGGACCTCTTCCGGCGCTTGCCGATCCGCACTACCCTGGTGCGCGTCTTCACCGACGAGACCGGCCGGGCCGACGCGCTCCGGCAGGCGGTCGAGCGGGCACTGTATCGGCCGGATTCCAGCCTCAAGGAAGCCGTGCCCTGATGGCGATCCAGCCGCAGGAAGCGATCAAGCCGCTAACGGTCCTGGAACTCAACACCCGGATCCACGACCTGCTGGCGGCGCGTTTTATGAGCGTGGTGGTGAAAGGGGAGGTGAGTGGTGTCACGCTTCGCGGCGGCCACGTGTGGTTCACGCTCAAGGACGCGTCGGCGACCGTCGGCGCCGTGGTCTTCAGCAGCACCGCACGTCGGCTGCCCTTCCTGCCGGAAAACGGGCAGGAGCTGGTGGTAACCTGCCAGGTCGATTACCACGCGCAATACGGCCGGATCAACCTGGTCGTCAGCCGGCTCGATTACGACGGGGCCGGAAAGCTGCGGGCGGCGATCGAGCAGCTCAAGCGCCGGCTCGAGGCGGAGGGCGCGTTCGCGCCGGAACGCAAGCGGCCGCTGCCGTTTCTGCCGCGCTGTATCGCCTTCATCACCTCGCCCAGCGGGGCCGTGATCCACGACCTGCAGCAGACGATCTGGGAGCGGTTTCCCAACATGCGCCTGGCGCTCTACCCGGCGCTGGTACAGGGGACGGCGTCGCAGCGAAGCCTGGTGGCGGCGTTGCGCCAGTGCGACCAGGACCAGCTCGCCGACGTCGTCATCGTCGCGCGTGGCGGCGGCAGCTTCGAGGAGTTGATGGCGTTCAACCAGGAAGCCGTGGTGCGCGCCATCCAGGCGATGCGAATTCCGGTGGTGACGGCGTTGGGGCACACCTCCGACCGCACCCTGGCCGACCTGGCGGCCGACCGAGAAGCGCGAACGCCCACCGCCGCGGCCGAGATCGTGGCGCCGAAAAAGTCGGATCTGCTGCGCCAGCTTGGTGAGCGCGGCCAGCGGTTGCAGCGCGCGGGCTTGACCGCACTGATCGCCCCGGCCCACGAGGTGGCGCTCCGGCGGCAATCGCTGGCCCGGGTGGCGCGCGATCTCCACCAGCGGCGGCGTGAGCGGATCGCGCATCTCGACGGCATGCTCCACCAGCGTGACCCGCGCGAGGTACTGCGCCACCGCGAACGCGCCTTGCTCGACTGCCGGCGACGGCTGGCGCGGACCCACGATGCCACGGCACGGCGGATCGCGACCCATCGCCTTCAGGCCGCCGAGCTGCGGGAGCGCCTGGTCGGACTGGCGGGCCGCGGACTGCGCGAGCGCGCCGGAGCGCTCCAGAGCCGGTCCGCGCGGCTCGGTACCCTCGCTCCCGAGCAGACGCTCAAGCGTGGATACAGCATCTGTGTCGATACGGCCACCGGCAGCATCATTCGCAAGGCCGACCAGTCACGGCGCGGGCAGCCGGTCAAGGTCCTGCTCTCGGCCGGCCGGCTGGAAGCCACGGTTGACGAGGCCATCGAATGAGCCTGGATTCCTCGCTGACCTATGAGCAGGCGCTGACCCAGCTCGATGCGACCCTTCGCTCGCTGGAGGAAGGAAAGCTCAGCCTGGAGGATGCGATCGCCGCGGTGGCGCGGGGCCGCGAATACCTCGAGCTCTGCGAGCGCAAGCTGGAAGAGGCGCGACAGCGGATCGAAAGCCTTCCGGTGCGCGAGGAGCCGCTGCCCGAAGACGCCGCGCCGCACCCCGCCACGGTCGCCGAGCTACGCGCCGAGCGCGGCAGCCGGGAGGACCGGCCGCAGGGCGAGATCCCGTTTTAGGACGTCTCTTCGGCTTCGGGCGGCGCTTCGCGCTCGACTTCGGGTCGCTCGGTGGGAGCCTGACCCGGCCGGAACACGCCCCATTCGTTCAACGACCGGCGGAGCATTTCTGGGGTGGTCTTGTACGCCGCCGCCAACTGCTCGAGGTCGTCACTGCGAAAGGTCACCACCGGGGTGTTGAAATCCTGGCGCTGCTGCTGCAACCTCGCCACATGACGGGCGAGGATCGAGCCCTGGCGCTCGGGGAGCCCCTGGAGCTGAGTCAGGTCGATGGCCAGCTTCGGCGGCAACGCCGGCTCGCCGCCGCCCTCGACTTCTTCGGGCAGCAGCTGATTGACCGCGACGCTGTACAGCGTCGCGATCTGGTGTAGCCGAGTCACCGAGATATTCCGGTCGCCGCGCTCGTAGGCGGCGAGGAGCGAGCCTTTCAGCCGCTTGTTCGATAGCACCTCGACCTGTTGCAGCGTGAGGCCGCGCTGCTTCCGTAGGCTGCGCAGCCTGGCCCCCACTTTCCGCGAGTACCCGTCCATTGATCCCCCTTGACTGTCTGTGACCAGTCTAGCTCAGAATGCGACGCCGACAGAAATTTTTGACGTAGCCGAGCCGGAGGGTGGCGGGGGGATCGTTCTCGGCGAACGAAACCACCTTCCGTGGCCGTCATTATGGAGCGTTGATTAACCCCTTGTCAAGTCCTGCTTACCTACGCGTCAACGCCGCTTAACGCCCTGGCGGGGGCGCCGGTCGCCCGGCCCGCCTCGTACGCCCGGCGAAAGTGGAGGGCGGCTTGGGCGGCATCGCCTTCGGCCTCCAGGGTGCGGGCGAAGTCGTAGGTCACGCGGGCGTGCAGGTCGGGGTTGTCGATGCTCATCGCCACCTTCAACGCCCGCTCGAAGTGGCGGTGGGCCGCTTCGCGACGCCCCAGCGCATGCGCGACCCGCCCGGCCACCCGGTGGGCGGCGACTGCGGCCAAAGGATCGGTAGCGCGGTTCAACAGGTCGATCGCTTCATCGACGAGATCGCTGGCCCGCTTCGGGTCGCCGCGTTCGAGAGCGGACTCAGCCATACCGGCGACCAGGTGCGGCAGCAGTTCGCGATCGCCGATCCGCCGCAGATGCTCGGCGCCCTCGCTGAACAGGCGTTCCGCCTCGACGGCTCGACCCTGCTGCACGAGCATTTCGCCCATATTGAGCCGCAGCTGCCCGGTCATACGGACGTCGCGAAGGGTCTCGAAGATGCGCAATCCCTTTTGCGCGTAGGAGAGGGCGCGCGCGTACTGACCGGTCTGGCGCAGCGACAGCGCCAGCCCCTCGTAGATTCCCGCCAACACTGGCATGTCGAGGACTTGCTCGGCCGCTGCGATCGCGGATTCGTATGCGCTAATCGCCTCGATCGGCTGGCCGGCGACATAGTGGAGGTTCGCCCGATGGCCGAGGATGCGGGCCTTGAGAACGGGATCCTCGAGGCTGGCGGACTCGTATCGCTCGAAGGCTCGATCGAACCACTGACCGGCGGCATGCGGCCGGCGAAGCAGATAGTGAACGCTGCCCATCCGGTCGTACAGCTCGACCAGGAGCTGGTTGGCCTGCGCCCGCTCAGCGACCGCGATCGCTTCCTCGAGCACCGGCCTGGCATCCTGGGGCTGGCCCTGCTTGAGTTGCGCCACCGCGAGGGTCAGTTGTGCCCGGGTGCGCAGGTCGATCGGCAGCGGACGGGCGAGCAGTCGCGTCATCAGCGACTCGGCCCGCGCTGGCTCGCCTCGATGCAGGCCCATCTCCGCCTCTGCCAGAGCCAGCTCGAGCGCGGCGGTTGAGTCCCCGGGATCCTCGAGGAAGTAATCGATGGGTCGCTGCAGCCGGTGGGCGATGATGCGCAACGTTTGGGTCGAGGGTTGGGCGCGGCCGAGCTCGACCTGATTCAGGAAGGCGCGGCTGAAATCGTCGCCGGCCACTGCCGCCAGGCTGAGGCCCAGCTCCTGGCGAGCCTGGCGAACGCGCCGTCCGAGCGGACTTGGCGTCGCGGGGTCGTCCGGCTGCGAACGCCCCGCGCGCCGCTTAGTAAGCACGACCTACAGTCTAGCAACCTAGACTTGACAACGAAAGCCTTGGCTTACAGCGGATTCGGCCAGGCTTCGGCGCAGGAAAGAACGGCAGCCGCGATCGCAATGAGAACCCAGGGGCTGAAAAAGCGCCGCACGGTCCCACCTCCAGCACAGGCGACTCGCTCCGATCGGCCTGTTCTGATGCCAGCTTATGGACGGGCGTCACTCAGCGGGGTCACGTCTGTAACGGATTCCGTAAGCTCGGTCGCGAGTTGCGAACTCCCTTGTGGCGCCGTCTCTATAATCGGATTTCCGCTGTGTCCCCGTAGCTCAGCCCGGATAGAGCACTGGCCTCCGGAGCCAGGAGCACAGGTTCAAATCCTGTCGGGGACACCAACCTCTTAAACGCTCGTATGGCACCAAAGCGCCACTCGCGTGGGGCGAGGCCCCGTCAAAACAAGTTTTGAACCGGGCTGGGCGAATTCGAAAAGCTGGCTGAAAAAGGATTATGAAGAGCCCAGCCGCGTAGCCCTGTAACGTACAGAGAGCGGTGCTGCAAGACACGATAAAGGCGCTTGTCGGAGAGTAGATGAGCCGGGATCCCGATCCTGAGGAATGGACAAGCCGCTTACCCCTCCTTTTTCCGGAGTTCAAAAAGCGTTATCAAGCGTCGATCGATTCCAATCGTGGCGAGCTGCTTCCCTACATGATCTGGGCGGAGCTTGCCCGGTTCCTTGCTGAGCATCGGGTTCGTGCGGATGAAATGATGTCCAGTCCAAAGTCTTCCGACCTTCTTGCCCGGGTCTCAAGCTATCTAGAGGAGGCTTCGTCCTGCGGCGCTGCGGAAGTGCAAAACCTCGTGCAGGTTGGGTTCCTTGAAACCGTAAACGACCTGCCCGAGCTGCGTAAGCTCCTTCAACCTAGGTTTGGCCGGAGCACTAACGTCCTGCTAAGGCAAGTCGATAAGTACTCGCCCCCTGCGTCCTAAACTCGTCCGCCGAGCGTTCGCTGACCGTCCGCTGGGTTCGACTGCCGAATACCAAGCGCCCAACTCGGCCGGCAGTTGGAGTTCAGAACTTGTACGGTTGGGGACACCACTCATTCCGGGTGTAATAAGGTAGCTTTCAAGCTCCGTAACCGGGGTCGAGGTCCCGAAGCCCGAGACGACGACCAAAAGGCGGCGGGGATCTGCAGAGTTACATGGGAGGCCATGTTAGCCAGCCTCACGGCGACCTTCATCCAGCGGCATCGAGTCGGTGCCATATTGGCCGCGACCGTTTTGCAAATTGCAGGCTTTCTCGTCCTGTTCGTAGCCGGGGTCATCGATTCGGATGGACTCCGCATCGCGGCCTTTGCTATCGCGGTTATCGGTGCCTTGCTTGCGGCAGCTGTGATGATTTTCTTGGCTGTGGCCCGCTCGGCTCGCTCAGCTGCGCTTGGCGCAGCTCTATTTATAAGCGGTGCAGCATTTGAGGTGAGCTTTGCCCTTCGGTCCGGCACGCCTCATTGGATTGGCTTCATCATCATCGCCGTTGCCGTACCCGTGGTTCTCCTCAATCGCAATCTCTAGGCCGGCGCAATGCGTGATACGCCGACAAACTGGACCTACCGGGGCGAAGGATATCCCGGCCTTAGCGTGTCGGGGATTCACCTGGCCGCAGGATCCGGGCTTCTGAACCGGTGGGGCGCGTGTCCTCGAATCAGTTCACGATATTGCTCGTGATCGGCTGGGCTTTCCAAGGCGCGCTTCGGAAGGAAGATCGCACGACGTCCTCGCACCAAAAAGACGTAAAAGTCTCGTGTTTCAACCACCCTGCTGAAAACGCTCCACTTCACGAAGGCGCGGTGATCGGCAAGCTGTTCCACAACGCCCTCGGGCGAGACCTCATACGTCTGTTCTTTCCGGTTGCTCTCCAGCACTCTCCAACTCTGGATCGGCAAACCAACGTAGCCATAGGCTAGGCATGCGAGGATGATGCAGTCGACGGTGATCAGAACGACCCCGACCAGTCCATAGCCCACGGCGACGACGATAGCCCCGGAGATCAGCCCGACAAGACTCAACACGGCAGCCCGCCAGAACCGAGGATCGGCATGAGTGCTTTGGTACATTGCCCGAAAGAACTCGGACCGGTCTAGCGTGAACGTGACTCGGAGGCCTCGGGGAGCACTCGGCCAAAGGTCTGCCACGAAGATTCCAACCACTCCCGCCACTTACCCTTGCGGGCGGGTTGCGATGCAGGCTTGACGAGCCCGGCCCTCACGGCCGCAACCTACCGCTGGTTGCTCCGGGCGGGGGACAGGCATCCGTTCTCGCTCTCACGTTCCCCAGCCGTGCCACTGAGCTTTTCGCCTTTTCTTCCAGCACGCAGCTGCGTTCTAGGTTTCTGCGCCTCGGCCTCTCGTTGGCCCGGGATGCGGCGACCTGCCGGCGGGCGTCAGCCGTTCGATCCGGTTAGCCGATCTGCTCGCTCAGTCCGATGATGATGCCTTCAGGCCCGCGGATGTAGCCAAGCCGATACGTGTCCTCGTACTGCACCACTTCGCCTATCAGCTCGGCCCCGTGGGCGAGCAAGCGCGCGACGACAGCGTCGATGTCTTCGACGGCGAACATGATGCGACGGATGCCCAGCGCATTCACCGGCGCGTCCACGGGCCCAAACCTGATCGCCTTGGGCGTGTGGAACTTGTCGAGCTCGATGCGGCCGTGGCCGTCCGGGGTCCGCATCAACGCGAGGGTGGCGCGAACGTCCTTCAGCCCGATCAGGCTGTCGACCGAAGGTCCCTCGACCTGCGCCTCGCCTTCGAGCTCGAGGCCGAGTTCGATGAAGAAAGACTTGACCGCCTCGAGGTCGTCGACAACGATGAGAACGTTGTCCATCCGCTGAATCGTCATGTGCTCACTCTAGTGTCGACGACAGGACCCACTGGCGACGATCAGCTGCTCACTGGTTAAGCGATGCGCGTCTGGTCGGGGATGGATTGGTGCGCCTTGGTGAGCGGCCCCGCTACAACGCCGCCGGGGTGACAAAGCTCGCGTTCCACATGCCCGCTGCGATGCCGATGGTTGGTAAGCCACCCGGCCCAGAAGGTCCCGGGCGGTTCCCAACGGGCTACTTCGGCAGCCGTCAAGACGCGCTTGGATGGCTGATGAGTGACCAACACGGGGAACCCTCATAGCGCGTTCCTGTGCTCGGCGCAGGCGGCCGGTCGCGAACGCAATGCCCACTGATCCAATCGAGCCGGCAGGCCCATGTGACGGACATAACCTGGACATGGCGGTCAGGCCCAGCACGATCGGCAAAGCTCGGGACCGAATCCGTTCGAGCTATCTGAGGCTGTTGCTCTTGCCCCTCGGCGCAGAGACTGGGCGCAGGGCGTTGCGCCGCCGCCATAGGACAATAGCGCCAACTCCGGCTGCGATCAGGACCAGCGCCGCGGCTTCGGGCAGGAGCTCGATCGGCGACCACGGATACTGGCCCATCGCCCAGACGGTCAAACTGCTCGGCACGGTTGAGCACTGGACCTCGCCCTTGCTGCTGTAGCGCGTCGGAGGCAATCCATCATCGGCGCTTCGGGTCAGGTGGGCCCAGAGACCGCCTCTGGTGGCGTTGGTAAAGGTGACGTCAAGCGAGTTCAGCACGAGACGTTCGTGTTGCCGATGTCGCGCCGCGAAATACGCCATCAGGTTGTCCCGATTGGAGGCTTCCGCGTTGAGGCGCTGTCCAGGGGCATCCGTTGCATACCAGACGAACTGCTGCTGGGACACGAGTTGGTCCAGCTGAGCAAGGTCTCCCCGGTTGAAGGCGTCGATGAAACGCTCGACGACTTGGCGGACCTCTTGGGGCGAACATTGAGTTGGATTGGCGGATGCCGAGCTGGCTGCCAACTGGCAACCCGCCAGAAGGCCGAGCAACGACCCACTCGCGACGACTCGCCAAAGGCGTCTGCTCACCGATAACTCCATGGCACTCCGCGTTACGCGGGAGACTGAACTTCGGACCAGGTGGAGCCATCCCAATGTTCAATCAGGGTCAGAGGTTGGGAGGCTTGTCGTGTCCCAACGATCCAGACATCTTTGCTCGACAAACTCAAGACGCCCGTCAGCCTTCCCGCAGAGATACCGCCGGGCGCTGCGATGACCTTCCAGCTCGTCCCATCCCAGTGCTCGAGTAGCGGCCGATAGCCCCGGTCAATCACGCCCCCAGCGACCCAGGCATCGCTGGCGGTTGAGGCACTGATTCCCCAGATTTCGACACCTGGCCCGGGCGTCGGTACCGTCATCGGGTTCCAGTTCGTCCCGTCCCATCGTTCGAATCCTTGGGGTCCTCCCATCGGGCCGACAGCCCAGGCCTCGTTTGCCGAGACGGCAACGACGGCACGAAGCTCCTGGACAGACCGAGCGTTAATCGATACTTGCGCCCAGGTGATCCCGTTCCAGTGCTCAACTAGCGATTGGCGTGGACCATCATCCTGCGTCCAGCCCACTGCCCAGAGGTCAGTGGGGCTGCTCGCTGAGAGATTCGCCAGCTCATTCCATCCGGACCCTGGGCTGGGTGCGTTCACGACTCTCCAAGACTTACCGTCCCAATGCTCCGCCAGCACCCGAGCTGGGGCTGCATCATCTTTGTAATAGCCGACGGCCCAAACATCGTTTTTGGAGAGGGCAACCACGCTGTCGAGTTCGTTCCACACCAGGCCAGGATTCGGGGCAGCGACGACCGTCCATGCACGCCCGTTCCAGTGCTCGATCAGTGTGGCCTCCTGGAAGCCACTGACGCCTGCTGAGGAACCGACGGCCCAAGCGTCCACGGGCCCCGTCGTCGTGACCGAGTTAAAGACATCCGGTCTGCCACCGTTCGGCGCGGCAGGCACATCGGTCCACTGAACACCGTTCCAATGCTCGATGCGCGATCGGTCGCCAGAGGCCGTGCGGTAGACCCCCACCGCCCAGACGTCTGCGGACGACGGCGCCGCGAGACCGCGAAATTCCGTGTATGGCTCGCCTAAGCTGCCTACGGAGTTCGAGCCGAATTCGCTCGAGAAGGTGCCCGTTTGCTGAACCGAGCTGCAGGCGGCTAGCGTGCTTCCCAGCACAATCAGCAAGACGAAATTTCGCACTCAAGAACAACGGCGTTCCTCAGCCACTCCCTTCTCGCCCGCGGTGCCCGCCGGTCATGATTCCGCTCGCTTGACGTTTGGGACAATTGTGCATCCCGTCAATCCTGGACTGGGAGAGATCGAGATGATCTCCAACTCGCGCCATCGACCTCTAACAGACACCGTGGTCGTCTTCTGGATCCTTGCTCTCTTCGCCATCACCGCACTCGGCGCATTTCCCCTCTTTTTCTACCGGCTCGACTTGAGCAAGCTCACGTTCTCAACACCCATCCCGGTCGTGGTCGGTATCGGAATCGAGGTCACTGCCTATGCTCCTACGCTGGCGGCTCTGCTGATCGTCGTCTTGGTCCCAGGCAGCGGCGGCATTGGACGGCTGATGCGGCCCGTCGTCAGATGGCGGATTGACTCCTATTGGTATCTCCTCGCATTACTGGGTCCATCCGTACTCTTCCTGGTTGGCGATGTCGTTCGCCTCGGGCTTGGCTTGGCGCTTCCGCCGCACTGGCTGGTCATTCCGGGGGCGGCGGCGATCGCCTTCCTGGTGGGCGCCCTGATCGCCGGCTCGTTTGGAGAGGAAGTGGGATGGCGCGGCCTCGGTCAGCCGCGTCTGCAGGCGAGATATGGTGCCCTTTGGGCGGCGGTGGCGGTCGGCGCTGTCTGGAGCGTCTGGCACCTGTGGCCGGCTGTGGCTCCTGGCGGACTCAACAGCACGACTTGGTCGGATGTCGTCCTCACATTCGTTCGCCTGATCGCGACTTCGATCGTGTTCGCCTGGATCTACAACGGCACGCAAGGAAGCCTTCTTATCGTCATGCTCGCGCACGCTGGCCACAACCTGGCAGTGCGATTTGTGCCCGTGGCGGACAGCGTCCAACATGGCGATCCAGTTGTCACGTCGCTATATGTTGTCGCCGCCGTCGCCGTGGTGATGGCGACCAGATCTCAGTGGCTGCGTCCGCCGCTTCGGCCCGAGGAAGCACCCAGCTCGGCGCGCAGGTGAAGTTCTTCCTTCAAGCTGTCTTAAGGCGCGGAACCCGGAAGGTCACCTCGGTCCCCTGCCCCGGCGCGCACACGGAGCACGAGCTCGCCTGCACTCGCCACAAGCGTGATGACCACCGCCCGGGCGCCGGCGTGCTTTGCAATGTTGTTGAGCGCCACCAATTTCCCACAGACCGTGGCCACCGGCCGCTCTTAGAGACGAGGGTCGACCGGTTCGCTCT
>VBDZ01000088.1 GCA_005881215.1 Chloroflexota bacterium | reverse complement strand
GCGGAGGCGGATTGCTCATCGTCCTCGGGATTATTGCGCTCGTCATCGGCTGGACGTTGGTCGGGATCATTTTGATCATCCTTGGCTTGCTGTCGGGCGGCTGGGGTTTCTACGGCAGTCGTCGGGCTCCATAGCGCGATCCCTTCACGACCCGGCGGCTCACCTGAGGGTCGCCGGGTTTTTCTTTTGCGCTAGCCGCTGGTGCCGGCCCGCACGCCGCGCGGCATGTATCCGAGGATGCAGGGGAGCCCGTTCACATAGAGCTGCGCATCGGTGATGGTGTTCGGGTTATAGGAGCGGAAGCGGCAGGTTGGCCAGGGCCCTGCCAGCGTCGGCGGAAGCGACTCGGTTCCCGGAAGGAAGAAGTTCCCGCCGACCTGGTCGAGGCCCGCCGGTACGCCGTACCACTGGTCGGGCTGCTGGGCCAGGGCCTGGGTCATGAACTGGTGCCAGATCGGGGCGGCGCCCACGATCCCCGTCGAGTTGTGAGCCAACGGATGCCAGTCGGAATTTCCGACCCAGACCGCGGTGGCCAGGGTGGGGGTGAAGCCTACCGTCCAGTTGTCACGGAAATCCTGCGTCGTGCCGGTCTTGGCGGCCACGTGCCGGCCGGGCAGCGTGAGGTCGCCACCGCAGCCGAATTCCATGCACCGGTTGCGGTCATCCGACATGATCGAGTCGATGATGAAAGAGACTTGCTGACTGACGGCCCGGAACTCATTATGGGCCGGGTCGTAATTGAATTTCGTATTGCCAAGGCCGTCCTGAATATGAAGGATCGGGGCGGGTCGGTGGCGCAGGCCGAGCGTCGCCAGCGTTGATGCGCCGGTTGCCATGTCGAGCGGCGACACGCCGTAGCCGCCGAGCGTCAGGCTTGGTCCGTAATTGCTGTCGGTGTTGTTGAGGCTGGTAACGCCCATCCGGCGTGCCATGTCGAGCACCGCCGGGATACCGATCGAAAGCTCGACCTTGAGAGCCGGGATATTGAGCGAGTTGCCCATGGCGATCTTCAGTGGGACCGTGCCATGGTACCGCTTGTCGTAGTTGAGCGGGGCATATGGCTTGTCGCCGAGGTTGCCGCCCCAGACGGGAAAGACCATCGGCTGGTCACGGATCGGGCTGATCATGTTGAGCCGTCCACTCTCGATCGCGGCGGTGTAGGTGAACATCTTGAACGAGGACCCCGGTTGCCGCGTCGTCGTTGTGGCCATGTTGATCTGGCCGCCGGGACGGTAGTAGTCGGCGCCGCCGACCATGGCCAGGACCTGACCCGTTCTTGGATCCATTGCCACCAGGGCGCCATCGTGGAAGTCGTAGTAGTTTCCGTGACTATTGATCTGGTTGCGAACCACCGTCTCCGCCAGGTTCTGGAGGTTGAGGTCGAGCGTGGTGTAGACGCGGTAGCCCTTGCGGTCGCTGGGGCTGATGTGGAATTGCTGTTTGAGCACCTGCAGGACGTAATCGACGAAGTGCGGCGCCTGCAGCGGATTGCTCGGGTAGAACGCCTGCAGCTTCTCGTTCTCCGCCGTCAGCGCTTGGGCGGGCGTGATCATCTTTTGCGCCACCATGGCGTTCAGCACGTCGAGCTGCCGAACCTTCGCCTGAGTGGGGTTGATCAGCGGGCTGTTCTGCGTCGGCGCCTGAGGCAGTCCGGCCAGCATCGCTGCCTGCCCGAGCGTCAGGTCGTGCGAGGTGGTGTGGTAGAAGGCTCGCGCCGCCGCCTCGATGCCGTAGCTCTGGCTGCCGTAGTAGATCGTATTCAGATACATCTCCAGAATCTGGTCTTTCGAGTAACGGCCGTTGAGGTCGACGGCGAGCGCCGCCTCGCGGATCTTGCGCTGGATGGTCGGCGGCGGATTCGGCCCGATAAAGACCTGCTTGACCAGTTGCTGGCTGATGGTGCTGCCGCCCTGGGCGATGTGGTGGTGCGTGTAGTCGGCGATGGCGGCTCGGGCGATCCCACCGAAATCGATGCCGTTGTTCTTGTAGAAGGTCTTATCCTCGATCGCGATCGTCGCCTGGCGGATGTAGGGCGACATCGATTTCAACGGGACCACAATCCGATGGTCGCCGTGATCGCCGATGTCGTCGATCAGCGTGCCATGCCGGTCGAAGATCAGCATGTCCTGTTTGAAGCCGCTGGAGGAGAGGCCGTCGACCGCGGGCAGGCTGCCGACCGACTCGGCGGCGATGGCCGGAACCGCCATCAGTGGGAGCGCGAAGATCAGCAACGCGCTGAGGATCATGACGCGGCGAACTCTCGAACGGCGCTGGCCCTCGCGGAGCAGCCGAAGCCGCCGGTGGAAAACGTAGCGGGAGCGTCGCCGGCGAGGCATCAGACGTCCGGTAGCGAGCTGAAGCGCGGCTTGCCGGACATCACGAAAGATGATAGCGCAAATGTGGGAAAGTGTGTAGAGGTGGAGATCAGAGCCGAATACGTATAGTGGATCAGTGAGGCTCGTCCGCGCGCTTGCCCGCCCCATGCTTGCAGGCATCTTCATTGCCGGCGGGATGGACGTACTGGCCAGTCCCGAGCCGCGGGCGCAGATGGCCAAGCCGGTCGTCGACAAGATCGCGGCGACCGTGCCGGGGGCGCCGGCGGATGCCGTCACGGCGGTCAGTCTCAACGCGCTGGTTCATGTCGGCGCCGGCGGCCTGCTGGCGGCGGGGATTTTCCCCCGGGTTGCCGCCCTTGCCCTCGCCGGATCAATCGTGCCGACCACGTTCGGCGGCCACCGCTTCTGGGAAATCGAAGACCCGGTGAAGCGGGCCCAGCAGCGGACCCAGTTCTTGAAGAACACCGCCATCCTGGGCGGCTTGCTGATCACCGCACTCGACTGATCCAGAATTTTTCATTCCATGAACGTTCTTGGTTCGTCGCCTGGAGGCAATCGGCTCGACCGGTACGGACGATGGATCGCGCTCGCCGGAGTCGGTCTCGTGGTCTCGGGTCGCTTGAGCCGCTCGGGTGGGGTGGTGGTGTTCGGCCTCGCCGTCGCGGTCGTGGGCATCGTCCTTGGCCTTCGGGCTGCCAGGTCGAACCTGCAGGTCTACGTCAGGCAGCTGATCCCGGGCGGGACAACGACCCAGCGGGACCCGTTCGCGCGCCAGGTGACCGAGGTCGAGGCTGAGGGCCCGGGGCGATCGGGGCCAGCATATGTTGGCACCCTGGTCTGGGCGGGAGGAATCGGCAAGGGGGTCCGCATGGAGTTGTCGCCTTCGGGCCTACGCATCAATCCGACCTGGATGTCCCGGCTGCTCATGGGGAAGCGCCCCTCCTGGACGCTCTCCTGGTCGACGGTCCGAGCGGCCGAGGTTGCGAAGCTTCCCGGAACGGGATCGGCTCCGGCACCCGTCAAGTTCACGATAACCGAGCCGTCAACGGTCTTCCTTTTCTTCTGCCGAACGCCCGCGGCCCTGCTCGAGGATGTCCGCGGCCGTCTGGATCACATCACGGCAACGCCATGAGGTTCGTGCCGGGGAGGCCGCCGAGCCTCCCCGGCGCGTGAACTAGCTGGCTGGAGCTGGCACGGCGGCCGTGAACACGTCGAGCTGGTGCAGGGTTCCATCCGGATTGGTTCCCGTGCTATTGGAGTTATCCGCCCAGGCCGGGTGCGCGATTCCGCCGTAGAACGCGAGCCCGGAGTAATCGCCGAAATCAATTCCGTTGTTGGCGTCATGGGAGTTCGAGGTGCCGGCGCTGATCTGCTGGTTCCCGGTGAAGCTCACCCCGCCGTTTGTGCTGAACGCACCCCAGAACTGTGCGTCGTCGTTCGGGATCCCGTTCGTGTCGCCCGGCCCTCCCAGACCGAGATCGTTGCGCGCGTCGTACCAGACCATCGCCAGATTGCCGGTCGTCTGATCCAGCGCGATCTTCGGCAGGAACTGGCTGTTGGTTCCGGTATCGTCGTTCACCCGCGCCGGCGTACTCCAGTTCGCGCCACCGTCGTCGGAGTAGCTGACCATCACGTCGAGGTTGTTACTCCCGTTCTTCACTTCGAAGGAATAGGCGAGATAGACCCGCCCGCGATGCGGACCATTGCTCCGATCCCAGGCCAAGCCCGGCTCGGCGTCCACTGAACGATCCTGCTGGGCCGGAATGTAGTTGAAGCCGCCAACGTGCGTGTCGGTGACGAAGGTGCTGTTCTGGAACGCGCCGCCGATCCCGGTGGGATTGAGGCTGGTGAAGATCTTTCCGCCACCCTGCCCACTCTCCGTTAGGGTGCAGACGTTCATCACCCGCCCGTCGGGTCCCACGGCGACGTCGCCGTAGGTGCAATTGTTCGTCCCGGGGACGACCTGCACCGGCGGGAACGCCCCATGGTGAACCAGCGACCTCGCCGTCGCGCCAGTCGCGACGATGGGACCGCCGGCATTGAAGACCACCCAGACGTCGCCATGGCCGGTCGCGATGGTCGGCTGGTCCGTGTAGCGGAAGAGACCCCGCTCCTTGGCGGTGTTCGAATTCGACCCGGCCGGTTTCGCGATGTCCGGAATCCGCGTGAACGTCAATCCGCCATCTTTGCTGTAGGCCACCGGGACGGTTGCCCCGGCGTTGAGCAGGTAGGCCATGAAGAGCACGCCGGAATCGTCGAACGCCAGCGTCGGATCGCAGCATGTCAGGCCGAGGTTGTCGCGGCCGCTGCCGATCAGCGAGGTCTTCCAGGTCGAACCACCGTCGAAGCTGACGCCCTCGAACATCCCGGCCAGCGGGAAGTCAACGTTGCTGACCATCACGATGTTCTTGGGGTTGGTCGGGTTGACGGCGATCGCCT
>VBDZ01000087.1 GCA_005881215.1 Chloroflexota bacterium | reverse complement strand
GCATGCAGCAGGGCGGCTGGCACAGCCACGATGTTTTCGGCCATTCCCTGCTGACGGCGTCGCTTACGCCGCCGGAACTGATCACCCGGCTGGCCGGCCTGCTGCACGACGTGGGCAAACCGGCGGTGCACGAGCTGCGTGACGGGAAACCGACCTTCATCGGGCACCAGGAAGTGGGGGCGACGATGGCGGCCAGCTCGTTGCGCCAGCTTCGCTATCCGGGCGAGCTGATCGACGCCGTCACCAAGCTGGTTCGCCTCCACATGCGGCCGATCCAGTACGACCCGGACGGCTGGGAGGACAAGGCGGTTCGACGGCTGGTGCGTGATGCCGGCGAGCAACTCGACCGGCTGCTCGACCTGGCGCGCGCCGACATGCGCGCCAGCCACTACCCGGACGTGAAAAAGATCGATGACCTGGAGGCGCGCATCCGCCGCCTCGACGCCGACGCCATCGCGGCCATTCGCTCGCCATTGAGCGGCGAGGAGCTGATGGCGCGGACCGGCCGTCCCCCCGGGCCGTGGATCAAGCGGGCCAAGGCGGCGCTCGAGGACGCGATCGTCGACGGCGCGCTGCCGGCGGATCCGCAGGCCGCATGGCGATACCTGGAAGCTCACCCGGAGTTGCTCGAAGGCTAAGTGTCGACCGCCGTCGCGTTGCTCGTCTTCCTGGTCGGGCTGGCGGTCAGCCTGGGGGCCAGCGAGCTGCTGGTCCGCGGCTTCGGGCGGCTGGGGACCAACGTGGGACTGGCCGCCGGCCTGGTCGGCCTGCTGACGGCGCTGGGCGCCGATGCGCCGGAGATTTCCTCGGCGATCACCGCCCTGCTGTCGGGCGCCAAAGATGTCGGCCTCGGGGTGATCCTGGGCTCGAACCTCTTCAACCTGGCCGCGCTGCTCGGGTTCAGCGCGGTCGTCGCCGGCCGCGTTTCCTTTCGCCGGATTTTGTTGGTGCTCGATGCGAGCGTTGCGTTGTGGGCCACACTGGTGGTCGGCCTGCTGCTCCTGGTCGGGCTGGCTCCGATCGTTGCCCTGGTGCTCGTGCTCGCGGTCTTCCTTTTCTATGTGTTCCTGCTGGCTGCCGAGCCACATCGAGTGGATCGCCTGCTGCTCCCGCGGCAGATGCGACACCGGCTGGCCGCGGCGGCCCGTGTGATTCATGGTGATCTCGAACGCAGCGAACGACTGCATGTGCTGTGGGGGCCAGTGTGGTGGATCATCCCGTCCATCGCCGCGATCGTCGCTGGGAGCTTCGCGATGGTGAACGGCGCGCTGGTGTTGGGCGACCACTGGCATCTCTCGCGGATTTTTTTGGGCGCCGTGGCCCTGGCCGCGATCACGAGCCTGCCGAACGCCTACGCCGCCACCAGGATGGCGCTAGCCGGCAATGGGACAGCCGTGGTAAGTCTCGCCTTCAACAGCAACACCCTCAACCTGCTGGCGGGGGTCAGCCTGCCGGCGGTGCTGATCGGCGGTCTGTTTTCGACGCCCGGCGCCATGGCCGACATCGCCTGGCTGACGGCGCTAACGCTGGTGGCCATCGGGTTCGGTTACCTGGAGCGCGGACTCAATCGCTGGAGCGGCCTGGCGCTGATCGCCGGCTACCTGATTTTCATCGCCGTTGCCCTGCGTTGAGGCGGTTTTCCAATGGCTATCCACAGGCCAAGCGTGGAAGTGGTGGATGACTTACGACAGACAGCTGTCACAACGGTTCCGTAGGCTTGGGCTCTGGTAAAATCTGCGACGCCTTAAGCGCATCAGAGCCGTCTCGATGCGCTGGACTCGCGGGTATAGGGGAAGCATGCTGCTCAGTCTTCGACTGCTCCGGCGGATCGCGCGAGAGCTTCCTCGATATGGGAAGCTCACCTACTGCCTCTATCGTGATCCACGGGTTCCCCAACGCAACAAGGTTGCGCTGGCCGCGGCGATGGCGCTGATTCTCAACCCGGTCGTCGACGTCCCGCTCCGGCTGCCGGTCTTCGGGGAGATGGACGCCGTCGCACTGACCGTGCTGGCCGTCCGGATGTTTGTCGAAAAGGCGCCCAAGGAGGTCGTCGCCGAGCACCAGGAGCGGATCGCGCTGGGGACGAGCGTGTTCGATCAGGACCTGCGGAACAGCCGAGAGGGGCTACGTTCTCGGCTCAACGAGCTGCGCGGCCGGGGGCTCGCGGTGATGCGGGCCAGAGGGAGGACGGCATGAAAGTTGTGCTCATCGAGGACGTGAAAGGAACCGGCAAGGCAGGGGAGACCAAAGACGTCGCTGACGGCTATGCTCGCAACTTCCTGATTCCGAAAAAGCTCGCCCAACCGGCGACCCGTGGCGCCCAGGAACAGGTCGACCGGCAGCGGGCGACGACGGTTCAGCGGGAGCAGCGCGAGCTGACCGAGGCCAAAGCGCTCGCGGTCCGGCTCGAGGCCGCGCAGGTGGTCCTGAAACTACGCAGCGGCAAGGATGGCAAGCTGTTCGGCGCCGTGACCAACGCCGACGTCGCGTCGGCGCTCAAGCAACAGCACAGCATCACGCTCGATCGCCGCAAGATCGAGTTCGATGAGCCGGTCAAGGCCATGGGTCCGGGCACCGCCCACGTGAAGTTGCATCGGGACGTGACGGCGCGTATCCCGCTGATGGTCACCTCCGCTTGACGGTTGACCTGAGACGCTCGCCGGCGCCGCCGGCCGTTGGCGGTCGGGTGCCGCCCCATAACCTGGAAGCCGAAGCCTCGGTGCTCGGTTCGCTGATGCTGGACCGCAACGCCATCGTCCGGGTTGCGGACTTCCTTCGGCCGGATGATTTCTATCTCGACCATCACGCACAGGTCTATCGCGCCGCGCTCAATCTCTACGACCGCTCGGATCCGATCGATCTGCTGACGCTCGCGGCAGAGCTCGAGAGGATGCTCGTGCTCGAGCGGGTCGGCGGGCAGGCGTTCCTCGCCGAGCTCGAGAGCGGGGTGCCGACGGCCGCCAATGTCGAGTACTACGGCCACCTGGTCGAAGAAGCCGCGACCAAGCGAAAGCTGATCAGCGCCGGCGGCCGCATCACCGCCCTAGGCTTCGACGAGAGCACGCCGGCCAGCACGGCGCTCGACACGGCCGAGGGCGTCATCTTCAATATCGCTGAGGGCCGGATCACCCAGGACTTCGTCGCCCTCAAAGACATTCTCAAAACGACCTGGGATCAGATCGAGCAGATCCACAAGGATCAGTCGGTTATCTCCGGCGTGCCGAGCGGCTTCAACGACCTGGATGCAAAAACCGGTGGCTTCCAGAAGTCGGACCTGATCATCATTGCCGCCAGGCCGGGGGTCGGAAAATGCATACGATTTGACAGCCTGATCGACGACCCGGTAACAGGCGCACGGCTCACGATCGAACAAGTCGTTCGCCAGCGCAGACCGATTGCATTTGGATTGTCGCCGCGCGGGCGGATCGAATGGCGTCATATCGATGATTGGGTTGACAGTGGCGTTCAGCCTTGTTTTGCGGTCACGACGCAGACCGGTCGGCGCGTCGAGGTGACGGGACACCATCCCTTCATGACGGTCAGCGGCTGGCAACCGCTTCATGAACTGATGGTTGGGGACGCCATCGCTGTGCCCCGGGAACTGCCGAGTTTCGGAAAGGAATCGATCGACGCGCAGCGAGCTCGGTTGCTTGGATATTTCATTGGGGATGGTGGTTTATCTCAGGGCACACCAGCGTTCACCAATATCGATCCGGTAATTGTTGAAGACTTCAAATCAATCGTTTCGTCGCAGTTCCCAGGCTGTCATGTTGCCCAGCGGGGCGTAACGTACTTCGTCGGCGCCTGGTCCCGGGTGCGCCGGCTCAGCGTTAGAGAACGCCTTGCGGCCTATTTCCCTCGGCTCCGGAGGCCGATTGCGAAGAGTCCCCTCATCGGATGGCTGATGCATTTTGCTCTCTGGGGTAAGAAGGCGGACGTCAAACGCTTTCCCGACCAGGTGTGGCGGTGGAACCGCGAGACGCTCCGAGAATTTCTACGAGCCCTGATGTCCTGCGACGGCAGCATCTTCGCGACACAAAACGGTCGACCTCGGATCGAGTTCGCCGTCGCGTCGGAGGCATTGGCGAAGGACGTTCATCACGCCTTCGTCCGCTTTGGTATCGTTTCGCGCTTCTACAGAAAGTCCGAACGCTGCTGGCGTGTGCAAATCACCGATTCCGAGTCCGTGGCTCGATATCAGTCGGAGATCGGATGGATGGGGGAGAAGGCAGGTCGCTTCCCGAAGGAACTACCTCGCTTCCGGAGCAACACTGGCCATCTTCCGAACTCAGTCTGGACAATGGTCGGTCAAGTAGCTAGGACGCGAGGGCTCTCCTGGGCGAAGCTGGCGGTTTCCTCGGGCGAGCGCGATCGCACCTCCAAATTTGAAACCTACAACCCTCGGACGAATCACGGCCTGTCCCAACGTCGTCTGGCGATTTTCAACGAGGTTCTCGAAGATCGGCGGCTCGCGGCCTTGGCGAATCCGCAGTTGTACTGGGACCGTATTGTCTCCATCGAGCCTAGTGGCAACCATCAGGTCTATGACCTGACCGTGCCGGAGGGGGCAAACTTCATCGCAGAAGACGTCCTCGTCCACAACACGTCCCTGACACTCAACATCGCGCAGCATGCATCCATTCAGTACAAGATTCCGGTTGCCATCTTTTCGCTCGAGATGTCGGAACAGCAACTCGTTACGCGACTCCTGTGCAGCGAGGCGTCGGTCGATTCGTACCGCTTGCGCACAGGCTTACTGAAAGATGCTGAATGGCCTCGCATCGCCCAGGCGATGGGAGCGCTCTCGGAAGCGCAGATCTACATCGACGACTCGCCGAACGTCTCCGTCATGGAGATGCGAACGAAGGCACGCCGCTTGAAGTCGGCGAACAACCTGGGGCTGATCATCGTCGACTATCTTCAACTGATGCAAGGTCGCAATCAGGAGAAT
>VBDZ01000099.1 GCA_005881215.1 Chloroflexota bacterium | reverse complement strand
GCCTGAGCGCCCGCTTGCGATCGCGGCCGTCTCCGCTTTCCGTCTGGCTGCGGCTGGTGATGGTCGAAGACGATCGGCGGGCGATCCTGAATATCGAGCGCCTGCTCGATTCGGTGACTGGTGAGATTGACGTCGTCGTCCTCAGCATGCTCGCGGCCGAGAGTCGCGCCCCGGATCGCCACGGCGTCTCGCGCGCTGTGCTGAACGTCTGCCGGGAGCACGGGATTTCCACGGTGCTCGTCGATCTGTCCACCGCCGGCTCGCTGTCCAGGATGCAGCCGGCGTTCGACGCCGGCGTCGCCGGAGTGGTCGTTCGCGGAACTATCAAGCCTGAGGAGGACAGGGGCAGTCGCCCCACCATGGAAGCGCTGCGCCGAGCCATTCCTCCTGCCGCGCTGATCGTCGCCGGCTGGGGATCGCGGTCGCCGCGCGACATCGTGGACGCCTTCAGCGCCGGTGCCGACCTGGTGGCCGTCGATCGCGGCTTCATCGAGGCCGGCCCCGGTCTGGCGAAGCGTGGCAACGAGACGCTGCTCACGCTCCGAGCCGGTGCCGCCTTGAGCGCCCCCGTGCTGACGGCGGCACCAGGCATCCGCGCCGCCCTGCGCTCAGGGTGGCTCTGGCTTCTGCTCCTGGGGCTCGGGATGTTCGTCGCGGGCGGGGTGGTGTTCTGGGTGGGGATGACGCGGGTGCTGCTTCCCTACGACGAGACATTCCTCGGCCTCGGGCGTGACGCGCTCAGCGGCATCAATCCCAGGCTGATCGGTTTCATGCGGCACGATCGGATCACGCTGGCCGGCACCTTGATGTCGATCGGCATCCTGTATGTGTCCCTTTCCTGGAACGGTGCGCGCCACGGCCGCCGCTGGGCGCGCCGTGCGCTGGCGGGGTCCGGCATGGTCGGCTTCGCCAGTCTCTTTCTCTTCCTCGGCTTCCACTACATCGACCCGCTCCACATCGTGCTCTCGGCGAGCCTCTTTCCGCTGTTCCTGCTCGGCCTCACGCGATACGCCGTCCGGCCGATCCTTTCTCGTTGGGCGCGTGCTGCTAGCCGGGTTATTCATTGCCCTGGCCTCAACCTACGCCGGCCTCGTCGCCTGGCGGCTGCTGGTGCCGGGTGCCTGACTGGTCATACCATCCGCTCCTGAAACCCCTCACCGCCTGGCTCGCAACGCCCGCGCGCCGGATGCTGGCATTGGGCGGGCTCCGCCTCGTCGAGGCCCTCCCCGGCGGTGCGCTGCTGGTGGACTTCCTCGGTGACATGAAGCCTGACCCGAGTCTCTCGATCGCCCCCTACGGCAAGGCCCTGGCCAGCCCGATCGGTCTCTCGTCGTCGGCTATCTCGAGTTTGGGCACCTTCTACCACTCGCCGTGTCGGGAATCGTATTCATCGTCGCGCTGGCCCTGGCCGCCCGCTTCCTCTTGACATCACCCTCGAGCGGTCTATAGTCGGCCCTGAAGAGTGGTCATCCCGGCGCGAGCCGGGTCGAGCCCCAAACGGGCTCAAAGGAGGGCGCAGATGGCAGAAGCCACCACGAAGCTCAGCCTCGAGCAGAAGATCCAGCTGGTTCGCGATGCGTTCGACGCGTTCAAGCGGGGCGATATGAAAGCCCTGACCGACTCGTGGACCGATGACTATGTTTGGCACGCCCGCGGCAGCGTATTCGGCGGCGATTTCAAGGGCAAGGAGGCCGCCATCGGGGCGATTGCCAGGTACCCGCAGGAGCTGCAAGACATCACGCTCGATTTCCACGACATCATCGCCAATGACAAGCACGTCGTCGCCCTGGTGAACAGTTCCTTCAAGCGCGAGGGCAAGGCATACCAGGACCAGATCGTCTACATCTTCCACATCAACGACCAGGGCAAAACCACCGAGGGCTGGATCATCGCCGACACCGAGCTGGCGAAGAACGCCGTGCAGGGCGGCTAGGCCGCCAATGTCAACGCCCGCCGGCACGCGCCGGCGGGTTTTTTGTTGCACAACCGTCACGGAAGTTCGAGCCGCCCCGCCCGATATAGCCCTATGGCGGTCTGCAAGAAGTGCGGCTGCGCGATCCCGCTGGGAAGCAAGAGCTGCGACATGTGCGCCGCGGTCGGAGCCGTCGCACCCGCCTACCAGCCGCAGACGTCGCCACCGCTGAACCCGCCTCCGCCGGGTTGGTCCTACGCTACGGCGCAGCCGGCGCCGATCCGGGCAGCCGCGCCGGCTCACATTCAAAAGGCCGAGAAAGAAGTCAAGGCCGCATGGCACTGGCTGGCGATCGTGGGCGCGATGTATATCGTGCTGGGCGGCCTCACCACCTTTGGCTACATGGATGATCTGAGTGGGCTGTTCGGCGGATGGGCCCTCGCCATCGGCGCGACGTTCCTCGTGCTCGCCTACTTTGTCCGGCGGGGCTCGATCCTCGCCCTGGTGATCGCGGTCGCCGTCTACGCCCTGTACACGATCGCGTTCTTCGCGGCCGGCTCCTTCGCGATCATGCGCATCCTGGTGCTCGCCTGGCTACTTCGCAAACTGTATGCGATGTACACGCTTGGCCAGCACCGGCGGGCGCAAACGCAACAGCCGCCCGCGGCGGATCAGACGCGCGTCGCGTAGGCCAGCTTAACCGCCGCCGACGATATCGACCAGCGAATCGGGCAAACCGAACAGGAACCGCAGCGTCGGCCCACTGACCTCGACCGATTTGCTGCTGCCGCGCAAGCGCACCCCGACCAGGCGGCCCGAGGCGTCTTTCTGCAACACGTCGATGCCGACCAGTCGATCACCGACGTCGTCGCCGTTATCGCGCAGGATGCTGGCGGCGCCGCTGGCGGAAAAGGGGCCGACCTGCCAGCTCGGCGCGCGGTCGAAGGGGTCGCTGATGCCGGTCAGATACCCGAGGTGGGAGCGCAGCTGCGGGCCGTGGTTCCAGGTGACAAACCGGTACTCGCTGCTCTCGGTATGGCCGCCATCGGATGCCATGTAGAAGGCCGTGATCAGCTGCCCCTGGTAGGTCAATACCTGGCCCCGGGTGCCGTCGACCGCGGCGCTCGACTCCGCCCGCTGGTCCGTCAATCCGCTGTAGGCCTGGTCGGACTCACTCGCCCGTAGGTCGAAGTCGCCCCCCGCGCCGAGCTTGTGAACCGCAAAGGTCCGGCCGGCGATCGCCTGCGCCTTGAGCGCCTCGATACCCCAGTAGGGCGGCATTTCTGCCGGGACCACGCCCTTCAAGTACTCCTCCATCGACAGCACGTTGACGGGAAGAATGCTCGCCCCACCTTTGGGAATGATCTGGAGCACACCGGCGTAGCGACGTTGCTCCGCGCCGCTCCGAAAATCGCCACCCATGATCTGCATGATGTTGGTGCGCAGCCCGGCGGGGTTGGTGGTGCGGATCGTGAGGCTCTGCCCGATCACGACGGCGGTCCCGCGTGATCCGTCGGCGCGCATCACGACCGCGCTTGGCTGGCCCGAGGCGTTCGCCTCGAATCCGAGCGCCGACCCGCCATCGGCCTGGAGCTGCGGCAGGCCGTCAACCGACAGCGGGCCGGCCACGAAGGCCCCTTGTCCGAAAAGGTGGGGCCAGGGGCGCCCCAGATCGAGCGGATCGTCGGTGAGCGCCACCCGGACCATCCCGGAGGTGTCGCGCGTGTCGATGCGAGTGCCGGCGTAATAGGTGGCGAGGATTTTCTTGTAATCCTGGCCGGCCGAGGCTCGGCCGCGAGCGCCCCACTGGCTCATGCCCAGCCCGTGGCCGTTGCCCCGGCCTTTGAACAGGAAGCCGCTCAAATGAAAGTTGGTGGGGGCCCCGATCGGGAGCCGGGTGCCGTGGCTCTCGATTTCGACGCTGAGGGTGAAGTCGCCAACTGCGGTTGGCGCCAGCGTGACAAATGTGAGCGGCACAGTGGCGGAGCGCGCCACCGGCTGCCCCAGTGGGCGGCTGTCCTCGATAACGGTTTTGCCGCCGCTACCCTTCCAGGTCAGATGGATCGGGTCAACGGCTGACCAGGCGCCGGCCGTGTCGTTGCGCACCTGCAGGTCCAGGCGAACGATTCCGTCCATGGGCGGATCGTGGGGGACCACGGTGCCGGAAACCAGCGTCGCCATATCGCTCGCGGCGGCCGCCTGCCCGGCAAAGATTGCCCCCATCGACAATGCGATCCCCAGCAGCACGGGGATCCGCACTGGAGCGCGCAGCCGGCGTGGGCTCACTAGCGGATTATGCCTGCCCGGCGTATAGTCGCTGGCAAGCCGGGTGGCGACATGAAGACCGCGATCACGCTGCGAACGCCGCTCTGTCACGAGCTGGGCATCGAGTACCCGGTCTTTTCCGCGGGCATCGGCACCGCCGCTGTCCCGGAGCTGGTCGCTGCGGTTTCCGGTGCCGGCGGATTCGGCGTGCTGGGCGCCAGCCCGCTCGATCCCACCCGGATCAAAGACGCCATCGCCGACATCCGCCGACGGACCGAGCGACCATTCGGCGCCAACCTCATCATCGATGACCGCGATCTATCCGCTGAAGATCGAGAGGAGTTGCGGCAGCAGGTCGCGGCCGCGGCGGCGGACCGCGTGGCTGCCATCGTGCTGTTCTGGGGTGATCCAGCGCCGTACATCAAGCCCGCGCACGAGCAAGGGGTTCGTGTGTTCATCCAGGTCGGTTCGGTTGAGGAAGCGGAAGCGGCCGCCGCGGCGGGCGTCGATGCCGTCATCGCCCAGGGCGTTGAGGCAGGCGGGCACGTGCGCGGTCGCGCCTCGATCTGGGATCTTCTTCCGGTGACTGTCAAGGCGATCAGCCCGCTGCCGGTGCTGGCCTCCGGTGGCATCGGCGATGGCGCTGGGCTCGCCCGTGCCCTGACGCTCGGCGCGCAGGGCGTCTCGTTGGGGACGCGGTTCGTTGCCAGCGACGAGGCTGGGGTCCACCTGGCCTACAAGCGGCGAATCGTCGAGAGCACCGCCGCCGACACCGTCTACAACGAGCTCTATGACGTCTGGTGGCCGAATGCGCCTCACCGGACCCTGCGTAACAAGACTTTGCTCGAGTGGGAAGCGGCCGGCCGGCCGGCGGCCGGCGCGCGCCCAGGCGAGGGAACGTCGATCGGCACCCGGCGGATGGGGGACGGCCAGGTACGAGACTGGCCTCGCTATGCCATTGGCGTCCCGACGCCGGACTTTGACGGCGACATCGAGTACGCGCCGCTCTGGGCCGGCGAGTCGTGCTCGGTCGTGAACGACATCAAGCCGGCGGCTCAAATCGTTCGCGATCTCGTTCGGGAGGCTGAAGCCGTCCTGGGAGCCGCCTCCCGGTAGTATCCAAAGGATGGTTGGCCGCGCCACCCGCGTCGCAGGGCTGGCGTTGTTGCTGCTGGCTACCTCGTGTACCTCCGGTTCGGTCAGTCCGTCGCCATCGGCATCAGGCCGGCCGACCGGCGCCACCCATCTCCAGCTGATCGAGGCGGAAGACGCGCAAACGCTCGATCCGGCCCTGATCGACGACCCAACGTCGCTCGCCATCGGCAACGAGATCTTTGCGGGGTTGACCCGGCTTGACGCCAACCAGCGACCGGTGCCCGGCCTGGCAGAGCGCTGGGAGATCGGCGATGCCGGACGAACCTACACGTTCCACCTCCGCAACGCCCATTACCAATCCGGCGCGACGGTACAGGCGCAGGACGCGCTGAGCGCATGGACCCGCGCCCTCGCGCCGCAGATGAACAGCCCGCTGACCATCTTCTTTTCCCCGCTCGGCGCCCGCTACCCGGGGGACTCGCTCACCGGCGTTCAGGCTGTCGACAGCACGACGTTGCGGGTGCAGCTGCCCCAGGCCAACAGCGAGCTGCTCACCCTGCTGGCATTGCCGCCGTACTGGCTGATCGATCCGAAGCAGCCGACCGCCGGCGCCGGCCCCTACCACCTCGACAAGTGGGAGCGCGGGCGCGCGCTTCAGCTGAGTGCGTATACCGGCTACTGGGGGTCCAGCCCCTCGGTTCGGAAGGTCGATATCGAGATCGAGCCCGACAACACCAAGCGGCTCGATCGCTTCACGAGTGGGGGCGCCGACATCGCGCACGGCTTCGGCGGATCACAG
>VBDZ01000098.1 GCA_005881215.1 Chloroflexota bacterium | reverse complement strand
TCTCACCCATCATGTGATGCATACCATCGGCAGCCGTGTGCTGGGGTTCACCCAGGAACTCTTCAATGACTCACGAACTGTCGATCCGGAAATGCAGGCGATCATGCTCCGCGAGTTGGCAGGGAAGTATCCCTACGTAGTGGAGATCGCCGGGGCGGCCTCCCACGAAGGCGAGTCGGTCGTCGGTCCGGGTTGCGACGATCAGTTCGAGTTCGAGTTCGCCCTGGATCTACTCTTGGACGGTTTCGAACGCCTCAGACACGCGGAATCATTAGAGACGACGAAAATCGCTGAAAGTACCGGTTGAAAGGACACCATAACTGCGGCGGTTTCGCTTGGCCAGCCAAACTCCGGGGCTACAGCGCACAGGGCCGCCTAGCTTTTAAGCAGGGTGTCGAGAGTTCGATCCTTTCCGCCCCTACAAATACGATTCCAGCTCCTCAAAGCGTATGTTCTGACCTGCTCGTACACGGCGGCTCCGCAGGAACCATTTGGTCCTTGCCTATCGGTCCTCTGTCTCTTCGGCTTCCCCTGTGATGTAGCTCTGAGCCCTGGCCCAAGCAAAGTGGGCGACGCGGCGGCCGGCGGTTCTTCCGACCAGGTCAGCTTGCTCGAAGTGGATCCCGCCGTAGCGCCGGGAGAGGCCGGCCTGGTTCGCCGCGTCGCTGAAGGTTTCCCAATGAAGCGTCACATCGCGGGCCGGGACGGTTCCGGACTCGAACTTTGAGCTCCCGGCTTTAAACGTCACCGAAGCACCGAAGTCGTCATTGCCGGTGAAGAGCCTAAGGATCTCGGCGCCTGCCGCGCTGAACGTGCTGTGACCCGAACTGAACTCCGGGAAGGGTGGCGTTGGAAAAATCGATGCCTGGTACGGCGACCAATCTGCGCCGTCGATCAGTCGCGTGCCCTGGTAGGGCCCGCCCCAGGCACGGACCTGTTGTCCCCCGAAAAGGTAACGGATGGCGGTGATCGGCCGGACCGAGTCGAAGAATCGCTTGTTGTCCCAGCAGCATATGCTCGCGTCGAAGATGGCATTTGTGAGGGCGAAGAAGAGCTTGACGTCGGCGTCGACCCCGTGCTTGTGCGGCCCGTGATAGTCGCGGCGTGAAACGAACTGGCCGAAGAGATCCCAGTGGCCTGGCGGCAGTTCGGAATGCGGCCCGTCCGCCCAGTACTCGGCGATCATCTTCTGCTCATCGGTGAGGCCGGCGCTTAGCGCGAGCAGAGCGCGAGCCTGCACATCGTAGGCGCTGGAACCGTACCTTGCTGGCCCCGTCGGCGATCGTAACTGGGCGACGTTGGTGAGCGCGAACGGCGCGACGTGCTGCCACTGCGCGCCGACGAAGGACTGGGAGAAGTCGGCTCCGCTGGCGTCGATGTAACGCAGCGGCTGCCACCGATTCGGATGGTGAACGGTCCCTGGATCGAATTTGGCGCCGGGTCTCAGATCCATGGGATCGTTCGCCGGCTTGTAGCCGGTATGATCCGAGTAGCCGACGCCAGGCTTTCCACCAGGCTCATCGCCCAGTTGGTTAGCGCCGTCCCGATGGCGGTACTCGAGCACCGCCCGGGCGGCCACATTCCCGACGCCGGCAGGTGAGCTAAGGTCGGTCGTGGTGATGGCCGGCTCATAACCCAGCTGGCGCATCAGCGGATCGAAAACGGTGACTTGGGCAGCGGGGAACAGGTCGACAGCCGCGCGGTACGCGGCGAAGCTGATGGCCATGTTGATATTGGCCAGGGTGCGCTCCCGAGGCGGTCGGCGTAGTGCACTGCCGAGTCGGGTCCCGACCGCGCGATGGTCGTAGGCCGCCCAAGCGTCAAAGATGCACGTATGGACAATGGCAAGGGCGCGGGCAATCATCGGCGGGCCGAGCTTCGAATCTCGGACGCCCTGCAGGGCGGCCTCATTCCAGAGCAGGACGGCGCTGTCGCCAGCGGCGAACACATCGAGGGGCAACCCACCCAGGGCCGGGGCGGCCGCCGCCAGGGCCGCCCACTTGAGCGTGGTCCGGCGCGTAATCCGTAGCGGTTCGCGCTCGCTCATGATCGCCCTCCTCCCGGTTCGGACCGCTCCCGAAGACTAGTGGATGGTTACCTGGCCCTCCAGAAGGATCTCGTGGAAGGTCAAGCCTGAGACCGTCAGTGTGGCCGTGGTGCCGGGGCCGCCGGCCTTCACCGTGAATGTGAAGGGCATGTTTGTCCCGGCTCCCATCCCGGTCACGGTCGCCGTCCCATGAAGGACGGCGGTCCCGTCCCTCACGTACACAGAGGTTACCTGGCCAGTCACGTACATTGCGTTTACCTCGAAGTCTCCGCTCTCGGGGCTGAAGCTCGTCGCCACCGGGGGCATGAGTGCCAGGCACTCGAAGGCACCCCCTTGTCCATTGGCGTGAAAGGCCAAGACCGTCGTCACCGGGACGAGCCCTCGTCCACCGCCCTCGATAATGGTCTTACCGGCACCCGCGACGGTCTGTCCATCTCTTACGTTTCCAGCGCTTACAGGCAGCGCCGCGGCCGCGGCGAGACTCAGCGCCAGCACGACACCGGCCCACCCTGCCCCGCCAAGGAGCGGGCGACTTGTACCAGTCTGTAGCCGCATGTTCGAAACTGTGTTCCATTCCATCGCTTGTTCCTCCCGTTAGCAAAGCGACATGGATCGCTTGGGAGACGCCGGCCGGGCGCCTCCCACTTGGCCGCCGCCGTACGAATTCGCCTCCCTAGTCCTCGTGCTCGCGAAGGTAATGAAAGACTGTGGGGCCTCCCCGCCAGTGTGAGAAGTCGACGTAATCTCTCGTAGCGGTAATCCCTTCGAACATGCAATCAGGAGACCCCGGCAGGTGGCAGTCGACCGTCAGTACACCGCTCTTGCCATCGTCATAGCTGATCCGCAACAAGACCACGCCGGCAGTTGCCGTTGCCTTCGTTCCACCGGGGATGCAGTCCTCAAAAGGAGGAAAGTGTCCCCCTGGCGCCGGAGTCCAGCTGAGCAGCTCGGTCACGCGGTAGTGGCCTGAACCTGGGAGGCAACGCGGGTCGTCAGACGTTGCGGTCCAAGTTCCTCCGCCCCTGACGCCTTTTACGCACCGATTGCGCACGTTCGGAAAGGTCCCCGAGCCCGTCATCATGATGGTGGTTGCACCCTCCGCCTGCGCGGACGATGTCCCACCGGGGCTGACGCAGCCGTTGACAATCTGGATCAGGTCCCATCGAACCCGACCCTGCCCTTCGTCGTCACCGGCAAACGCGGCAGCCGGTACCCCGAGGACAGAAACTACGCCCGCCGCTCCCGCGCCTTTGAGGATCTGTCGCCGCGTGATGTGCAGGTCTTTCATGGCACTCCCTCCTTGAGCGAACAAATCGACCCTGCTCTAGAGCCCGGCTCCCCAGCCGGCCGCCACCACGCTAGGCGCAATTACGTACGAAAGTCAAGCAAATTTCACCTTTCTTTTACACGCAGTGCAGCGTTCGGCGGAAGAGCTCGAGCCCGCTTCGGCGGTCACCCCGTTCCGACGAGTACGTGCGCGAGAATAATGAGGCTCGTCATTTATTTAACCCGACAAGATAGAACGTTCCCCCTACAGCGCACAAGCCCGCCTAGCTTTTAAGCAGGGTGTCGAGAGTTCGATCCTCTCCGCCCCTATTCCAAATATGTAGAGTTCGGCTGAGGTGTCCCAATGGGCCTTCGGCTGATGCGTCCTACGCCTTCGGGTGATGCGTCGCAGCTACTTCGGCTGATGTGTCTCCCTTTCCCCCATGAGGGAAATGAGCTGGCTGAATAGCGACACCAGGTCGCTCTCCTATAAATGCGATCAACCTCTAGTAAGCACCAGATTCTGCCATCGTTACGATCAAGCCGCTGCTATATCGGTGCAATCGAAGGCAGGTTTGGGTGTCTGCTGCTCGGCTGCCATTGGCTAGCAAACTGAGGGGTCGCGTGTCGTACCGGCGGGCGTTTCCCGGTCCGAAGGAATGGGGCAGACTCAGGTCGTACCCGACGTAGTACCTCCGGGCTATTAGGACCGTATCATGACTGCGCGCCGACAATCATCCGAAGGAGGGCATATGAAAGCGCAGACGTCCAAGCCAGTGGTCCTGCACGAGGGTGAGGGCGACGCGACCTGGTTCATCGGCACGCTGATGACCCGGAAGGCGGGTGCGACCGATGGTGTCGGCGGCGTCGCCTTTCTCGACCAGCTTGCTCCCGCTGGATTTGGCCCGCCACTCCATGTCCACCGCCGGGAGGATGAAGGTTTTTACATCCTTGAAGGCCAGGTGGGTTTCGTCTGCGACGGGCAGACCTTCCACTTAAGCCCGGGAAGCTGGGCATTGCTTCCCCGCGATCTCGCTCACGCATACAAGGTCCGGGGTCAGCAGCCTGCTCGGATGTTGACCTTCACCTTCCCAGCAGGTTTCGAGGGATTCGTCAACGAACTCGGCTCACCCGCTCCACGACGTACCCTGCCCCCGGAGGAGCCACCGGATGTCGCCAGGATCGCGTCGGTTGCCGCGAAATACGGCATCGAGATCCTGGGTCCTCCGCCGGATTAGCTGGCGACCCATCTTACCGTCTGGTTGGCATTGTCAATATATGGGCGGAACGACACACCATAACCGCGCCCGCTTGGCTTCGGCCTGCCAAACTCGGAGCTACAGCGCGCACAAGCCCGCCTAGCTTTTAAGCAGGGTGTCGAGAGTTCGGTCCTCTCCGCCCCTAATTCAAACGCCGCCAGCTCCAGTCGGCTCGCTGCACTCCGTCACGAATCCGTCTGGGCCGAAGACCAGAACGCGCTGGGAAGGGCGGGCGATTTCTTGGATGAAAGGCCATGAACATTGGAC
>VBDZ01000097.1 GCA_005881215.1 Chloroflexota bacterium | reverse complement strand
CGCGGTCACGTCGCGCGGCCGCCGCGGCGATCGGCTACCGGAGACCGAGTTTGCCCTTCGCGATGTCGTGATCGATCGCAACCGGCTGGCGAGTTATGCGGAGGTTTGCGGTTTTCGAAAGTCCGACGTGCTGCCGCCCACCTACCCGCACGTGCTCGCCTTTCCGCTGGCCGTCACCCTGATGGTCGACCCCTCGTTTCCGTTCGCAATGCCAGGGCTCGTCCACGTCGGTAACCGCATCAGCCAGCAGCGTCCGCTGCGCGCCGATGAGCGCCTCACCCTCGGCGTTCGGGCAACCGACCTGCGCGATCACCCGCGGGGACGGCAGTTCGACATGGTCACGGAGGTCACCGTTGGCGGCGAGCCCGTCTGGTCCGAAGCCAGCACCTACTTGCGTCGTGAGCGCTCTCGAACTGCCAGCCAACAAATTCCCTCCCCCCTTGTGGGGGAGGGTCAGGGTGGGGGGTCTCCGAGTGCGATTTGGCGCGTCCCCCGCGACATCGGCCGCCGGTACGCCGCGGTATCGGGCGACGTCAACCCCATCCACCTCAATCCGCTGGCCGCCAGGCTGTTCGGCTTTCGCCGCGCGATCGCCCACGGGATGTGGCTGAAGGCTCGTTGCCTCGCGGCGCTCGAAGGTCGCCTACCGGACAATCTGACGGCGACCGTGGAGTTCAAATCCCCGCTCCTCCTTCCATCCACGGTCGCCTTCTTCAGCGCTTCGACCGATAGCGGCTGGGCGATCGCGGTTTCCCAGGCCGGGACCGGCCGGCCGCACCTGACCGGAACGGTCCAGGGCAACCTGGCGCATTCTGGTTGAGGTCAGCGGAAGTATTCGCGCATCTGAGGCGTGCACGTGCAGCTGGCGCCGCCGAGCCTGGGCAGGCTCCAGGAATCTTCGATCGTGCGCAGCAGGCTGTAGTGAGTCTCCGGGGTGCTCGACTGAAATCCGGTCCGTCCCAGCGGCGAGATCACGAGCGTGACGACGCGTCCGCCAGCCGCATCCGTGCAACATCCCGCGCTGGTGCTCCCCTCATCCCAGGTGATGAACAGCACGCCCCCGTTTCGGAACGCCGACGAATTGAGAATGGCCGGAACCTGCTGGCTGAGCCAGCTGTCGCCGGTCGCGATCGAACAGTCGTGCATGTCGTTGCACATGTTGGGCGTGATCCAGGCGTAGTTGGGGACCGATCCGCCCGAGAGATCGGTACCGAACTGGCTGAACGGCACCACGTGGCCGCTGCAGCGTGCCGCATTGGTGCGGATGTCGTTGTAATAGATCCAGGGATCATGCTTCTGCATGTAGGGGTAGGCGTCGCCGACAAAGCACGCTGACGGCATCCCCTCCATATAGGCCTTCCAGCTCCGACCACTGGCTTCGATCTGGTCGGCGAGGTTGCTCGAGTTCACCCAGCAGGTGGTGCAGTCGCTGCTGATGCCGAACGTGCTCCCCGCGCTTAGCGCGAGGTAATTGGGCAGGCTGGGGTGGCTGACGGCGTAGTACTGGGTGGCCAGTCCGTAGCTGTTCGCCAGCCCGTTGATGTAAGGGGCGGCGCTGTTGCCAATGACGCTGGTCGACTCTTCGTTCTCCATCACAATCGTAAAGACGTGGCTGAATGCCGGCAGCGCCGCTGGGGTTGGCGTTGGTGTCGGGGTCGGCGCCGGAGTCGGTGTCGGGGTTGGCGTTGGCGCAGGCGTAGCGGTCGGAGTTGGCGCAGGGGTTGGGTTTGGGGTTGACGTCGGCGTCGGCGCTGGCGTCCGCGTCGGCGTCGGCGTCGGCGTCGATGTTGGTGTTGGAGCTGGGGTCGGTCTGGCCGTCACCGTTGGGCTGGCGCTGGGTCTCGCCGTTGGATGCGAGGTCGCGGCCGGCGTCGGGTGCCCGGCGGTGCTGCTTGGCTTGACCATGCTCGGTCGGGCGCTCGCTGACGGCGTCGAGGCGAAGGACGGTCCCAAGGCAACCGGAGGCCGAGGCGTCGGCGCTACTGGATTGTTCGATCCCAGCAGCAGCGACGAGATCCATATGAGTAACGCGGCGATCCCGGCCCATAGGACCAGACGGCTCGACATGAGCGGTTCTCCTCCCACTCACCACTAAGCGCCACGGCGTGGCCAACGGCAAGCCCGAAGCCGCTACCAGACGGTAACGGCGCTGCTGAAAGGTAGAAACCGTCAAGCAAGCCGCGGCCGCCGGATCCGTTACATTCCGGAATCCCATGCGCTTCATCATGTTTGTCGTGCTTGTGGGCGGGATCGGGCTGGCGGCACTGTGGACCAGTCGAAGCAACGCCCCGCATATTTCCGAAGCGCAGGCCAACACCATCGCGATCAGCCGAGCCCAAGCCATCTACCACAAGCCATCCCAGGTCGTCTCGGCGCAGTTCTTCGCCGATGGCGGCCGGTCGGAGAGCAAACCGGGCGAGAAGTGGCCTGGCCAGGACTGCGCCTTTCCGATCGACATCTGTCCGCCGACGCCCCTATGGGCGGTTCGGGTTCACACCCAGGGGTTCCCGGACTCCATCTGGACGATCGATGCCACCAATTCAGTTGTCCTGATGGAGGTCAGCGCCCACTAATCTTCAGCCGACCGGCGATTAGACCAACGGCCTCTCTGCCAGTAACGAGTGCTCTTGCGCCTTGATCAGCGGAATCCAGACGAACAGAAAGTGAAGCCCGAACGGGATAAAGCACAGCAGGCGGACCGCTAACCGTTGCCCCGGGTCATGGGAAAACTCGCCGAAGGCCGCCAGACCATAGGCGACGAAGGCGGTCGATACCTGGATCACCTCGAGCCAGCGAGCGCGGCGCTGCCCCAGGTAAAGCACGAGGACGGTATGGCGTCGGAAGAGGCCGATGCCCAGCATGATGGAACCGGCATAGAAGAAAAGGATGGCAATCAGGTTGATTTTGGAACCTGAGGTATCGCCGGCTGTCCCGACCAGCATCGAGACAACGCCGACGGCGATCAGCGTCAACGAGCTGCGCCGGCTCTGACCTAACCAGGGCGACGGCCCCTGAGCCGCCAGCTGGCGACGCTCGTCCGCCACGGTTTTGCGGGTGCGGGCGGCAATCGCCTGGCCGAACATGGTGAAGAGGCTGACGAGCAAGAGCAGCCCTCCCCAGCTGGGATCCGGCACGAGAACGGCCAGGACGAGGAGAACCGCCGGCACCATGAACGGCCGCACCCGGCGAGTCGCCCGGTAGGTGATGGCGCCAAGCGGCACCTCCAGCGCCAGGAAGATAGCGGCGGCGAGTAACTTCTCCCCGAAGCTGGGCACGATCGGATGACGTGGAAAAGGATCCGGACCTTACAGCCCCGCTGGCCGGGGACTACTCGAGGTAGTCTTTCAGCTTCTTGCTGCGGCTCGGATGCCGCAACTTGCGCAGCGCCTTCGCTTCGATCTGGCGGATCCGCTCCCGGGTGACGCCGAACCTCTTCCCCACTTCTTCCAGCGTCCGCTGGTGACCGTCGATCAGGCCGAACCGCAGCTGCAGCACCCGCCGTTCGCGCGGCGTGAGCGTGTCGAGGATATCTTCCACCTCCGTCCGCAGCATCGTCAGGGAGGCGGCATCCGAGGGCGAGGTCGCTTCCTTGTCCTCGACGAAATCGCCCAGATGCGAGTCTTCCTCTTCGCCGATCGGGGTTTCCAGCGAGACCGGGTCCTGGGAGACTTTGACGATCTCGCGCACCTTCTCGGCGCTGATCCCCATCTCGTCGCCGATCTCCTGATCGGTGGGCTCCCGGCCCAGCTCCTGGAGCAGTCGGCGCGAGACCCGGACCAGCTTGTTGATCGTCTCCACCATGTGCACCGGGATCCGGATGGTGCGCGCCTGGTCGGCGATCGCCCGGGTGATCGCCTGCCGGATCCACCAGGTGGCGTAGGTCGAGAACTTGAACCCTTTTTGGTAATCGAACTTCTCGACCGCCCGGATCAGGCCCATGTTGCCTTCCTGGATCAGGTCGAGGAAGGACATGCCGCGCCCGATGTACTTCTTGGCAATCGAGACCACCAGCCGGAGGTTGGCCTCGGTCAGCTTGTGTTTGGCGTCGTCGTCGCCCGCCTCGATCGCCTTGGCGAGCGTCACCTCCTGCTCCGCCTTCAGCAGCGACACCCGGCCGATCTCCTTCAGGTACATCCGGACCGGGTCGTCGAGGGAGACCGAGTCCATCGCCTCGATGGTCGAGATCAGGTCGTCGTCGATCTCGACGACTTCCTCGAAGTCCTTCTCCCCGTCCGAGACCTCGATCCCCATGTCCCGGAACACGTTGAAGATCCGGAACAGCTGCTCCGGATCGAGCTCCAGCTCAGGGAAGCCGGCGAGGACGTCGTCCGGGCTGAGGAATCCCTGTTCCTTGCCCTTGACGATCAGGGCCTCGGCGGCCAGCACCATCGGGTCTTCGGTGCGCTTCAGTTTGCCGCCGCTCGGCGCGGGGACCTTCTTCGGCGCCGGCGCGTCTTTGACGCTAGCTCGGGCCATGTCTCATATCTTTCAACGCATCCAACTCACGGGCCAAACGGTCATTCTCCTGCATTAGAGTGACGAGCCGGGATTCATCCCCCGACGCGCGCGCGGCACGCATCTCAGCCACTAAGGCTTTCAACCGTCGTTGGGCGGCGTTTATTTTAAGTGTTTGGAGACATTGCTCCAGGCTCTGCCTCAGGGCGGCTTCGGAGCCACTGTCGAGCTCGGGGTACTTGGCCATGGCGACGGCCGAAATCAGGCCCTGCTCGTCCGGCGCGAACTCCGACAGCCGGTCTGTTGGTCGAACCGTTGCTTCGTCTTCAACCATGCGTTGCAGCCTGGTGAAAACCCGCTCGTAGGCGGGGGCCGAGAAGCTGACCGCCTCCAGCTGACCGGCGACGTCCGGCACCAGGTCGGGCCGGGCGATCAGCAGCCCCAGCAGATACCCCTCGTCCCGCTTGGAGGCCGAATCTACCTGCAGCCTCCGACCAACCTCTCCATTTCCCCTTGGCGGGGACATCTCCCTCCCCCCTTCCCTCCTTCGGACAAACACTCCCTCCCCCTTGTGGGGAGGGCCGGGGAGGGGGTGCCCCGACTTGACGGCCTGGACGTCCCGTAGCAGGGCGACCGATTCGATCCGCAGCCAGCCGGCCGCCTGCTGAGCGTAGATCTCGAGGACAGATGCCTCCGGGATCTTTGCCAGCACCGGGATCACCAGGTCGGCGCCGCGCCGGCGATCTTCGGCCTCGGTCAGGTCCAAACCGGTGAGCACCTGGCGGAGCAGGTACTCCCACTCCGGCAGGGCATGTTCCCGCAAGCTGGCCCAGCCGTCCGGATGCGTCCGGAGGTAGTCATCCGGATCCTTGCCCTGGGGCACCCGAACAACCTTTATATATGTGCCGGATTTCGAAGCCAGCTCGATCGCCCGCTGGGTCGCATTCAGCCCCGCATCGTCTCGATCGAAGGCGAGCACCAGTTCCTGGGTCTCACGCTTCAGCAGCCGGACCTGGTGATCGCTCAGCGCGGTACCCGAGGTGGTGACGACATTCGTCACCCCGGCCTGCCAGGCCGTGATCGCGT
>VBDZ01000096.1 GCA_005881215.1 Chloroflexota bacterium | reverse complement strand
GATCCGCTGCAGCACCGGGATCTGGCTGCCGAACGGCAGCAACTGTTCGGTCACGCCCAGCGTCAGGCTCAGGTCGCGCTGCCAGTTCAAGATCGCACCGGCGAACCAGGCCAGCGCCGCCCCCAGCACGCAGCCGGTCACGACCCCCAGCCCGAAGCCGATCCAGCCACCGGCGATCATCGTCGCGCGGACCGAGACGGCGACCACCCGGCCGCTGACCTGGTGCATCACGAGATGGTCACCCGCCGCGCCGAGCGGCGAATCAGCAGCATCACCAGCAGGATGACGGACGGGATCAGCAGCGCCACCACCAGGGCGTACGCCAGGTATCCGAGGAATCGCAGCCCCTGGACCGCGGGCTGCCGTGGCTGGCCGGTGGCGGTCGACACGATCTTCTGACGGGCGCCTTGCCCGGCCCCACCGCTGAACAGCGCGGCGGCCTGCAGGCCCGCCGGTCGCGGATCGCCATTCGGCGCGTATAGCCCGAAGTGTTCGATCTTCACGCCCGGCCGCTGGGTCCAGTAGTCGTCGAGCGTCCACCAGGTGGCCGCCCCCAGGAAGCCCGAGGGTAAGGTGTCGAGGTACGGTGCCGCGGCCTGGTAGCTGTCGGCCAGGATCCGGCGCTGCTCCTCCTGGTCGTTGACGCTGTCCGACCAGCGACCGAACTCGAGGATCATGATCGGCTTGCGGGGAAAGGTGGCGTGGGCGGTTTGCAGCGCCCGGGCCGTGCCGGGTCCGGCGTCCGGGCCATAGAAGACGCCATAGTAGGTGGTATAGCCGGCGACGTCGAGCGGCCGGCTGGTGGTGTCATCGGGCTGGTTGCCGTAGGCGGCCTGTCCGGTCAGCCGGGTCCCGTCCACCGCACGATCGAGATTGTGCAGCGTCGCCAGCGCCTGCTCGCGCTCGATGCCACCGGTGGACTCGTTGGCGAGCCCATGAAAGAGCACGGCCGGGTGGTTCATATCGCGCAGGTCCATCTCGGCGAGCATCTGCTGCGGAATGCCGCGGTCCATCGCGATGCCGAAGGTCGCCGGCGTGTAGTGATACAGGGGGATCTCTTCCCAGATCGCGTAGCCGAGCCGGTCGGCGAGCATCAACAGCAGCGGGTTGGCCGGGTGATGGTCGGCCCGGATCAGCTGGACGTTGGTGGCATTCGCCTTTTCCAGCAGGATCAGGATGTCGTCGGGCGTGACCACCGGACCCCCGCGCGGGCGCCCATTGACGGCCGGGTAGACGCGCTCATCGTGGAGGGCCACCCCGGCGTAGGCGACCGGGTCGCCATTGAGAAGCAGCCGCGGCAACTTGGCATCGACCGCAATCCGCCGTAGCCCGAAGGTTTCGTACAGCTGGTCGACGAGCCGCTCCTGCCAGAACACCTGAACCTGCAAGACGTAGAGGGCGGGCGATTGTGGCGACCAGAGGTCGGCGTTGGCCAACGAGAAGCTGGCATGCACCTGGGTGGTGCCATCGCGGCCCAGCAGCCCGGCGTCCACCCGCTGCGAGGCGATGGGCAGCGCGCCGGCCGGAACCAGGCTGGCCGGGTTGGGCGTTGTCAGGTTCGTGGGATCGACCTCGGCCGGCAAGATGTCGAGGCCGACCTGTACCGGCGCCGGGTCTCCACGACGCTGATGAAGGGTCACCGCGATGTCCGCCCCATCGAGATGCGGGACGACGTCCGCGCGTGCCGCATAGACGGAGGGGGTCGCCTCCATCCAGACCGGTTGGGTTACGCCGCCATAGTTCCACCAGTCGGTGAGTCCCCAGGGCACGATGTCCTGCCGCGTCCCCCAGGGCGGATTGTCGACCCGGACCGCAATCAGGTTGACGTCACCGGGAATGATCGCATCGGTGACGTCGAAGGCAAAGGGCGTGGAGCCGCCTTCGTGATAGCCGAGGTAGTGGCCGTTGAGCCAGAGGTCGGCGATGTAGTTGACGGCGCCGAATTTCAAGGTGACGGTCTGGTTCTGCCACTCGGTCGGGACGTCGAAGTCCTTGCGATACCATGCCCCACCGCCAGCGGCCGTGGGCGGAGGATCGTACGAGCCGGGGACGTCGACGGTCGGCCACCGCGTGTCGTCATAAGCGGGCTTTTCCCGACCCGCGGCCTCGGCGAGGATGCGGTTGAGCGCGCCCGATCGAACCGCGAGCGAGAGGTCGTTGTCCATCAGCATCGGGTCGACGCGCCAGCGGCCGCTCAGGTCGATCCGGCGGCGGGGCTGGTAGCCGAAGGTCGGGACCGGGATGCCGTCCTGAAACGCGATCCGGCTGCCGCCGATCGTCTTGAAGCTCAGCGTAGGCGCCAGTTCGGAGGCCGCCTCGGGGCTGGCACATGCCGGGAGAACCAGCCCGAGCAAGATGGTGGTGAGAAGGAAACCGGCGAACCGGCGGGCAGGACGCAACGTTGGCATTATGCATACTCCCGTTTCGTGGACACGACAATCGGGATGTTCTATGACGGGGCGACCCCAACCGGGTGGCCGATCTGGGCGACGGTCGCCCACCTGGCCGGTATGCGCGTCTACTGGCTCTGCGGCGTCTTAGGGGAGGCCGGCGCGGTGAGCACCCCCTTTCCCGCTGCCGATGGCATTGGGTGGGAGGACGACCTCGATACACCGCACAGCGCCGACGAGCTCGCCCGGGCGATCGAGACCTCGTGGCAGATCCTCGCTATGGATGCACGGATCTCGAGCCGATCGATCTCTGGCCGCCGAGTTAATCCGGTCGAGGCGCCGGCGCCAGATCGCGCTCTTCGAGCAGCCGCCGAACGGCCTGCCCGTTATCAAGGGTCAGCGCCACCCGGGCGACGCTGGCGCACTCACGATTTTCGAGCTTGCGGACGCTGGCCTTGATTTTTGCCACCAGCGGCGGATGGACGCTGAGCTCATCGACGCCGAGCCCCACCAGCAGCGGCACGGCCCAGAGATCGCTGGCCATCTCCCCGCAGACGCCGACCCAGCGGCCGTGCCGGTGCGCCGCGCTGATCACCTGCTCGATCATCCGGAGCACCACCGGGTGCAGGCCGTCGGCTAACGACGCCACCTCGGGATTGGTGCGATCGGCGGCAAACAGGTACTGGGTGAGGTCGTTGGTTCCCAGGCTGAAGAAGTCCACCTCTTGCGCCAGCTGATCGGCGCCAACCGCCGCCGCCGGCACCTCGACCATGATGCCCAGGGGGATGTGGGTTCCTCGGCCTGACGTCGGTTCGAGCTCGCGTCTCGCTTGAGTGAGGAGCTGCTTGGCCTGCCGGACTTCGTCGATGGTCGAAACCATCGGCAGCATCAAGCGCAGCGAACCCGTTGCTCCCACCCGCAGCGCGGCCCTCATCTGGTCGAGCAACAGGTCCGGCCGGCGAAGCAGTTGGAGACGCAACCCACGGACGCCCAGTGCGGGATTCGCCTCGGGCGGCTGGGGCAGCGCCGGCAGCGGTTTGTCCGCGCCGACGTCGAGCGTGCGGAGGATGACGGGGCGATCGCCCATCGCGGCCACCACCTGTTCAAGCATCGCCACCTGCTCATCCTCGTCAGGCAGCTGATCGCGGCCGAGAAACAGGAACTCGCTGCGCAGCAGGCCAATCCCATCCGCGCCGGCCGCGGCGGCCCGGCGGGCATCATCCAGGTTGGCGGCATTGCAGCCGACCTCGACGCGCCGGCCATCGCGGGTCGTAGCCGGCTCAGCATCGGCCGTCAACGGCGCCGGCCCGCTGACGCGGGCCACGTCCTCGGCCGGCGGGTCGATGATGAGGAGGCCGCGATCACCGTCGAGTAATAGCGGTTGACCATTCTCGACCGCGTCGACCAGTCCGGCAATGCCCACCACCGCCGGGAGGCCGAGGGCGCGGGCGAGGATCGCGGTATGCGCGGTGGCCGTACCTTGCTCGGTGGCGAAACCGACCACCAGGGTGCGATCGAGTCCCGCCGTTTGCGACGGGGCGAGGTCCCGCGCCACCACGATCGACGGTTTTTCCGGCGGCGGCGGCAGGTCGCTGACACCGTGCAGCGCCCGGCGGACCTGCTCGACCACGTCCTCGACGTCGACGGCACGAGCCTGGAAGACCGGATCGGGTGAGGCGCGCAGCATTTCGGCAAACGGCGCCATCGTGTCCGCCACGGCGCTGTCGGCGAGTCCGCCTTTTCGGATCAGGCCCGAGGCGCCATCCAGCAGTGCCGGGTCGTCGAGCATCAGGGCCTGCGCTTCCAGGATGCCGGCCTCGGCGGCGGCGCCGTTCGCTTCCAGCCGCGCGGCTTTGGTCGCCAACGCAGCCTTGACCCCCTTGATGGCCACCTGCAGCCGGTTGATGCCGGCCTCGCCGGTGAGGTCGACGCCAGAGTCATGGACCTGTGATTCCACCCATCGCCACGCGGGAGCGACGACCTGGCCGGGCGCGGCGGCGATCCCGCGCAAGCGCGTCCGGGACGTGCTACTCGCCGAAGTCACGGTCCACCAGGTCGGTCAGCGCCGCCACCGCGGCCTCCGCCTGGGGTCCCTCGGCCCGAACCGTGATGGTGGTTCCCTGGCTCACCCCGAGGGTCAGCACACTGAGGATGCTTTTTGCATCTCGAACGGCACCGTCCTTGACGACTTCGACCCGAGTGTCCTTGAAGCGCGCGGCGGTCTGGACGAACAGCGCGGCCGGCCGGGCATGCAGGCCGACCTTGTTCGTGATGGTGAGCTGCCGCTCCATGATTGCCGCCACGACTCCTCCTCTTCTAGGGCGTAGTCTGCGACCCGCAGGCGCTGCGGTCAAGCTTGGCTCGGAATCATGCATCGAAAACCGGCGCACCGTAAAATTCAAAACGATCGAGGA
>VBDZ01000095.1 GCA_005881215.1 Chloroflexota bacterium | reverse complement strand
TGCAAATCCTCCTGCCTAACCCACCAGACGAATGGCATCGATCGCCCGGCGAATGTTTGTCGGACCGTGTGGATCTGGCTGTCCGGATCGGGCCCTCTTCCCAGGCGGATCGCGAAATTGAAAGCCGCCATCGGAATCCCTGAGATGGCCCAGCAGATTTCAGGGCTTGAGTGTGCAGAGCCGATGGGCGTCCGACCAAGCGATAGCGACGCCTCGACCCTGCTGGCGGTGATCGCCGATGCGGCTTCCTGAGGAGTAGGTGCCATATGAGGACTCATTGGAAGCTTCATGGCCCGTCACCCCACGCTCGAGACCGGCAAGGGGACCATCCAGCCGCGGCCGGATGACGCTACCGCGATTCCCGATGAGGAGTTTCGCGACCTGGTGTGCGGCGCCCTCGACGCCTAACGGCAGCGGCTTTAACCCTTGAGCCACAGTCTCTCCCCACAGGGGGGAGCGGGGCGGCCCTCGGGCCGCCCCTTGGTTAGCGTCAGTGCAGTGCGCCTATCCAGTGGTAGCGGACTGCGTGTCGGTGTTGCCGAAGTTCGGTGGGCAGTCGGTCAGCGGCCACGGTGCGGGAAGGGCGTGATGTCCCGCCGCGAAGGAATTCGCGCGGTACGTTTGGATGGCATCACAGACCGCGGCGTTTGCGGCCGAGGTCCAGACGCCGACGCCATACGTGTCGGAAGCGGCGGCATAGACATAGTCGCCCACTCGTTCCTGGTAGAGGTCATGACCAGGATATGTCGCCCGCAGGTCGCCGCCGGTCGTGCCGCCGGCCGGTTCGTTGAACTCCGTCGTCCAATTGGTCGGCATCCCCGTGCTGTCGAGTGGCGAGCTTCGGAAGACGCCGTGGTAAGGGCGCGGCGAGGTGAAGTCGCTGCCACGCCAGACTGCGGTGTCTGCCTCGTAGATGACGTATGCCTTGGAACCATCCGGCGCGATCGCAGGCGCCGAGTAGAGTGGCCGGTCACCAGCCAGCGAAACCTGCTTGGGATCGCTCCAACTCGATCCACCATTCATCGAATACTGGAACTTGGTGAACTCTCCGTTGAGGGCCGGGGCGTCGGACCAGGCATTCACGATCTCGTTGGTCGCCTTTGCGCCGGTGGGGGCGCCGTTGGCGATCGAGACGCTGGGCGAGGCCGCCAGGTCGGTGCGCGCGCCGGCGTAGCCATCCATCACGCAGCGACCCTCGATGGGGTCGACGAAGTAGCAGGGGTCGGAGACAACCGCGGTGACCGTGCCGGCCGTCCAGTGCATGCCACCGTCGAAGGACTTGAACATCACGTGGGCGCTGTTGTTCGGCGGGCCCGAGCGACTGAACCGCTCGGCGAATAGATAGACCACGCCGTGGCTGTCGGTGCGGATGGTGCAACCGCTGTAGCCGAACCCATTCTGCGGAGAGATGCCGTTCGTGACGGCCGAGGTCACCTGCCGCTTGGTCCAGGTCGTGCCGCCGTCGGTCGAGGAATACACCATCATCGGCACCGGAGCGTTGCCCTTTTGGTGCGCGGCATTGCTCCGGAAATCGTTCGCGCAGATGTAGACGTTCCCGAAGAAGCCGCTCGAGGCTGCGTTGTCGGCCCAGATCTGTTCCTTGTCGAGGAACGAGGTCTCGCCGGTTGTGCTCGAGACGATGACCGGTGGCTTCCAGCTATTCTTGTCGGCCACCGATGTAAGGCTCGGATTGTCCAGGCGCGAGACGGCGACGCCCACGACTCCGTGGAAGACGGGGTTGGGGAACGAAAATTCGACCGTGGTGCTGAAGGCGGTAGCCAGATTCCCGTAGTAGACGCGCTGGCCGTTACCCCAGGAGAACTTGCCGTTGCTTCCCGGGACAGGCCCGACTGCAACCGCCGGATCACCGAAGGAAACCAGCTGGTTTTCGAAATACCAGGGAAGGGTGTGGATCGGACCGGCGTGCCCCTTGCATAGGGTCATCGGGTCGCAACCGACGTTTGTCCAGCCCGTGTATGCCGGCTGGGTCCAGGTATGCCCCGAATCGAACGAGAAATAGTCGCCGGACAGGCCGACGCCGGTGGCGCGGTCCAGGCAGGTGCCGCTGTTGACGGCCAGTTGCTGGGGACAGGCTTCCTGATCCACGAAGTCGTTCGAGCCTGCCACCAGGATGTTCGGCGAGGCGGCATCGAGGGCCACCGCCGGTTCGTTTTGATGGTTTTGCGGGGTGTTACCGGCTGGACTTCCAGTCGTCACCAGGCTAGATGTTGCCTGCGCGGAGGCAACGGTCGTCGATATCAGGACCGCCGTTGCAGCCGCCAGCAACACGAACGTAGGTTTCTTCCTCAAGGTCTCACCTCCTGAGTGCTCGACCGAATCCCTTGGCCGAGACTACTGAAGCGATCGCTGTAAAGTCAAGGCAGGAATCGTGTAAAACGATCCGCAATCAACTCAGGCGTACCCTTTACCAATGAAGAGACAGGAGGGTGCTCCCGGGCGTCGCGAACTCAAGCCGGCCGCATGGTTCCAGGAGCGGCTCGCTGAGTGGCAGCGGCGAATGGGTCTGGGCGCCTGGACCCTCCGGCCGGCCTACAAGCCGAAACTGCGCGGCGCCGAGGGCCTGGCCAAGGTCAATACCGGATTCCTGGAAGCAGAGCTCACCTTTCGCCAGGACGTGCTCGTCGAACGGGGCGATGTCGTCATCGTGCACGAGCTGACGCACATCCTGACCGATGAGTGGGCGGAAGCCATGGAGAGCGTGATCAAGGACATGGTTCCCCGGAAGATCCAACGCGATGCTCGAGACTTTCTCCGGCCACACGAGGAATCGGTTGTCGAGGCCATCGCTCACGCCCTGGTGCGAACAGCGGACGTCGAGCGCTCCAATAGGATCGTCCAGCCGCAACCGAGCACCGTAGCTCAGGCGCAAACCAAAGAAACGGCTGGAACCCCGGTCGCCGCGGGTTCTAAACCGGAAACCGCCAAGCCTGGCGAAGGCTGACCGCTACCTACTTCGGCTTCTGAGGACGGCTGTAGGGCGTGCGGTGCTGGACTTCCGTGGTAAGGCGGGCCAGCTCGGTGTCTGCGCCGAGGTGCTTGCTGAGGCGACCGATGTGTTCAACCGGAACGAAAACACGGTGTCCCTCGGCGTAGTCCAGCTGAAGGTATTCCGATCTGGTGCCATCATCCGCCTGCAGCATCCGAGTACCAACGTATCGGCTGATGCCGTGAGTGGAATGGACAACCAGTTCGCCGGGTTGAAATGGCGAGGCGAACTTAGCTAACAACATTGGTTAGTGTACCCCTCGTGCACCCCGATCAAACAGGCCTCCGCGAGCTCGTACGCCCGTCGCTGCGGACGGTCGCCGCCTACGATCCTGGTCCGAGCCTGACCGAGCTCGAGGTTCGTTACGGCGTCAAGGACATTGTGAAGCTGAACTGGAATGAAGACCTGTTCGGCCTCCTCCCCGGTGTGCGAGAAGCGGTGATCGAGGAGATTCGACGAGCGCCGCTTTATCCCGAGCAGGCCTACAGCGATTTTCGCGACCTGGTCGCCGCGCGGACCGGGGCCGATCCGGCCATGGTGGCACCGGCGCACGGGATCCAGGCGCTGGTCTTTGCGGTCGTCGCCGCCTTCCTCAATCCGGGCGATCGCGTCGTCCTGCCAAAACCAACTTACGGTCTCTACCGCCAGGCGTGTGAAGCCGCCGGTGCCGAGGTTCTTCGGGTACCGAGCCGCGAGTACCGCCTCGACCTCGAGGCAATGCTGTCGGCGGCCCAGGGCGCCAAGCTCGTCTTTGTTTGCGATCCGAATAACCCGACCGGCGACGCGCTGGCGCCAGAAGAATGGGCCGCGTTCCTCGAACGGCTGCCCCACGGCTGTCTCGTGATCGTCGACGAGGCCTATGCGGACTACATCGCTCCGAAGCAGCGGCCGTCGCGCGTCGCTGAAGTGGCCGACGGCCGACCGGTCGTCGTGCTGCGAACCTTCTCCAAGCTGTTCGGCATCGCCGGGTTACGCCTTGGTTTTGCTATCGCGAACCCCGATCTGATTCCCTGCCTCGATGCGGTGCAGGAACCGTTCAACGTCAACCGGCTCGCGCTCGCCGCCGGGATGGCCTGTTTGAGGGACCCGGCAATGATCGAGGCGCGACGGCGCCAGGTCGTCGCCGCCAGAGACGGCTTCGCGGCAAAACTTGCGGCCCTCGCCATCCCCACCTGGCCCTCGCAGGCCAACTTCGTGCTGGCCAATCCCGGCGGCGATGATGGTCGCTGGTACGAGGGGCTGGTGCGGCGCGGGTTCCTGGTTCGGCGGGGATCGGAGTTCGGGCTCGAGGGACATCTCCGGATCACGGTCGGGCCCGAGAAGCTGATGACCGCGGTGGCGTCGGCGATCGCCGCAGTAGCCGCCGAGCAGCGCGGCTACGATGGTCCGTGATGGCTACTGAGCAAGCGCCCGACAGCTGCCTGGGCTGCCGAGGACCTCTCCAGTCGTTAGGCGTCGAGCATTTTCGGGTCGGTGGCGTCAGCGGCGGCTGGGCGGCACTCATGGGCAATTGGGCCGAGATCGGGGAAGGCATCCTCGACATGGAGCTGCTCGCCTGCCGCAACTGCCGACGCGTCGAGCTTCGAGTCCCGACGCGGCGCTAACCCGGCGCCACGCATCGGCCTCGCCGTCGTTTTCACGCTAGACACTCGCGTACTCGAGTGCTATACCTGATGGCGGCAGGCGGATCGGTGAGCTCAGAGGAGGTGCCCATGAGGCGCAGAGTTGCCGTCACCATCAATGGCACGAAGTACGAACACGAGGTCGAGCCGCGGCTCCTGCTCGTCCAGTACATTCGAGAACAGGCGGGACTGACGGGGACCCACGTCGGCTGCGATACCAGCAACTGCGGCGCCTGTACGATCGAGCTCAACGGTCACAGCGCCAAGGCCTGTACGATGTTTGCGGTCCAGGCCGACGGCGCCGAGATCACCACCATCGAGGGCCTGGCGCAGGGCTCGACGCTGCATCCGTTGCAGCAGGCGTTCTGGGATGAGCACGGTCTCCAGTGCGGCTTCTGCACCCCGGGGATGATCATGGCGGCGAGGCAGCTGCTCGAGCGCAATCCCAACCCGACCGAGCGCGAAATCCGCATCAGTCTGGAAGGGAATATCTGCCGCTGTACCGGTTACCACAACATCGTGAAGGCGATCCAGTCGGCGGCGAAGGTCATGGCAACCGGGGCCGAGGTCAAGGCGCCGGCGTCCGTCTCGTAACGCGAGGAGGGTTCAACATGGCCATATCTCAGATGGTCGGCGCTTCGATCAAGCGCCGAGAAGATCCCCGGCTGGTGACGGGCACCGGCCGCTACGTCGACGACATCGCGCAAACCGCCGTCGCCCACATGCATGTCGTCCGATCCACCGAGGCGCACGCCAGGATCGTGAGCATCGATACCACCAGGGCCAAGAAGGCCGACGGGGTGGTCGCCGTCTTCACCGGCAAGGAGCTGAAGCCGGATTTCGGCGCGCCGCTCCCGGTTACGGTCTGCTTCGT
>VBDZ01000073.1 GCA_005881215.1 Chloroflexota bacterium | reverse complement strand
CGGGGCTGCACCCGCCGGCTCGGCGAGGTTGCGAGTGGTCTCGATCATCAGCCTCACCGCGGCGCGAATCTCGGCATCCGGTACCAGCATGAAGTCGTCGAGCTTCTCCCAGAGGATGCGCTGGGGTAATTCGAAGGCGGTGCGAGTCGCCAGGCCTTCGGCGATGGTGGCCATCCGATCAGCGACGAGGCGACGCTCCTTCCAGGATCGGTAGGCGGCCGGCGCCTCGGCCGATTGCACCGCGACCACACGGACCTTCGGATTGATGGTCTTCGCCACGATGCAGGTGCCGGAGGCGCCACTGCCACCGCCGACGGGCACGATGATGACGTCGATGTCCGGCTGCGCCTCGAGGATCTCGAGCGCCTGCGTCGCGACGCCCGCGATGAGGTGCGGTTCATTCCCCGAGTGTATGTACCGATAGTCTTGGGTCGTGGCGAGCTGCTCGCAGTGCTCGCGAGCCTCGTCGAAGTCCTTGCCGTGCGTGACGATCTCCGCCCCAAGGCCGCCGATCGATTTCACCTTGACGGGATTGGCGCCCTCCGGCACGCAGACGATGGCCTTGACGCCGAACAGGCGGGCGGCATAGGCGATCGATTGTCCGTGGTTCCCGGTCGATGCCGTGATGACACCCCGACGCCGCTCATCTTCCGACAGCTGCGCGATGAGATTGATCCCACCGCGGACCTTGAACGCACAGATTGGCTGATGGTTTTCGTGCTTGACCCAGGTTTCGGTGCCGACCAGCTCGTCGAGTGCCGGGTAGCGGTGGAGGGGCGTGGGCTTGAGGTAGGGGGCGATTCGATCGCGGGCGGCGAGCACGTCGTTCAGCGTGGGAAATTCCCAAGCCTGACCCTGCCCCACGACTGGGGAGCGAGCCACGGAGCTCATCCGGTGGGGTGATCCTGGATCGTTCCGCGCAGCGGGATCTCGGGCAGGAAGAAGGTCGTCACGAAACCCAGCGCCGCCAGCACCGTGCCCAGCATAAAGGCGCGCTCTACACCGGTGGCGAGGCTGACCCGGACGGCGGTGAGGACCTGGTGCGCCACGGATGGCGGCAGGCTCCCAAACGCGCTGTTCAGCCCCTGGCTCTGTCCGGCGATCAACCCCTGAGCACCGTTGGCAGCGGCGCCGGCGAGCCGCGACCCGCTGCCGGCCGGAAGGTGCCTGGGCAGCTCGTTCTTGAGGGTCTCGATCACGATGGTGGCCATCACCGGGACCCCCATCACCGCGCCGAGATTATTGAAGAACTGGCGGGCGGCATTGGCGGTGCCGAGCATGCGATACGGGAAGGCGCTCTGCACCACGACGGACAGGGTCGGAAACACGGCGCCCACGCCGGCGCCGGTCACGACCATCCCGGGAACGGACTCCACAAACGACGAATTCGCCGACAGCCGCGAGAGTAAGAACATGCCGACGCAGCCGATGCCCATCCCAATCACGGTCTGCACCTTGTAGCGCCCGGTCCGAGTGGTGAGCTGACCGCCGACCAGGCTGCCGATGACGAAGCCGCCCATGAGGGGCGCCAGCACCAGGCCGGCGTCCTGCGCGCTGTAGCCGAGGACGCCCTGCGCATAGAGGGGAAGAAAGGTCAGCGCGCCAAACAGCGCGATCCCGACCAGGAAACTGAGGATGACCGCCACCGTGAAGGCACGGCTCTCGAAGAGGTGGAGGGTCAGCACCGGCTCGGCGGCATGGTTTTCCCAGATCGCGAACAGCAGCAGCACCGCGGCACCCCCGGCAATCGCGACGACGACGTGGACCGAATTCCACGGATAGGTGATGCCCGCCCAGGTCAGCCCGATCAGGATGGGCACCACGCCCGCGATCAGCAGGACGATCCCAACCCAGTCGATCCGCACTCGGCCCCGGCCGCGAATGCGCGGCAGCAGACTGCCGAGAAGCGCCAGGGCGACCAAACCAAGCGGCACGTTGACCCCAAAGACCCAGCGCCAGCCGAAATGGTCGGTGATGAATCCGCCCACCAGCGGGCCGACGATGCTGCCCAGCCCGAAGACGCTCATGATCAACCCCATCCAGCGGCCACGCTCGCGGGGCGAGAAGATATCGCCGATGGTGGTGGCGCCGAGCGCCATCATCGCGCCGCCACCGATGCCGGTCAGGGCACGGGCCCCGATCAGCTCGCCCATGTTCTGGGAGAAGCCGCAGATCGCCGATCCGACCAGGAAGAGCGCGAGCCCGCCGATGTAGAAGGGCCGCCGGCCGAACAGGTCGGAGAGCTTGCCGACGACGGGTACCGTCACCGACGAGGCCAGCAGGTACGACGAGAACAACCAGGCGTAGAGGTTGAGGCCGTGCAGCTCGTCGACGATGGTCGGCGCCGCGGTGGAGATGATGGTGCTGGTCAGGATCGAGGTGAACATCACCAGCATCACCGCGCTCAATACCCAGTAGCGGCGCTCGGCGGGAATCTGGTTGGTGAAGGCCGGTTGCGGCTGGGGCGATGGCGGTGGCGTGCTTGGTCGAACGGCACTCATGGAAGGCTTCAGTTTACCTGCGCGATGTCACGCGGTGGCTTCTGCCGATGCATCTTCCCGCCGGACGCCGACGATCAGCAGCCAGGCGCCGGTCACCATGAAGACGAAGGACGCCATCATGCCGACGCCGACGGCGTAGAGACCCCGGGCATCGCCGGTAAAGAGGACGACGGCGCCGGCTTGTTCGAGGACCAGGCAGGCAAAGCTCCCGATGGTTCGCCACAGCAGGGCCGGATCCGGAGTCTCGGACGAGCGCAGCGCCTGCCGGATGCTTAGATAGAGGATCGCTTCGACGCCGACCAGCACACCGAACAGCTCGACGGCGACCGCCTGGGCACTCTGTCCGGCCATCAGGACCAGGGCGCAGCGGATGAAGACGGCGGTCAGCCCGGTGAGGACCGTCCGTGCCCGATGCCGGTGGGCAGCATTGAGGGCGATCTGGTCGAGATGCAGCGACATGGCGACGAAGACCAGCCCGGTCAAGGCCGCAGCGCCGCCGCCGACCACGATGAAGTAGTCGTGCCAGGCGGCGGGGTCGAACGTCATCGGATTATTTCCGTGCGTCGTCCGGGGATAGCGTTGCGTCGAGCCCCGAGACGATGGCGCGCAGCCCTTTGACCAGGCCGGCCCGCTCGGGCGGCGTGAGCGGCTCCAGCGCCTCTTTCAGGATGGCCGCACGTCGCCCGACAAACGCGCTGATCGCCTGCCGGTGGGCGGGCGCGAGATCGACGATGGTCCGCCGCCGATCGGTCTGATCCTCACTGCGGACCACCAGGCCGACCCGGCCGAGCTCGCCGACGATCAGGCTGGCGGTCGCCAGGCCGACCTCGAGCCGGGCGCTCAGGTCGCTGACGCTCATCGGACCGCCCAGCGCGAGCGATACCAGCAGGTTCATGTGCCGGGGCGCTAGCCCGTGGCGATGCCAGTCGGCCTTGATGGCGGCCGGCACCTCGTGGGACTTGCGGGTCATCGCCTTGGTCAGGGCCGGCAGCAGGGGAAGGAGCTCCGCAAGCTCCGCCTGGCTCATGGCCGGCGCGGCGGTTGCGGATCGCCGCGGCATCAGTGCGACTCCGTTTCGGCTTTGTTTGTATACATTATTTGCAATCTCAAACTATTTGAGAAAATATATCGACATGGACATTCTACCCCAGAGGAGGGACTTTGAAATGGCCCGATCCAACCAGGTTCCGGGGTACGTCCCGGCCTTCAACCCCCTGATCTTGCGTCTGCTTCGCGCCGGCGTGCCGGTTGGACCGATGCGGCTGCTCACCGTGCGCGGCCGATCCAGCGGCCAGCCGCGAACCACCCCGGTCGGGCTGTTCGAGCACGACGGGCGCCGCTGGCTGCTGGCCACCTTCGGGGAGACCAACTGGACCCGGAACCTGCGGGCGGCGGGGGAGGGAATCCTGAGCCGGGGGCGGCACCACGAGTCGGTTGCTGCCATCGAGCTGGCTCCCGAAGCGGCCGGCGCAGTCCTGAACGAGGTGCTCGGGCCGCGCCTGAAGTCGCCCTTGCAGGCGGCCTTCCTTCGTCGCTTCTACGCGCTGACCGCCGACGCATCGACGACCGACTTCATTCGGGAGGCCCAGCGGCATCCCGTTTTCGAAATAAGGAGCAGCAAGCATGGAAACTAGATCCCGCAATCTCGGCCTCGCCCTCATCGTCATCGCGCTCGCCCAGCTGATGGTCGTGCTGGACACCGCCATCGTCAACATCGCGCTGCCATCGATCCAGCGGGGGCTGCATTTCACCCCGACCGGGCTCGAGTGGGTGGTCAACGGCTACGCGCTCGCCTTCGGCGGCCTGCTGCTCCTTGGTGGGCGCGCGGGCGACCTGTTCGGCCGGCGCCGAATGTTCATCGTCGGCATCCTGGTGTTCACCTTTGGATCGCTGGCCGGCGGATTCGCCACGAGCTCGAGCTGGCTGATCGCCGCCCGCGTCGTGCAGGGGGTCGGTGGCGCGATCGTCGTCCCCACCGCGCTCTCCCTGGTGACGGTGACCTTTCCCGAGGGTGCGCAGCGCAATCGCGCGCTCGGAGTCTACTCGGCCGTGACGGGAGCGGGTGGCGCGCTTGGCCTGCTACTCGGCGGCTTGATCACCAACTATTTCTCCTGGCAGTGGGTGTTGTTCATCAACGTGCCGATCGGCATCGTGCTGGCGCTGGCTGCGCCGCGGGTGCTGGCGGCAAGTGAAGGCCGGCCGGGTCGCCTCGACCTGCCGGGCGCCATCGCCGTCACCGCCGGGATCACCTTGCTGGTCTACGGGTTGAACAAGGCCGCCGGCAGTGGTTGGACGAATGCGCTGACCCTGGGACCGATCGCGGGCGCGCTCGTCCTGCTGGTCGCCTTCATCGTCATCGAGCTGCGAAGCGCCCAGCCGTTGATGCCGCTGCGGATCTTTGCGAACCGCGATCGCTCCGGCTCCTACGCCGTCCGGTTCGCGATCGGCGCGACGCTTTCCGGGTTCCTGTTCTTTCTCACCCAGTTCATGCAGAACATCCTCGGCTACAGCCCGCTGAAAGCCGGGCTTGCCTTCCTGCCGATCACGGTCGGGATCGTTCTCGGCGCCCAGCTGGCTTCGCGCTTCATTGCCCGGCTCGGCGCGCGGACGCCGATGGCGATCGGATCGCTCGCGGGTGCCCTCGGACTGTTTGGCCTCTCGCGGATCAGCGACCATTCGGGCTACCTCACCGGCCTGCTCGGCCCGGCGCTGGTGTTGTCGTTTGGCCTGGGGCTGATCTTCGTGTCGACCACGATCGTCGCCGTGACCGGCGTCGGCCCACGGGAATCAGGTCTCAGCTCGGCACTGGTCAACGTCGCCCAGCAGCTGGGGAATGACCTGCTGAACATCCTGCCGTCGCACGCGGTCATCAGCCAGGCGGTGACCGCTGGCTACAGCACCGCCTATGGGGTTGGGAGTGCGATCGCGGTTGTCGGACTGGTGATTGCAATTGCCGTGATCAGCGGCCGACGTCCAAGGACCACAATGGCAACAGTTGGAGAGGCGGCATAAGGCCGCCTCTCGATCTCAAGGAGGTTGGATATGAACCCCGAAGATTTCCCGGCACCGAAGGGCGACGGTTTCGTGATCACGCAATTCCTGGTGGTTTCCGACCAGGATCGATCCCGCGACTTCTACCAGCGGGTCTTCGGCGCCCAGGTCGTGCTCGAGCGCGACCCGGTGATCATGAAGCTGGCGAACACGTGGTTGATCCTCAACGAGGGCGGTGGACCAACCGATGATAAGCCGACAGTGACCCTGACCACGCCGTCAGACCCGAATCGCACCAGCGCCTTCATGAATCTCCGCGTCGGCGACATTCGCAAGCTCTACAAGGAATGGTCGGCCAAGGGCGCAAAGTTCCTGACCGAGCCCAAGGAGCATGCGAACGAAATCCGGGCCTACATTCGCGACCCGGATGGCCACCTGATCGAGGTCGGCCAGCTGACCCGGCGACCGTCCGCCTAGTACGCCGTTGACGATGGATCCAATCACGACCGTCGACACCGATACCCAGCGGCGGCTGCTGGCGCTGTTGGAACGCGGGCAGGCCGACCAGGATACCTATGCGGGGCGCCTGAGTCCCGACGAGCGCGTGGCGCGAGGCGAGCTCCACAACTGGAGCCCCAAGGATGAGGTCGCGCACAACAATTTCTGGCGCCAGGACGCCATCAATCGCCTCAAAGCGGCGCTCGACGGCAGCTCACCTCCGGATACATCAGACGATCTGGCGTGGAATGATCGAATCTTCCTGGAACAGCGCGAGACGCCCTGGGAGCAGCTGGTGGGGGAGACGGAACGGCTCCGCGCCGAAACCGCCGGCTTGATCCAGCGGTTCACGCGCGACGACCTCTCCCAGAAGAACCGGTACCCGTGGCAGCGCGGCGACTCATTGGAAACACTGGTCCTCGTCAATTGGTATGACCATCCCGCCGAGCACTGGGCCAACGTCTATCTGCGCTGCCGCGAGGTCGAGCGCGCGCTCGAGCTTCGGCGGGCCGTGGCCGCGACCATCCGCGAGCTCTTCCCGCAAGAGCCGAAGCTGTACAGCTACATGGTCTTCAAGCTGGGAGGCTATGCGGCGCGCGGCGGCAGGTCGGAGCAGGCTATCGGCGCCATCCGCGAGGCGCTGACGGTCAATCCGTCCCTCGGCGAGCAGGTCCGCAAGGATTCCGACTTCGACTCGGTCCGCGCTCTGCCGGAATTCCAGGCGCTCGTCGGCGCTCACGACGGGCAGAGCTGAAAGAGGTGATCGTCGCCGGACATCGGCGTGCCGCGCGTATCGCGATTGTTGGTGAGGAGATAGGCGCAGTGGTCCGGCCCGGCGACGATGTCGCGCAGCCGCCCCTTTCCTTGCAGGACGATCTCCTGGCTGAGCACCTTGCTCGGGTCGGTGGCGTCGATGATGAACCGCTGCAAGGCCTGCCCGCGTAGCTCGGCCACGAGTAGGGTGGCCTGCTGGTTGCTCTTCGGCGTGTAGAACGTGATGCCGCTCGGCGCCCAGGTCGAGTCGCCGCTGTTGGCGATCGGCCCGCTTCGGGTCGCGGGCATGCCCTCCTGACCGTATCGCGTCCGCACCGTCGCGGCAAACTCGGGCCAGCCATAAAAGCTACCCTGCTGGACGTAGTCGATCTCGTCGTGGCAGCACAAACCGAGGTCGCCGGTTGGTCCGTTGACGCTGGCGTAGAGCCGGCCGGCGGCGTCGAACGCGATCCCCTGCGGGTTGCGGAACCCCCAGGCAAAGACCTCCTGGCCGGTGCCGTCCAGGCGGAGCCGCAGGATCTTCCCGCTCAGGCCGCTGGCGGTGGCGGCGCGCGACGGCACGTAGCCCTCACCGGTGGTGGCGTAGAGCCAGCCATCGGGGCCGAGCTTGAGGCGCCCGCCGAAGTGGTAACAGGTCCCACCGGGGATGCCGTCGAGCAGCACCTGCTCGCCGACCAGCGAGTCGCCCTGGATCGTGAAGCGCGAGATGCGATTGGTGTTGCCCCCCGATCCGCGATAGGTGTAATAGAGGAAGACGTTGGGCGCCTTGACGGCGATCCCCAGCAGCCCACTCTCGCAGCCGTTGGCGGTGACGACGCTCAGCGTGAGCGCCGGCGCCGGAAGCAGCTGGCCATTGCGAATGATGCGCACCCGCCCCGGTCGTTCCGTGAGCCAGATGGTGCCATCGGCTGCGAAGGCCAGCGCCCAGGGAGCGACCAGGCCGTCGGCCACCGATTTAACTGTGAAGTTGAGGGGCTGCGGCGAGGCGAGTGTGGTCGCGGTCGGCGTCGTCGAGGGACGAGGTGATGGTGTGGTTGCGGTCGATGAGCCGCCGAACGTGCAGCCGCTCAGCACGAGCCCGGCCAGGACGGCGCCACCAACTCGGTGGGACATCGTCCTGATGCTAGCCGCTTACGACCACGGCACCTTCGGCCACCATCCGATGCCAAAGTACGCCGGTAGCCGGATGCACCAGTAGGCCAGGAGGAAGACGCCGGCCGCCACCATGACGGTGGCATTCAATCGCGTGATGCGCTCAGGTCGGAGGGCCAGCCAGCGCCGGAGGCGCCCGCCGGCGATGGCGGTGATGCCCAGGAAGAGTAGCGCCATCACGGCGATGTTGCCCAGGCTCTGGAGCACGAAGGTGAGGGCGCCGAGCGCCGGGTTATGGGTCGAGGCCGCGTACTGGAAGATCTTCATGAAGAGCGGGAATGGCCGGCCGATCAGAAAGGCTCCGATCAGTCCGCCGACCAGGACGAGGCGGATCGCTGGCCGCCGGGCTGAGACTCGACCGAGCGGGTTCTTGACCAGCCCGGCGGCCGCCAGGCCGGCGATCGCAAGCGTCAGCCCAAGCAGGCCGAAGACCACCATCGACTGGATCAACCGGACCGGAAGCCGGCCGACCAGCGCCGACGAGAGCTGCGGGATGCTCGGACCGATGAGCGCCGCCACGGCACCGTACGCGCCGGCCACGACGATGGTGCCGCTGGCGAGCCAGGCGAGCGATCGAGCGGCGGCCGACCAGGAGGGCCGTCGATCGATCGACAGGGGACCGAGGGCGGAGAAGCCGGCGACGTTGCACGCGGTGAAAGTGCCGGTCAGCCCCGACACGAAGGCAAATGCGATGGCCATCACCGAGCTGGTGAGCGGCGTCGTGGTCACGCTGTAGCCGAGGATGG
>VBDZ01000071.1:5958-10094 GCA_005881215.1 Chloroflexota bacterium | reverse complement strand
GTGCTCTTCGACCAAATCCTGCTGCGGCTCGACGAGCGCCGGCCGGCGAGTCAATTGCTGCTGATCCCGCATCTCCTCGACCTGGCCCCGATCCAACTGACCGCCTATCAGCAGCACGACGCCTGGCTGCGCACGCTGGGCTTCGAGGCGGAGCCGTTCGGGCCCCATACGATTCGCTTGCTCGCCGCGCCCAGCGACATGCCGGAGGCTCGCGCCGACCGGGTCCTGGAGCTGGTGCTGGCTGACCTCGCCGGCGAGCGGATGCCGGACCGTCGAGTGCGGGAGACGGCGGCCCTGATCGCCTGTCACAGCGCGGTTCGGTTCGGTGATGCCTTGAGCCCCGAGGCCGCGCGCCAACTGCTGAGCTCGCTGGCACTGACGGCCGAACCGATCAGCTGTCCGCATGGCCGGCCGACGACGCTGATCCTTCCGGATGACCAATTGAGGCGGCTGTTCAAACGCCCCTGAGCAGGCAGCGCATCGTCGCCATCGTGGGGCCCACAGCGAGCGGGAAGACGGCCCTGGCGATCGCCGCGGCCCATCGGCTCAACGGCGAGCTGGTCTCCGTTGATTCCCGCCAGGTCTACCGGCACTGCGACATCGGCACCAATAAACCGACCCGCCAGGAGCTGGGCGGCCTACGCTGCCGTTTGCTCGACGTCGTGGATCCTGGCACCCCGTTCACGGTCGCCGACTATCAGGGCCTGGCGATGGACGCCGTGGCGGACATCGGCCGTCAGCGTCGCCTGCCCGTGCTGCAGGGTGGCACCGGGTTGTATCTGCGCGCGCTGCTCGACGGCTGGAACCTGGGAGATGCGCCGCCGAATCCCGAGCTGCGAGCGGCGCTCGAGCAGCGACTCGAAGCCGAAGGTCCGGAGGCACTGGATGCCGAGTTGCAGCGCATCGATCCCGCGAGTGCCGCGCGGGCCCAGCGCAACCCCCGGCGGATGATCCGCGCCCTCGAAATCCACGCGGTCACCGGCCGCCCGCCGAGTGTCGCGCGCGAGTCGAAGCCACCACCGTGGTCAACGACCATCATCGGGCTCGACGTGCCGCTGCCCGAGCTCGATCGTCGCATCGGATCCCGGGTCACCCAGATGATCGACGCCGGATGGGTGGACGAGGTTGCCCGGGTTCGTCGCGAATTTCCGGCGGCCGACCTTCAGCGCCTGGGCCATGGATACCCGGAGCTGGCCGCGCACCTGGATGGCCGGCTGTCACTCGCACAAGCCACGGAATCGACGGTGCGCCAGGTCCGCCAGTATGCCCGCCGCCAGCTCACCTGGTTCCGTGCGGATCGCCGCGTGCAGTGGCTCCCGGCAGATCTGGAGATGATTGTCGAGCGGCTACGCGTGGGTATCATGACGGCAGAGGCGAGTTGATTCGGAGTTCCAACGGCAGGCAGGAGCGTGCCTACCTGATGTCCCTCGACCACGAGGACCAGGGTTTGGCCGCCATCGAAGAGCAGATGCTCGAGCTCAGCGAACTGGCCAGAACCGCCGGTGTGGTCGTGGTGGGAACCGATACCCAGCGCCGGGGAAAGGCCGATCCGGCGCTCTTCATCGGCAAGGGGAAAGCGGAGTCGCTCCATGCGCTCAAACATGAGGCGGACTTCGACCTGCTGATCTTCAACGAGGAGCTGTCGCCACGACAGCAGCGCAACCTGGAGAGCAAGCTCGAGGTGAAGGTGATCGATCGGACCGAGCTGATCCTCGACATCTTTGCCCAGCGCGCCCGCACCAAGGAAGGCCGGCTGCAGGTCGAGGCGGCGCAGCTGCATCATCTGCTGCCGCGTCTGCAAGGTGGCCGCGATCTCTCCCGATTGGGCGGTGGGGTGGGCACTCGCGGTCCTGGCGAGCAGAAGTTGGAGAGCGATCGCCGCCGCATTCGCCACCGGATTCGCGAACTGGACCGTGACATCAAGGAGATTCGCAAGCAGCGAGCGCTGCGTCGCGAAGGCCGCCGCCGCAGCGACTACCCGGTGATCGCGATCGTCGGCTACACCAACAGCGGAAAGTCAACGCTGCTGCACGCGTTGACCAAAGCGCAGGTCCAGATGGAGGACGCGCTGTTTGTCACGCTCGATCCGACCACGCGACTCGTTCGGCTGCCCAATCGCCGCGAGGTGCTGTTCACCGATACCGTCGGCTTCATCCAGAAGCTTCCGACCGACCTGGTGGCGGCCTTCAAGGCCACCCTCGAAGAGGTGCAGGAAGCCGACCTCCTGCTGCACGTCCTCGATGCGACCCGCTACAACGGGCGCGACCAGATGGAGGCCGTGCACGAGACGCTGCAGGATCTCGGTGCGCTGGAAAAGCCGAAGCTGCTCGCCCTCAACAAGGTCGATCAACTGGCCCCGGCCGCGGTCGAGACGCTGATGGCCGAGGACTGGTCACCGTATCGGGCGGTGGTACCGATCTCGGCGCTACGCCGGTCAGGGCTTGATGCCCTGGGCAAGGCCGTCGCTGACACGTTGCCGGGCGACCTGGTGTCGATCGAGGTGTTGCTGCCCTACAGCGAGAATGCCCGGCAGGCGGAGTTTCACGCTCAGGGCAATGTTGAGGCCGTGGACTACCGCGCCGACGGGGTCGCGATCCGCGGGGCGCTGCCCCGACGGTTGCTCTCGAAATTCGACCCATTCCGGACCTCCGGTCCGAACGGCACGGTGAACGCCCCTAGCCGATCGGCCTAGCGCAAGAGGCGAACGACCGCTACCACCTGGCCCTCCAGCTGGGCCGCGGTGCTGTAGATCGGCTGGTAGGCGTCGTTCTCGGACTGGAGCCGGACGCGACTCGCTTCCCGGAAGAGACGCTTGACGGTCGCGGTCGACTCGTTGGTCTGTTCATCTTCCAGGCGGGCGACCACGATGCTGCCATTCGGCGCGTCCTTGCCGGGACGCACCACCACGAAATCGCCCGGCAGGATGCCAACATCTTTCATGCTGTCCCCGTGGACCTCGAGCGCGAAGGCGTTATCGCTGCCGACCAGCTCCTGGCTCAGCACCAGGTGATCTTCGATGTTTTCCTCTGCGAGGATCGGTTGCCCGGCGGCGACCCGGCCGATCAGGGGCACCGCCACGACCTTGCTCAACTTCGCCTGCATCTCGTCGATGTCGACGACTTCGATGGTGCGCGACTTCGTCGGGTCGCGGCGGATGTAGCCTTTGCGCTCCAGCGTGTTCAGGTGATTTTGCACGGTGGAGCTGGATGAGAGTCCAACCGCCTCACCAATTTCGCGGACGGTGGGTGGGTAGCTGCGGATCTTTTGACGGAACCGAAGGTACTCCAGGATTTCCCGCTGCCTGCTGGTCAACGGTTCTGGCATGTCGTCCCCTCCCTTGTGCGCCGATGTCGTCGTCGACGGCCAGGAGCCGATCATCTCGCACCCAGCGCCGGGCTTATCGGCGCGCACGGGGAGGGGAGAGGAGGGGTTCTCAGGCCGCGATCACAGCATCGTAGCACAGCGATTTGCGCGCGAACATCCGTTGATTTGACCGATGGGCGGGCCATCCGATGACCCGGGTGGATCTGCAAAACGGGCGCATCCTAGCACATCCGTTCGGCTCATGCAAACACTTGTTCGTGCAAGCCCTTGACGCGAACGCCTGTTCGTGCTAGCTTGGTTTTCGAACGCATGTTCGTGCAGGACGGCGCCAAAAATCTCTATCCGCGTCCCCAGCGTCGGCGAGGCTGGGGCCGGATTCTCCTGCTGGCCACCGCTCTGGTGATCGCCACCGGCCGGTTCGCCTACGGCAGCGGTCCGGTGGTCGCGAACACCGTGGTGGTGGCGCCGGGGGACACGGTCTGGAGCATCGCGGCGGCGCATTACCGCGGCGATCCCCGACCGCATGTCGAGGCCATCCTGCAGGTCAATCACCTGAGCTCGCCGCTGCTGACGCCCGGACAGTCGTTGATGATTCCGCGCGACTAGCGGCAGGCCCGGCACCTACGATGAGCGCATCGCTAGTCAGCCTCGCCTCCCTGGTGGACGCCTTTAGCCCGATCACCCCGCAGCTGCGGGTCGCGGCGCTGATCGTCCGAGCGGACCAGATCCTGCTGGTCGAGCATCGCAAGCGCGGTCAGCGCTACTGGGTCTTACCGGGCGGCCGGCTGCAAGGCAACGAGACCCTGGACGCG
>VBDZ01000071.1:0-5730 GCA_005881215.1 Chloroflexota bacterium | reverse complement strand
GAGAATTTTGCGGGATCGGTGCGCGTTCTGGGGGATACATGGAAGCCAGAACCGCGGTAGATAACTGGTTACGACCTTTCCTCTTCGTCGCCGAAGGCCATCCATTGTCCGTTCCGAGCCACGAAGTGGCCTACACGGCTGGATTTTTCGATGGCGAAGGGTGTGTGAACATCGCGCGCTATCTCAAACGGGGGCGTCCCTACCACATCCTGGCAATCATCTTCACCAACACTAACTTTCAAGTCCTGGAATGGCTGCACCAGCGATGGGGTGGGAATCTGATCCGACAGGTGGTCCGAGGCAACCCTCGTCACCGCCCCTGTGGTTACCTTCGCCTCAGTCCCGGCCCAGCGCGCCCACTCCTAATTGCGATGCTCCCCTACTTGATCATCAAGAAATCGGAGGCCGAAATTGCCCTGCAGTTTATCGAGGCGAAGAGCGATAACCGTACCGGTCGCAAAGGTGATCCGGCGGCCCTAGCTAGAAGAGCAGATCTCGCGACCAGCCTGCCCCGCCCTCGATCCAGATTCACCGACTTTAATTGACTATTCTACGACGCACCGAATAGGGGCGGATCAGAAGCCGCGCACCTTCGAGGGCGTGATCCGGATCGCCACCGAATAGGCGTATTTCTGCACGTACGTCGGATTCACGTTTGCCGTCGGGGCTGTGGGATCGACGGCCGCGGTGCCGGTCACGACGACGATGTCGTCGCCGTGGTCCTGGCTGTCCAGGTGGAGCGCGACCCGAGGATTGCGGGCGATGTGCCTGAGCTTGGCCTGGTCGGGCATGCTGTAGATCAGCAGGCTCGAGCCGTCCCAGGCGAACCAGACGGCGTTCGGCTGCGGTGTGCCGTCCTGGCCAACCGTGACCAGCCAGCCGATGCGGTCTTCACGCAGCCGCCGCTCGGCGCGGACACCGAACTTGGTGCGGGTGTCGATCAGCGGCTCCACGTCCGAGACGCATTTTATTCGTGCGGAAGCGCTTAGAGATGTGCCTCGACGACCTTCGCCAGGCTCGGCCCGACGTCCGGCAGCGCCGAGGTGACGAAGATGATCATCACCAGCAGCACCATCAGGACGGTCGCCACCCGGGCGCTGACGAAATGCTCGAGTTGGTCGCGGTCACCGACCTCGACCGTAGGCTCGGCAGTCTGCACCAGCATCCGCATCTCGTTCACCAACCCGGCCGCATCGCTGGCCGCTGGAACCGGTTTGTTCATGACCCCACCTCCGCACTCGTAGGACTTGCGCCGCTCGGCGTCAGCCCGGCCGAAAACAGCAGCGCCAGTCGCTCGGCCAGGAGTTGCAACAGCAGCACCTCACCGGCCGCGTAGGGCCGGGGCAGCCGCCGGCCCAGCTGCAGTGTTCCCTCGAGCTCGCCGCAGCGGAACGGTGCGACCGCGACATGCCGCAGCCCCGCCGGGACGAAGAACAGGTCCTCGGGACGGCGGCCGGTCATCGGCTCCCGCAACGGGTGCCCCTGCAGCAGGGCCTCGGCACTCCGAGTGCCGGCCAGCGACAGCCACGCGGGCGCGTGACCCTGCAGTGGATCGTCGCCGCTCGTCACCAGCGACAGGCGATCGCCGTGGACCCACTCCAGGTGGAGGCTTTCGGAGCGCAACATGTCCGCCAGTGCCGGCCGGATCGCTTCCAGGGCGGCCGCCTGGTCAGCGGAGTGACGGGCCGCCAGCCCGGCCAGCCGGTTGGCGTGCTCCATCGCCTCGGTCCGCAGCCGCGCGTCGTCGAGGGCCTGCAGCCGCTGCAAGGTCGCGCCCATTTCCTCGGCCACGCCCCGGATCAGGCCCCGCGCGCCGGGCAGCAACCGCGAGCGGCGCCCGGCAATCGTGATCAAGCCGTTGAGTTCGCCGTCGGCGGCGGTTGGATACAGCAGGGTGCACTCGCCAACGCCGGTCCCCGGCAGCGGGCCATTGATCAGCACCGGCTGGGTCCGATCCGCGCCCAGCGTCGGCGTAAAACTGAAGCCGGGTAACTCGCCCTCGTGGAGTCCGGCCCAACGAACGGCACGGAAGTCATCCGAACTCGGATCCTTGAGCCAGAATGCCCAGGCACACTCGGGCGCGAGCGCGGGCGCCTGGCTGACCAGCTGCGCGAAGAGCGCCTCCTCGTCGCGGACCCGGGCCAGGCTCGAGGTCAACATCGCCAGGGCGTTCTGGCGCTGTGCGGTTTGCTGCGCGCCTTCGAGTGTCGTCGTCAGTTGCACCACCAGCAACATGGTGGTGAGCACGGCGAAGGTGTCGATCAGCATGCTCACCAGGGCGGCGTGCCCGGCCAGCTCGAAGGGCAGCAGCATCGCCACCCCGGCGAGCAGGACCCGCGGATCCTGGAAGCGGGCGGCGACCCGGGCCGCCCCGAAAAAGAGGAGCACGTTCGCGTAACCGACGTAGGGAACCGACAGCGCCCCCAGGGCGGCGACCACCCCGACATCGGCGGCCCCCAGCAGCAGGCGGCGGCCCGGCACCGGCCGGCGAATTCGGGCCAGCTCCGCATACAGATAGAGGTATGCGACGGCGACCAGTCCGGCGCTGTACCGGATGGTCAGCGGGATGTCCGGGAGCGCCACCACCGCGGCCGCCACGCTGAACACCGCGACCCAGAGCACCAGCGTAAAGATGAAGTCTCCGCGTAGCAGGGTCGGCAGGGCGGCCTGCCAGTAGCGCAGCTCGCCGACGATGCCGAGCCGGATCCACCGCAGGGTTTGCGTCCAGGTGTCCGACGGGTGGTGCCAATCCGGGGCGACCCGCTGGGGATTAGACCGCTGCAGGCGACTCGATTTGAGCCGCGCCAGCTCGCGCTCGCTCAGGGGCTGGGCGTCCACCGGTCACAGTCTGTGGCGAGAACGCTTCGGTGGTGTCCAAGACCTGGCCACAACCTGTGGCATCCGGGCGGCGAAACCTTACAAATTGTGTAACAACGGTCCCGGCGGAGATGCCGCACCAGAATTCCCTAAGCTTGAAACGCGATGGCCCTCTCCCCTCTCCGCCGGGCCTGGTCGGCGGTCCCGATCCGCTCCCGCGTTACCGGCGTCGACGCCGACACCTTGCGCCGCTGGCTGATCGATCTGCCGCCCCCGCCCGGCTACGGGGTGAGCGCCCGGCCGCTGCGCTACCGGCAGGCACCCCACCTGGCGGCCTTCTGCTGGTACGAGGACCGGTTGATCGAGCTCCAGGTCCCCGAGCCTTTTCGCCCCTGGGACGAAAAGGTCTACTACCGGGCCCGTCGCCGGCCGGGACGACGGCTTACCTTTCAATGGTTCGGTCGCACCCTCCGGTTTCGCACCCGTCGCGACGTGCTGCGCTTTCTGTATTGCCACGAGTTCTATCACTGGTACCTGCGCGAGGTGAGGGGCCGCAAAGCCGCAGCCGAGACCGCCTGCGATCGCTTTGCCCTGGCGCACTTCCGGGCGCGCCACAATGGCCTGGACTGGACGCTGCTGCTGCCGGGCTATGACCCGACCCGACGACGCCCGCTGAAGCGCGCCGCCTGAGCGGGACGCGCTCAACGCTCTGAGTACGCAGCTTCGCGCAATCACGTTATACTGACCTGCGTAATGCCAGCTCGCGTAAAGCCGCCCGCCACGAACCCTTTCCGCTTCGGCCGGATCGTCTCGGGGGATGCGTTTACCGACCGGGAGGCCGATCTGCTGGTGCTCGAGCGCGAGTTGCGCGGCGGCCAGAACATCCTGCTCGAGGCGCCCCGCCGCTTCGGCAAGACGTCGCTGATCCTGGAGGTAAAGCGGCGGCTCGAGGCCGACGGGATCTCGGTCGCCTACCTGGATTGCATGCTGGTCCCCTCCCGCGCCCGGCTGGCGGACCGCCTGGCCTCGGTCTACCTGGATGCCTTCAAAGGCCCCGCCCAGCGCGCCGAAGACTGGGTGGTGCAGCACCTCAAGAGCTTTCGCATCCGACCCACGCTGACTATCGATGACCATGGCCACACCCAGCTTTCGTTCGAGGCGGGCAGCGTCGGGGCGCCCAGTCTCGACGCGCTGCTCGAGCAATTGTTCGACGAACCGGAGGTCATCGGGCGGGCGAGCAAAAAAAAGCGGGTGGTCGTCGTCCTCGACGAGTTCCAGGACCTGATGGAACTGGGCGCCGGCCTTTTACGGCAACTGCGCGCCGTGATCCAGCATCAGCAACACGTGAGCTATGCCCTGCTGGGCTCGCGCCAGGCGCTGCTGCGCAAGGCGGTGCACGAGCGCAGCGCGCCGCTGTTGAAGATGGCGCGCCCCTATCCGCTGGGGCCGCTGCCGCGCGCCGAATTCGCCACCTTCCTGATGGCGCGGTTCAAGGCCAGTGGCCGGCCAGTGCCGAAGGAGGCGGTGTTCGCGCTGATCGACTTCACCGGCGCGCACCCGAACGACACCCAGGAGGCGGCGCACTTCCTCTGGGAGGTGGCGCTGCTGCCGCTCTCCAGCGGGGAACTCGTATCGACCGCCATCGACCGGGTGCTGGACGCGGAGGCTGCTCAGATGACGGTCCTCTGGCACGACTCCGCCCCGGCGCAACGCAACCTGCTGGTGGCGCTGGTCGAGTGGGGCGGGCGCAACATCTACAGCGAGGACTATCGCCGCCGCGCCAACCTGGGCGCGGCGACGACCGTCCAGCGCGCGGTACAGACCCTGATCGACCGCGAGCTGGTCGACCTCGAACCCCGCGGCGCCTACACCATCAAGGAACGATTTTTCGAAGAGTGGATCCGGCGCCGGATCATCCGCGGCGAACTCTAGACCTTGGCCGCCGGTTCCTCGGCGAGGATCGCCTGGATCTCGGCCTTCGCCCGGCCGATGACATCACGAATGCGACGCTGCTGCTCGACGTTCGGCCAGCGGTGGCGGACTTCGCCGGCAACCGAGCGAGTCAGGTCTCCCAGATCGTTCATCAAGTCGTGAAGCATGCGTTGCGTCTGTGGGCCCCACTGGGAACCCCAGCGCTCCCGCATCCGGGAAAAGACCTCGTCGACCTGGGGCTGCCGCTCGACGAGGAAATTACGCCCGGCATCGGTGATGCTGTACACCTTGCGTCCCTCCTGCTGATCGGCGCTGACGTAGCCCATGTCCTCGAGCATCTGCAGCGTCGGGTAGACCGCGCCCGGGCTGGGGGTATAGAGGCCACCGAATCGCTCCTCGAGCGCCCGCATCAGCTCGTAGCCATGCGCGGGCTTGTCCTTGAGCTGTTCCAGGATGACGTACTTCAGATCCCCACGTTCGAACCCCTGGCGGCCAAAGTGGCGGAAATCACGGCGTGACCACATGTCGAGAGTCCTCCTTGACGTAAGTATCACGATATATCGCGATATTATGCGATCGGCGTCGCTGGTGTCAAATTCGAATCGGCGTAGAATCTCGCCCAGCAGCGTGCCCACCGTCTCCCCCACGTCCCCGACGCAGGCACCACCCGTCGCCCTGGCCTTTGCCGAACGCGTCCGGCGCTTCCTCGAGGCCTGCGAGGTCGACCGCAATCTCAGCCAGCTGACCATCCGGCAGTACGACCATTACCTCAACCATCTGCTCGGCTGGTTGGGCCGCGAGCAACCCGAGGTGGCTGACCTGCCGGATCTCAGCCTCGAGGTGGTCCGCCGCTACAAGCTCTCCCTGGCTCGCCACCTGAACGCCCACACCGGCCGGCCGTTGTCGCGCGCCACCCAGACCTATTTCCTGGTCGCGCTCCGCTCGCTGCTGCGCTACTGGTCGCTACAGGGTCTCGAGGTG
>VBDZ01000072.1 GCA_005881215.1 Chloroflexota bacterium | reverse complement strand
ACCCGACCAAACGCGAGGTTCGATTCCGTAACGAGCGGGCTGTCTTTGCCACGCTCGAACGGGCCTGCTACCACGCCCTACGGCTGAGCCCGCTGTATGAGCTGCATTCGACGACCGGCGGGCCGCTGCTCGAGCTTCGTGAGACCGCTGTTTTTTCGGGCGGGTCGCTCTCTCCGCACCCTCGCCCTCCGTTACAAGAGGGGAGGGAAATTGACGAGATTGAGGCCCCTCGGCTTCCGCCGCTGACCTACATCGGGCAGCTTTTGCAGGGT